>USEY01000050.1 GCA_900553815.1 uncultured Bacteroides sp.
TTTTATTTACTGCCAGAGCCGCTTAGGCTGGGCTAATTTTTAACGAACTATTGTTAAATAAAAAATAGCCTTAACTAATATTTGCAAAAAAACAATCAAAATAACAAAGATGCGCAACATGTTTAACAACATACAAACAAATTCTATCCAACTTATAAAATACATTCAACAGATAGTACCAAAGATGAATAGCTCTTACCGCAGAGAGAGGTAATGGATTCTTTTCATATATCCCCAAAAAAACGTAACAGAAAGAAGTGCCTCCACCCATCACCATAATACTTCCAGGCAATAGCCACGTTTCACAAAATCGCCCTCCATCAACACCCCAGGGTACTGCCGGGAGAACTCTTCAGTAAAGTCTTCCACTAGCCATGTAACAGGCGGCAAGGCAAACTTCGGCAACAGGGCATAATGATTGGGCTCGTCTTCGGGCCACACTTCACCTACCAAAGCGAACGAACGGCTATCCCCGCCGGGAAAGTCAAAGCGAATATTCTCACGCCCAGCATCCAGCGTGAAAGGAACATTGCGGAAAGCATCCTCGGACAGCCAACCGCCACACGGCGAACTAAAGTCCAAACAGAGGGATTTCCCGACAAACGGATAAGGACAGCTATTCATAAGTTCTTCAATCTCCCGTTCAAGTCCCAGCCCTGATACACGAGATGAAAGGAATAACTTTTCTGCCTGACAAACGTAACACAGACGTACACAATCAACCATAACCTGAACAGAAGTTGCACGGCCACTGGCATCGGTCAGCGTAACCAGGCAACTACGGCCTTCTTCTCCCCGTGTTTCCAGACGCAACATCCAGCCGCCACCCGCATTCTGGTGCAAAGTAGCATCCACCACCTCCGGCTCTGGAGTCTCCACCCGATAAGGCGGAGTTCCACCTTTGATTTCCAACTCATACACTTCATGGTCGGGCAACATGGAATACGAGCCATACTCTCCCACCCCAAAAGGCGTCCAAACTTCTTCTTTGCTACAGCCCGCCATAAGCGGCAGCAACCATCCAAGCAACAAGCACAAGCGGATACAACAAGCTTTCATCATGCTGTTATTGATTTCGATTCATGTATTGTTTTTCCTGTATTTTCAAACGATACACAAACTTAGCAATTGCCCTGTAAACAAACAAGCTTCATCTATAACTTAACATTCATTTATCATTCTATCTCAGTCAGATAAGCTCAAACCCGGAGTAAACCTTCACTCCCCCAAAAATACAAATGGCATCAATGGTCTCAGTCATCAAACGTACCATCAACGCCATTCGCATTCTTAATATTCAAACATCACCCAATAATGGGCATTACCTATTTCATTCCGCACTATCCCATAAAGTTATTATAGGTTGGCTAACCTCCAATGACCTGGTTGCAGCTGCCGGCATGTGATTATCACGTATCGTCACATTATAGGTATACTGCTGTCCGCTTTTCCATTCTGTAGCAGGCATAGGAGCTGTCAGGCTATAAGCATCATAATTATCACCTAATCCCAAAGTGACGGATTGCATTGCCGTATTCATAGGCAATACAAGAAAATCGACAGTCAGTAAGTCTTCGGAAGTATCAAGTACATATTCGGACGGCTTGGCCAACAAGTTAATGCTACCTTCCGACTTAGCCAATTCTCCCTCATAAAGGTCAAACCACCCCAATGACAATACATTTTGTAAACCTACATAAGGCAACTTATAGCTATTGACATTATCATCAGCCTTACGAACATTTAGTCTGACACGTGCCAAAGCATGCCTAAAGTGAATCCGGACTTTGGGATTATAAGCATTAGCAAAAGAAAAATTATTGTTGGCATCCACACTGGTGCCATACAGATAGTCTGTCTGCGAAGATGCTTCTACGGGTATTTGACGCAAATATGCCAAATCACTGTTTTGGCTATCATAGGGATAATAAGCATAAACAGGAACATCTGCATTATCAGGAATATAGACAGGATTTCTGAGTGTGCTCTTGCCGTTATTGTAATCAACCTGCACATTGACTCCATTCTCCACTGCATCTGTTGTACCCCCACCCAGCATGGCAAATATGCCATACTGACTTCCATCGGGCAAAGCCGTACCATCAATTATTGTACGGGTATTCTGCACACCGACAATTTCTACCTCAAGAGGAACACGACCATCCGACAAAGCCTGTTCTTCTTCACTACTACAGGCTACCACCGACAGCATAGAAGCCAACCATGTAGCACCTGCTATTATAGAATAAAATGTTTTCTTCATATTGTATATTCTTTCTTCCATTAATCAGTCATTCAATGTATTGTTGTTGTCATACTTGAGGATCAGTCACCACAATCTCACCACCATCATTATTATTCCAATCCTCCACTGTCACATCGGTAATAGAAATGGACAAATTATCACAAACAACGTTATATTCATAAGTTGCGGCTGCCTTCCACGAAGCAATGTCAAGCGTAGTAGAAAGTTGTGAACCGCTGGACAGACGCATGGTCAACACCACTTGACCGGTTTTATCCGTCGGAATAGAATAGATAACAATGTCATACGTACTTCCTTTGCTCAGCTCAAAGCCCTGTTCATAGTTCAAAGGCTCATTGTAAGCATTGGATGAAGGTATTATGAACCCACTCTCGCTGAAAAGCAACCGTCCATCGGTAGGCAACACACCGTCGCCATTGCTAATGGAGAAGCCATTGACTCCGACATTGTCCGCCTGATTGCTTTCGGCTATCGAGAAATGGATAATAACCCTTGCCATAGTATGCTTCAGATTGATATCAACCACCGATGTCTCTTGATTGACACTCTGCTCGCCATACAGATAATCCGTACCTAGATATTTATAAGTCTGTACAGGCAATGTGCCATAACTATCGTCTACATAAGAATTCGACCACGGCCAGTAAACGAACAGTTTTTCAACAGATTCCAACTGAACGTTATCCTCAGGTAGCTGCCACCCCGTGGCATTGGCATAAACTTCCCAGTTATGATAGATTAAAGCGTTGTTCATAGCTAAAGTCACGCCCAAAGGAGACTCGTTCCATTCTACTTTCGAACCGTCCCAGTCAGTCAGCGTCACACTGCCTAACTGTAGCCCTTCCAGCGTAGTAAACGAAAGAATTTCGCCATAGACTTCATTCACCTTGTCTTCGCTAACATAACCACGAGCCAGCGCACGGAAATAATAGGTAGTACCTGGTGTCAATCCCGATACATAATTACTTTCTGTCTCCCAAGCATCACTCAAATCAGCAGAAGTACCAATCTGAAACACAAGCCAACAATCGGCTCCACCATTTTCAACCTCAAAATTCAAATAAGCAGTAGTACTGGTAACATTTATCACTTCTCGTGTATACACCACCGGAATGTTATTATCGGGTACCTGCAATTCTTGGCAACTTGTCACAAATCCACATAACATCAGCAGCCAAGCATAAAATGTATATACTTTTTTCATAAATCATCCTCCTTTTTTAAAAGAAATAACCAATACCAAAGTTACAAGCCGCAAAAAAGTCACACAGTTCAGTTTTCACAAGATTCATCGACATACCAAAATTAACAAACACCCTCTTCATCTTCAGCATCAGACCTGCGTCGGCCGTAAATCCAGAAATACAATCGGGAGAATAATCCAAGTTTGTACCATCATACGTTTTCCATACAACCGAACGGCCAAAATAGCCTCCACCCACATACAGATGAATAGGACACCCTAGACGACATATTACACCCGCTGTCGCATTCCAGTAACTGTAATCCAAATCGCCTGTAAGCCAATGCGAATAACTATCTTCAGGCGATGATATTTGATCACCTGATGAAGACACATGACTATACAATCCTTTAACGTACCAACCGATATTCTTAACCCGACCAGCCATCAAACCAAATGAAGGTCTAAGATCCTCAACATCAACAAATGCTCCCTGTACCCCCAGGAACCAACGGTATTTATCAGGCTTCTCACGCCACCAGCTACTATTCGACATCTTAATGAGCATGTCGGGTTTCACTTTCTGTTCCTTGGACTGCATGCCCACATAATAAACTTTCACCTTCTTGACCGGCGATTTGGTTTCCAGCACAAACGTACCGTCCAATTCCGTAATAGTCGATTCTGTTCCACCTTTCACCTCTACCTTTGCGCCCGGAATGGGATTACCATCCTTATCGGTTACGGTACCCGTCACTTTGTTTTGGGCCAGAAGATGAAGCGAGCCCAACAACAGAGCCGCCATGATTAACACACGATTTTTCATTTTTTCTATTCTAATTAATGTATGACAAATATTTATTCCCTCTATCACGGTTTCAGTTTCAGGTTTTTCCACGAATCTTTCAGCGTGAACGAAGGCGAAACGGTAGGCGTCTGCACCTTGCGGTTGACAACAACCGACTGTTGCTTCACATTCTCCATCACATATTCACCCAGTTCCTCCAGCGTAACATCTCCCTTGGTTTGCTGCAATTTCTTCAACAGAAAGTAAGTAAACAAACCGTGTCCCTTGTCTTTGTAGGGATAAGCAGTTTCATTGCCCGATGCCGCACTAAATACCACCATGTTGCCCTGCGGGTCTTCCTTCTTGGCTTTCAGAGCCACACCACGAGCCGAAGCCAGCATACCACCGTCGCGTTGGGCACCACTGAAGCAAGCATCAAGAAAGACCACCACATAGTTGGCATTCAAGCCTCCCAATTCGGTGTAGAGTTTATTGAGCGAGTAACAACCTTCGGTCTGACGCCCATCGGCATCAATGGGCAGCAGGAAAGCATCTTTAGTAGCCTCGTTCGGAATTCCATGTCCGGCATAGTAGAAGAGAACTTTAATCTGTCCGGCATAGACATTGGAGATGTCCTTGATGTCGCGCATGGCTCGCAGCATGACACCATAGGAAGCATCAGGATAGAAACGGATATTGCTCTTGGGCATACCCAAGGTCTTCTCACAATAGAGGGCAAAAGTCTCCCCATCGTTGCGCGCCATGGGCACTTTGGAAACCATGCTGTAGTTTTCGTTGGCAATGATAACGGCAAAAGTCCTGTCGTTCGTGGTCTTCACCTCCGGAATATTGATGTCTACATCCGAACTACCCACCCTTATCTCCTGCGTAGTCACGCGCGAAGCGGGAGCAGAAGACGATGCTCCGGCCTGGGCCAGTGCCGTGTAATCTATGGCATCGAACTGTACGTCAACCTTGGTGGCAGCGTAGTTCACGGCATCTTTGTTGTCATAACGATAAGAGTTACCCGTAGGCGTAACAAAGGTCAGACTAGCCAATGCCAGACGACCGTTGTTGATACAGAACTGTGGGTCCTTGAACTGCATGCCGCGCCAACTACTCTCAAAGATGCGCGCCTCGTTGTTCTCGCGTGGAACAGGAACCACCAGTTCTCCAAATTCAGATTCAACCAGGAAGGCCCGGTTGTCAGCATCGTAAGGCTTCAGTGTCATGTCGGTAAAGCGCACGTTACGTGCATAGGTAGCGATGTACTGCTTCTCGGCCTCGGCCAGCAGTTGCTTCACCTTGGTATCGCGCGAAGCTTCAGTTACACGATTCTTGTATTCATCCACCGTTTCATAAGGGTCTTTAGTCTGCCAAGTTTTGATTCGTGTCTCTACATATTGTTTGGCAAACTGCTGGTAGTCGGGAATCTCATCCGGATTGGTCACCGGTGTGGGCGATGCAGAGAAGGATTGACTGCTGTTGTAACCCGGAGCAGCCGTCTGTGCAGCTCCATTCTGAGGTACAGACTGTTCGTTGAAAGCCATGAGCGAAGGGATAGACTTGGTTGACACAGTCTGTCCACCTAGCGAAGCGATTTTGCCGTTCACAGCATTCAATTCGTTTGTATCCCCCAAGCAATAATAAGAAGTGGCCAACGCCTCCATGTACTTCAACGAAGTTGGATCGGAAGCTACCACGTCTTTTAATATGCTGACAGCGGCAGAAAAGTATTCTTCCGACTGCTTAAGCAGTTTCTTCTGAGCCGATGCACTTTGTTCCATCACACTCTTATTATTGTAGAGCACTCCCAGGTTGTAGTAGTTCAGTCCCAGGTGCTTGTGTATGTCCAGGTTGCGCGGGTTGTTATTGCGCAGGGTGGTATATACCTGAAGTGCCTTTTGGTACTGTTGAGTGTCTTCATACAGTTTACCCTGAATATTGAGCAGGGTATTGTCATTGGGTTTCATGGTCAGTGCTTTCGACACGAACTTCTGCAATCCCTCGTTGTCTTTCAGGTCTATGCAGCAGTTAATAGCCATGGACAGCAGATTGAAGTCTGATGGATAACTGGCTACAGCCTCATCCAGAACAGCTTTAGCCAGCCCCAGGTCGCCTACATTGGTGCATGCCTTCACCATGTAAGTAAAGACATTCTTACGATTTTTCTGTTCGCCAGTCTTCAGGTATTCCTGAAAGTAGACGATGGCTTTCCTGTAGTCGCGTAGGTTATAGGTATTTGAAGCGGCAAAATAAGCCATCGTAGGATAGTATCCGTCCTTCGGAAAATGAACTCCCTTAAAAGCGTCCATCAGCGGCAGGTCAATATAGGCCTGCGCAAAGATAAGGGCATTCTGCTGGTTGCCTTGCTGCGAATTGTAGATAGCCCCGTTCTGCAAGTAAGGATAAAGGTCGCGCAACACACCTTTGGCCTGATTGTAAGCCTGTGTGTCTGGCTGTGCCGACTGTAGTACAGCCAAGTATGCCTTATAGCAGCGATAAAGAGCACCATAGAGGGAACCTTTATCAGCATTACTGT
Organism: uncultured Bacteroides sp.; assembly: GCA_900553815.1. Taxonomy (GTDB): domain Bacteria; phylum Bacteroidota; class Bacteroidia; order Bacteroidales; family Bacteroidaceae; genus Bacteroides. The sequence continues at coordinate 6,779 of USEY01000050.1, forward strand.
TATTCAGGTTTACAAAATTCCGATACTCGGCCGCCGCCTGTTCGACAGACTGTGCCTGCAACCTGAACGCCAAGGGTACAGCTCCCCACCATAAAAGGACGGCCAACAATACATGTTTCTTCATTTTTCTTGTCTATTCTCTCTTCACGTTATTTCAGCTCAGAAGGCGTCAACAAAACAGAAAACTACCTTGATACGCCTGTATTCACTACCTTTCTCTTTGGTCACCTCAATATAATAGGTAAAGTCGGACTGCATCTGGCCAAAGGCCGGAATATTCTTCGTAATGCAATCCTTCACACCCACAGCACGCAGAAAAGCCAACTGGTCATTCTGGGTAATGCCGCCCTGACGAGTCACTGTGATATTACTCAAATCATTGTCTTTGTAGACAGGTTCATTGTTGTATTCGCCGTAACAGCCGTCATAAGCTATTTTGCCATTAATAGGGCTTGCATCGGCCATACCTGTTATCTTCACACGCAGCTTCTTACCATCCCTGATATATTGGGCAAACTCTTCCTCAAACGCAGTCTTCATGATGGCCAACATAGACATGGCTGCTCCCGATTGTTCGGTCACGTACTTACCCGGTCCGAAATCTTCCTTGGCAGAAAAACCTTGCTCAACCTCATAGGTAAAAGTAATGTTATAGTTCATGATTTTCTTTCCCGAGGCATCTACTTCCGAAGCAACATCGGCATTGACCGAAATTTTAGTATGGTCGGATATGGTATTCTGTTGCTTGGCCTGTGTAATGATGTTTTCCTTAATCTCCTGTAATTTGATTTCATCCATATTCGATTTCTGCACCAAATCAAGTGGAATAAAGTTGTCATCCGACTTTAGGTAATCAAACGACTCTCGATTTCGGTTATCATACGTATATGTCTTACCCGAAACTTTGTTGAATACGTCAGCATAAATCAACTCGAAATTATCGTTCTTTGTCAGTCCGTAGAGAGCATTGCGGAATTCCAAATTACCCGGATCCATGAAATCATTTACCTCCTCCGGCGGTATGTTCAGGTAAATGGTAGGCATGGTATTGAAGTCTATAGCCAACATGTTGGAAGAAGGATTATAATTACCCAAGGTAACCTCCGAACGTTCAACCAGATTGTCAGCCATACGGGTAGCAATCTCCTGCTCAAAAAGTTTCATCTGTTGTGCTCGCGTTTCATCGTTCACACGTTGATTGTACTCTTCCAGCGTTTCGCCAGGCATCATTTTAAGCCAGGTGTTCATTCGGTCGTTCAGCTCATCGCTCATCAGCTTGCTATAGTTGGGCAGCAGTGTGCTCATCAGTTCATAAGAAATGGCATTCACCGTGTTGTAGGCCAAGAATATTTCTCCTTTTCCATTCTTCAGGAAACGAGCGTCGGTAATACCTCCGACCTCGTTATCAATATACTCACGATCGGTATCATCCATCAGGTTCACTACAGAGATGCGGTTCTCACCCGTCACTACTGCAATATATTTACCATCAGGATGGAAATAACAACTGCGACCGATACCCATGGCTTCATAAGTCTGTAGAATGAAGAAAGTACGTGTATCGTAGGTAGCAAGCTTACCATCGGAAGTCAGTACAGCCAACATATTATCATCGGCCGAAAAAGCAAAACTGTTCACTTGTTCATCAGCTTCAATACTCTTACGTAATTCTTGTGTCTGAAGATTCCAAACTCCCAATGTTTTGCCATCCGAAGCAGCAACAAAGTAATTGTTTCCGCTAATAGCCAACTTTCTTGCGGTAAACGGAAGCGACAGTTTCTGCTGAAGTTTGTAATCACGAGTATCATAGAAGAGAAGTTCATTGGCTGCTGTAGCAATAGCCAGCGTACGTGCATCGGGAGCATAACATAAGGCCACAGGAGTAAAATCGTCTTCAAACTCATATTTTACTTTATTAGCAGCCCACAAATCATAAACCAATACCGTAGCCTTCTTACCCTTTACCGAAAGTACAGCAAAAGACGAGCCCGAAGGATTAATCTTCATATCGGCAACCTGCCCCGAGCTACTCAACACCGAATTGCGTAAATTATAGGTTTTCTTTCCGCTATAATAATAGGTAGAAAACAAATAATTGTCTATACCCACAGGAGTTTCTTTCTGAGGATAAACAAATTTCTGTTTCTTGTCATCGTCCAACGTTGTAGCAAAAAGCTGCAACAGGCAGAAAAGACCAAGAAAACAAAGAATAAACTTTTTCATGTTCATGTCCTTAATTATGATTTATGAATTAGTATGCCCCATAATACGGCAGATGAAGGAAAGCAAAAAAGTCATTGACTGACAATCCCTATTCCATCTGTCATTATAACATAATTTGTAAGCAAAATTAAACAAATAAAAATAAACAAATAGACCCCAAAAAACAAAAACCGACTGAACGTCTCATTGCAACGTTCAGTCGGTTTAAAAAAAGTCCAACTGGCTGTTATTTTTCTACAACAGTTTTAATGCTTCTTTTATCTTGCTATAATGCCGACGGCTGGCCACCAGGTCCAAACTATTGAAAGGTGCATAGAGTACACAACGCAGCGTACTGTTTTCTACTGAAGAAAGATAATCAATATTGAGAATGCAGTCTGTATTGATACGAATAAACGAAGAGCTCAAACTCAATATATCGCGTGCTTTCGTACTAAGGCGAAGGCGATAATCCTCCATATTGGTCAACGTCATGTGCCAGCAACGCCCCTCATCGGAATAATGGAAATAAAGAATTTCAGAACGCCGCAGCAACAGCAGGCTGCTCACCGTCTGCACAGCAAACTTACAATCGTTACTCAACAGCTGGCGCATAGCCTGTTCAAAATTGATAGGATTGCTGGCCTTTTCTCGTTTCACACGTTCTATTATCTGCCGCAATTCATCCTCCTGATAGGGTTTCAGCAAGTAATCAAACGCCGAAGCGCGCAGCGCATCAATCATGTATTTATCAAACGCAGTATAGAACACCACATGCATGTTATTATAAATATAAGGCCTCACCTCCTGCAACAGTTCGATGCCATTGGTAGTAGACAGCTCAACATCGAGAAACAAAATATCGGGTTGATACTGGATGATGCTCTTCTTAGCCTTCAAAGGAGATGTTTGCGTATCTAAAAGCGTTATTTCAGGATAAGCAGCCAAGTCATCCGCCAGGTTGCGAATTGAGTTTGGCTCGTCGTCAACGATAATAGCAGTAATGTTTGTTGTCATTCTATTAAAGTTTGAATTGGTAGTTAAAAGGAACATAAAGACTGACCAAGGTACCTTGGCCTCCCTGTGCAGAAAGATTGCTAATGCTAAATTTCATTGGCTCTGTGTTTTTACCGTTAAGCAGTTCTACTGTGCGGAATAACATCTTCAATCCATTGCCCGTACCACGTTCCGAGTTGTCATTACGTCCGGGGTCATACCCGCAACCGTTATCACGTATGCCAATCAGTACCCCCTGCCCTGCAACAGTAATATGCACCAGCAGACAAGCATCGGCCGATGGCTCGCTGCCAAAGGCATACTTCAAAGCATTCTCCACCGGAATCTGTATACTCATAGAAGGAATCTGCGTCTGCATAGGTACAGCCGGGTCAATTTCCCACTCGGTACGGGGTACATTAGGATTGGTTTCGCGACGCAGGGTTACGTAATTTTTCACCAGTTCCACTTCATCTGCCAACGTCACGGCAATTTGATCGGACGCCGACAAATTACCGCGAAGCACTTGAATAAAAAGCTTCAGCAAATGTGAAAGATCGGGGTACTGTTTAAAAACGGGCATCACTGTATTGAGCACATTAAACACATAATGCGGCGAAATTCGGTTCTTCACGTTTTCCATACGTAGTCGTGCTACCAATGCCAACTGTCGTCCGTATTCACGTTCATTCTTACGCCTAATGTGCACAATAGCCAAAGCCGCACCTAAAATAAAGATGACCAGCAATGACAAGACCAATACCAATGTATTGTGTTGAGCTGACAACTGAGCACGGCCATTGGCAATCATGACATCACGCTTCAACAATGTAGTATCCTGCCGATAACGATAATCAATTTCTGCAATATTATTGGCATGACGCAAATTACGCATGGAATCGTCATATTGTTCCACCGCCATCCTATAATGGTATGCCCGGGTAAAATCTCCCTTACGTGCGTAATACTCCATAAAACGCTTGTTGTGCAAGTACATGTAGAGAGGGCCTATTTTCAGCGGGTCGTAGGGCTTGGACAAATAGTAGTTCACGCGATCAAGCTTGTTTTCGTTCAAAGCCAGAGCAGCCCGCAGACTGTTGAGATAAAACATTACTTCCTCTCCTGTTGTCGGGTCGTTTTCAAAGTATGTATAAGCCTTGTCCAGATAGTAATGTGCTGAATCATCACGTCCCATCAGCGTAAAGACTTCGCCTATATTAGCCTCAATAAGTGCATCGAACGATGGCTGATTGAAACGTCGGCATACGGCATAAGCCTGCTTGAAACTGGCCAAAGCCTCCGGATACTTCTCTTCAAAGTAATAACAGTTCCCACGCGAATTAAAGAATATATAGTTCTCATAATCGAGCCTCTGTTCCGGATTTCGTTCTGCCATGTCAAAATAATGATGAGCCTGAGGGAAATTGTGTAGGTCGGCATAAACCTGCGCCAATCCTGTATAGATACTGAACCTGATGCGCTCCGACCCCAACGAATCAACCAGCCATAAAGCACGCCTGTAATAACGTGAAGCACTGGCCAACTCTCCCTTTTGCCTATATTGATCGGCCAGGTTGATGCACACATTTTCCAGTTCCGAACGATCGTCGGATAACATCAGTGCATCATAAGCACGGTGCAGACAAGCGATGGCCGAGTCGCGTTGTGACAAAGCCTGAAGCATGGCAAAACGATGATTCCAACACTGAGCCTCCAAAGCTTTATTATGGACATGCGCGCGACAGTAGCTTTCCACACGGGTATTCATCCGTAAAGCACTATCTACATAACCTTGCAGGAAAAGACAATATCCCGAAAAAAGTTCCAGCTTATAATAGGCCACACTATCGGTTACCCCCTTCTGAGCAGCTCTGAAACGTTGTTCCATATCAGCCGGATAAGTATAAATAGAATCGTAGCGGCTAATGAGAAGCGAATCGACAGCATCACGTTGCCTTTCATACACCTTTTTCTGACGAGGCGCGCACGACAGCAGCACACACAACAGCAAACATCCCCATACAGCCAGCCGACGGGCACAGCAAGGTCTTATAAATCTTATCATATTCAATTTATTTCACATCAAACTTACTCTCCAAATTAGCTCTCATCAAAGGGAGTTTCAATTTGCAAATATAATTTTTTTAGGATTTTTAAAAATAGCGCTACGCTTTCAGAATTGCTTTTTAATGTCTATCCGGTCGAAAAACAAGTATATCCGGTCATTAATCAGTCCTGGGCATCTCTTAACAAACAAACGGTCATCAAACTTATAGTGAATCAATAAGGTCTATGATGTCTGTTTAATGATGTCCAGACTGCATTCAAACTCCCTGTTGACAGCTGTTCCCCCCCCTCACCTTATGACAATCCACAGCCAGCTCGACAAGAGTCCACTACCAAGACTATCGGAGTTAACTACTTTGCTGATAGAACAAAATTGATATCAACTGAGTATTTCACCTTTACCTTATCCCGGAAAACAGGGATAGAGTGAACAGAGTGAAGTTAATTTAAATTAAAAGTCTGCTTATCAAAGTCATAACCGACAAAATAATGATATTTTTGTTAGGTAGAAAAAATCGGAAACGCATCATTACCCGATGCGTCTGCCTATACAGCCTTGGTCTGCTAACTTTTTGAACAACTATATAAACACACTCATTATGGCTATCATAGATGCTCCCGTATGGCGCCAAAACGGCCAAAAAATATTTGCCTATAAATATCCCAACATCAACCTGTCGTCCAAAACACAACTGAACGTAGGCATGTCGCAAGAGGCTCTGCTCTTTATCAACGGCGAATTGAAACAAAAATACAGTACCGGCAAACACACGCTGGATACTGCCAACATCCCCATCTTTCGTAAACTCTTCGGTCTGCCCTTTGGCGGGCAAAATCCATTTTTGGCCGAAGTGTGGTACATCAACAAAGCCGACCTGCTGAACATCAGTACACAGACAGACATGTTCACCGTGGCCGACCCACGATATCCTAACGGACTGCCATTGGTAGCCGATGTGACTTATGGTTTGAAAGTAGCCGAAAGCGAACCTTTTCTATTGAAACTGGTCAACGAAGAGTCGCCCCTCTACGACACGTCCATTGAAGAACGCTTCAACGGACGCTTCATACGTGAAGTGACCACCCGCATAGCCACCCTGGCCGACCAGAACGGCTACGACCTGCCTTCACTGAACGCCCGCCGCTCGCGTATCTCGGAAGAACTGGCTGCACTGCTTTCTCCTTTTATTGAAAGTTACGGACTGACTTTCACCGATTTCAACCTGCGTAGCCTCAGCATTGACACCAGCGACGAGGCACGCCAGATAACCAGCGGATTTGGCTACGACCCACAAACCTACCAACAAGCTCGCATGCTCGACATACAAGAAAAAGCCATGAATAACATTTCAAACGGCGACGGCGGACTGTTGGGCGCCATGCTGGCCATGAGCATGATGAATAATTCGGCACCGGCTGCCCCCGACCCAGCTACTATCCAACCGCGCCAACCGGCTGCCAACCGAGCCGAGACTGCTCCGCGCAAGGAAGAGAACAAGCCCGAAACACACTATGTCTACTGCTCCAACTGCGGAAAGAAATACACATCCGACGTCAGGTTCTGCCCCTACTGTGGAGACGAATACTGGCCCTGTCCCAAGTGTGGCGCCGACAACGACCGCAAGAACAAGCGCTGCGTCAGCTGCGGCACCGTGCTTATACCCGAGCAGCAGGTGAAATGCCCCAACTGCAGCACGCTTTGCCCCGACGATGCCCAGTTCTGCCCGCAATGCGGACATCCGCTGAAGCAGGCCGACACCTGCCGCCAATGCGGAGCACCGCTCAACGGTGCACGTTTCTGCCCACAGTGTGGCACACAAAATAAGTTCTGACCCTTTGTCCTCTCCTGCATCACTATGCTGGAGAGGCATTCTCTTTCCATTTCCTATTTCATTGCCATAACCATCTAAATACACCAACACACCATGTACAACTTATTCAGATATATATTAATCATTCTCGGTGAATGTCTGCTAATTGCAGTACTCTACGTGCTGTTTTTCCAGACAAGCCCTGAATTGTTTGCGCTCAACACTGCGGCATTAACGTGTGCCTACCTGGCCAACATATTTGGCTACCCGTCTTTCACTCGCCATTCCGACACCGAGGAGAGCGAGAGTGCAGGATATGGCATCTCCTGGTTGGGCATTTGGCTCTATACGGCTGTGGTCATCATATCGGTTGCCGCGTTTTACTGGCTCAACGTACCACTCATCTGGCAGATATTGGCTCAGTGTCTTTGGCTGCTGCTACTGCTCACCTCTATCTACTTTGGCGGTATGGCATCGCGCCATGCCGGGCACTTGGAGCATCAGCACCGAGCCGAAACCTCTCACATAGCACTGCTGAAAGACCGTGCACACATGCTGCAAGCCTCACTTCCTGCCAACATGGACGATGCAACACGCAAGTCGCTGACCGAAGTGGTCGAACGTACCGGCTATCTCACTGCCAGCCGCTCACTCTTGGCCGCTACGTTGGAACAGGAAATCCTTGATTTGCTTACCAATATGGAACGCCTGCTGGAACAACCCGGTAGCCCCGACGTAAACAGGCAACTTACAGAACTGGCCCAACGCTGCACGCTAGTCTTGAAAAAACGTATGGCCCTACCTTACTGACAGTCAGACATACAGCCCAAAGGCTACATTTCCATACCTTATTAAATATTATTCACTTTAAATACTAACAGCTATGACAGGGAAAGTATTCGCGGACTCGCACGACATTTACCAAGACCAGGCAAAGATTGCGTTTGACTACTACCGGGCTGCAGCCGAGAAGATAGTGACGGAAGAAATTGCCATCGAGAAGAAAATCGCTGAGAAGAACACGCTGAAAGCTACAGGCAACGTCCTGCTGCAGAAAAAAGCACTTAACGTGAAGATTGCCATCGGACTGCTGGCCGTAACGGCTATAGCAGCCGTAGCAGGCATTGTGACGGCCGGCATGTATGTACTTGCCGTACTACCGGTGCTGGCTATCATCTTTCTGATTATGAAGAACTCTGAGAAGAAAAAAGCAGAACAAGCCGTCAGAGACGTAGACAAAGACATAGCCGACCTGCAACAAAAGCACAAGGACATCTTCCGCGACTACCGGATAGAAAAGTTGGGTATTGTCTACGTGCCACTGGCCGGACGCCTGCCCTACGAGAACCGCAGTTTCCTGATAGACTATACCGGAACAGAACCGCTCACCGAGTTTGAGTTGCAAAAAGTGAACGATGAAGAACGTCTGAACAGCACCGTGGAAGAGCTGGGCAAACTGGTATCTGAAGCCCCCATCGTGGAGACGGCCGACGACGTCACCGAAGTAGACTCCGACAACTACTCACGCTCCATCCAGAAGGTGAAATACTACGACTACTTCACTTCCATGGACCGTCACATCCGTATATTAGGACAGACATTACAAAACATCAGCACCATCGCCGTAAAGCTGCCGGTCATCAAGCCCCAGTCGGCCTACACCGATATGCTCGCCACTTACGCCACTACCGACACGGCCGACAAACCCGTAGTGGAACTTTTCAGCACACACGCTTTCGACAAGGAGATAGACTGCTTCAACGAACTGAGTAATACCCGTCTGGCACTGGCCGAGAACAGTCTGGAGTTTGAACACATCCTGCGCGAGCTCATCCGCAAGACGGCAGCCTCCGTGCAAGTCATCAGCAAGCTCAAGGTAGCCTCGGCCAACAAACTGGTGGAAGACTCCAACAAGCTGCTGTTCAAGATGCTGAAAGCCTCATACAACCATTACTCGCCCGAGCTCGAAGCCGACGAGATTGCCAAGATGCGAACCGAAGACTTCAACTACAGCGAAGCGGTAGAACGCTACACACCTTTCCAGCTCAAACCCAGCTCACGCGTACGCTATAACATCACGTCCGACATTTGGGTAGCCGAGGACGGCAGCAAGACTACAACTCCCTTCTGCATCAGCCAGATTCAAGAAGAAATCGTAGCCCCCATCGTACAGAACCTGCTGGCCGAGAGCCGCATGGAGCGCCTGCGTATCTACAACAACATTAAGGACCAGAAGATAAACTACCTGAACCAGTGGCATCAGGACACCGAGAACTTCTACGGCCGCAACCGCACTACCAGCGACGATCTGAAGAACCTGATGCGTGCCAACCTGACCAAGTTCCTGGCCGCACAAACCACACTCAATTCATTAGAAAGCATGAAATCGGGCATGCTGAAGAAACGCAAGAAAGAAGATGAGCAACTGGAAACCGACAAGGGAAGCAGCGCACAGATGCTGGCTGCCTACGAAATGCAGACCAAGGAATTTGAGAAAGCACAGGAAGACTTTGAAAACTACATGACCCGCCTGAAGGACGACATCGACGAACGGGCCGAAGACTTTGCCTACATTGAATACTACGACGGTTCGCTGCGCGACCGCGTCGCCAAGGACACCATATCGGCCGCCGACAACGCCGAAGCCCTCGATGCCCGCCGCAAGCCGCTACTGGCAGTCAACCCTCTCTTTGCACAAGTATCGGAAATGCCGCCCACGCCCGACGTGGAAGCCGTGACCAACGAACACATGTCCATCGACCTGAATGTCATAGCCGAAGCCTCGCTGGCTGAGCTCGACCAACAAGAAGAACAGTTGCGGCAAGCCGGCAGCTGACAGGCGACCTCCTCCGACGGAGCTTACCCCTGTAACAGGGACAACGAGAAATTAAATCATTCAGCGGCTGACACCTGTTAGTGCTACCAAACAAGACCTACAGAAGATACAGTCCGCCCAACAACAGAAAACAAGACTAAGAAGTTATGGCAAATTTTGGTGTAAGTGTAGATACAACCCCCATGGCCTCGAAGATGAACAGCATTTCCGAGAATGTCAACCTGACAACCGGTGCAGTAGTCGTCATGAAAGAATCGCTGCTGAAAGCCGAAGCCGAGGCCACCGACTACCTGTGCAAGAACATCAATGGCGGCTTCCTGGACCTCATCGTATCGCAGATAGCCCAGAAGAGCGCACTGTCGCAAAGCGAAACCAAGGCCTACGCCATGGAACTGGCTCAGCAGGTCAAAGAACTGGCCACCCTGCAAGTGCGCATGAGCAAGGACTACGCCATGATAACCAAGCGTAATATCTCCCTCTTCAATAACCTGAACAAGGAACTGGAGAACCGTATCATCGCCCTCGACAAGGACATCATTGACTTTGTAAAGAAAGACATCAAGAAGATTGACTCGCGCATCATGGAGCACATTGCCGCCGTGCCGGTCAACCAGTCCGAATCGCTCTCCGTCAGCCAGGCCATCGTGGCTGCCCATATCAAGGCAGAGGCCGACCGGCTGATAGAAGCCATGTACCGCTATCTGAAGAAAGACAAGGAGCAGAAAATATCCACCCGCCGCATCATGCACCCCCTGCCGGCAGACTGCCGACAGGAGACCTGCGTGCCCGTAGCCTGCTGTACCACCGCCAGTGGCAATACACAGACATCCAATGTCTACGTTGCCCAGTCACTGCCCGAACGGGTAGCATCGCACATCTACAATGCGGTAAAGGCTCAGTTCAACAACCTGCCCTGGACCAATGGTGGAGCGCAAGAACGCAACGACATAAAAGCAGAAGTGAACAACCTGATAGAACAGAACCATCTGTCCGAACGAGTGGCCGCCACCATGCGGAAGCTAATGGAAAAGAACAACTGGAAAACGACCGAAAAAGAATAGACTATGGGATACTATGCAGCCAAACAAAAATACCTGGGTACCATCAGCAAGACGGTGACCATTACCTATCCCAAATCAGAATCGGGAGGAAGCAGGAGCGTCACCGTTGAAGAACCCATCTACGTCGATGTGTATGTAGAAAGCGACCCGTTTGAAAGAAGTGTGGACAAATGCGATACCAGCCTTCACCTGCTGCAGGCCGGCATCGTAGCCGCTGAACAGGCTGAAAAGAAGTCCAAACAAGAGAACTCGCTCAGGCTGGGACAAAGCCTGGACGACGGTTTCTTCCAGGTGGTAAACAGCAACATCACCATGCAGGCCAAGGAAGAGGCAGCCAACGCCAAAGCCCTCGTGGGTGCCCTTTTTGCCCAGCAGAAGGAACTGCTGACCATCAGGAAACGCATGGAAGACGACTACAACCTCATCAAGTCGCGCTATATCAAAACCTTCGAAGCCTACGACCAGGAGCTGCGCAACCGCATCTATGCGCTGGACAAACGTACCTTCCGTCTGGTGCAGGAAAGCGACGAAGAACTGATGCGCCCTGCCAACTCCATGCTGATGACAGCCTCCATCCTGGGACAAAAGGAAAGCCTGCTGTTACAGACCAAAATCACCGCATCGCGCATCAAATACTTCACCGCGCAGGTCATCCGCCGTGTGAAAGACTTCATCGAAGGCCAGAACCGACTGAAGTTCCGCCTGGCCGACATACTGACCAACGGACACAACCGGCAGACCTACAGCGTACCCGCCGCCTATCTGTACACAGCCGAAGGAAATCATACGGAAGGAAAAGTGTATTGCAGCCAGGCCATCAACAATCCTGCTGGCATCAACGACGAGATAGCCCAAGTGCTGAAAGACCCGCGGCTGAGCTGGACCGAAATGAAGGCCGAAGAGAAAGCGCGCATCACCGAAGAACTCGCCGCACTGACCGACGCGCACTATGCCACCTACGGCCCCGAAAAGGATCGCCGCATAGCCCAAACCCTCCTGAAACTGTGGAACAACCACACACCTCTGACGTTAAACCACTAAAAAAACGACAATCACCATGAAAGAACTGAAAGAAGTAAACTTTGACAACGACATCATACTGAACGACAACCTCGTGAAGGGCGCCATATTGCCCAAGACCGTGGCCGAACTGGACCGTAACGTGCTGATACAGGGCAATACCGTGATAGAAGGAGCCGTCTATGCCCACAAGCTGGAAATCACCCAGGGCGACGTGGAAATAAGAGGAGCCGTCTACACCAAGCTCGAACTGCACGTCGACTCCAGCGCACGTGGTCCCATCACCTTCCGCAAGGCCGTAGCCTCGTCCGACTCCATTGCCTCGCTCAACAGCAACGTACGCCTTTACTTCCTGTCGGACATCAACGCCAAGTCCGTCAAGCTGACCAATGCCTTCGTGGCAGGCAGCATCTTTGCCGACGAAGCCATTCTGGAGAACTGCGTCGTACTGGGCGGCAGCTTCGCCACCAAGCACCTGCACCTGAAGAACTGCATCACCGGCACCTTCAACGCCCCACAGGTAGCCATACAGGGCGACATCCGCCTGTTGCTGCCCAGCGCCTTCTCCGTAGAAGAGTTGCGCACCATCGGCGAGGCCCGCATGTTCAACCTCTCGCTGGCCGACCTCGGCAGCCTCTACACTGGCAACGAGCAACTGCCCGAGAGCGGTGCCATCGAGATGGACATACAGACCGAAGAACTGAAGAGCGTACTGACCAGCGACGACAATCAGGTGCTGATGCGTACCTACAGCGTAGTGGGCAAAGTGCTGGCAGCCGACCTGGTTGACACTGACAAGCTGAACAACCACTTCCTGCTCACCGCCGCCAGCCTAGGCAACCAGCTGCTACAAACCTACTCGCTGCACGACGAGAAGAACAACACCCTGATTGACATCGTCCCCCAGAAGGTAGCCGACATGATGTTCGACATCATCTCCGGCAAGCTCGTGGTACAGCCACTCTGCGGCAGCTTCTCCATCGACGAAATCATCTCGCGCTTCTCCTAAGGTCGCAGCCGATGGCACAAAAGCAGAAGAACGGCAGGCAGGAAAGTCCTGTTCCTGCCGTGGAATAAAAGGGACACAATGCCATCACAGTACGCATGTGAGGCCGCTGAAACATTACTTCAGTACGGACAAAGCAACGCTTTAACCGTACTGAAGTAGTGTTTTAGCCGGAGGGGAAATGAAGATTCACCTGTTGCCGCTGCCAGCCTTGGTGTTTCATCTTGTTCCAGTACTGCTGAAACATTGTTTCACACGGACTAAAACATTGTTTCATACGTACCGAAACATTGTTTCATGCGTACTGGAACAAGAGCAAGCAGCCACTTTATAAAAGTGAAGAACCGTGCATTCCCTCCCCTTTCTGTACCCCCGTCCTGCCCTGCTCGCCCCCAAAAAGCCGCGCAAGCAAAATCTTCTGCCCAAATTGTCAGCGTTTTTATTCTTTTTCTCTTACCTTTGCATGATTATTTTGATAAAGTACTAACTAAAAAAGGAAAAGAATCATGGCAATGCATACTTGGTTTGAATGCAAAATCCGTTATGAGAAGACAATGGAAAACGGAATGAACAAGAAAGTAACCGAACCTTATCTGGTTGATGCCCTCAGCTTCACCGAAGCCGAAGCACGCATCATCGAAGAAATGACACCTTTCATCTCGGGCGAGTTCACCGTGTCCGACATCAAGCGCGCCAACTACAGCGAGCTCTTCCCCAGCGACGAGGAAGCTGCCGACCGCTGGTTCAAGAGCAAACTGGTGTTCATCACCCTGGACGAGCGTAGCGGTGTGGAAAAGAAGACCTCCACACAAGTGCTGGTACAGGCTGCCGACCTGCGCGACGCTGTGAAGAAGCTGGACGAAGGCATGAAGGGCACCATGGCCGACTATCAGATTGCCTCTATAGCCGAAACAGCCATCATGGACGTTTACCCCTTCAGCGCCGAACCCGACGACAAGCCGGAAGTACAGTAAACTGAAAAAACATTGAGTGAAGAGTCCTGACCGCATGGGACAGGGCAGTATCCTGCCCCATCCCCCCCTCAACTCTCCACTCACCACTCTCAACCCTCAACTCTCCGCTCTCAACCCTCAACTCTCAACTAACCATGACCATTACCAACAATCTGAAACAAATACTGGACGAACTTCCACAAGGAGTGAAGCTGGTGGCCGTATCCAAGTTCCACCCCAACGAAGCCATCCTTGAGGCCTATCAGGCCGGACAGCGCATCTTCGGCGAAAGCAAGGTACAGGAACTCTCGGCCAAGCACGACAGCTTGCCCAAAGACATTGAATGGCACTTCATAGGTCACCTGCAAACCAACAAGGTAAAATACATTGTGCCCTACGTGTCGCTCATACACGGCATCGACTCCTTCAAGCTGCTGGCCGAAGTCAACAAACAGGCTGCCAAGGCAGGACGCACCGTACGCTGCCTCCTGCAGCTCCACATCGCACAGGAAGAGACCAAGTTCGGATTCAGTTTCGATGAATGCCGCCAGATGCTGGACGAAGGACAATGGCAGACGCTAACCAACGTCAAGCTGTGCGGACTTATGGGCATGGCCTCCAACACCGACAATACCGAACAAATAGATAAAGAATTTTGTTCTCTACATACATTCTTTGAAGAAGCCAAGCAACGCTGGTTTGCCAACGACGACAGCTTCAAGGAGCTATCCATGGGCATGTCCCATGACTATCATGCAGCCATCGCCGCCGGAAGCACTCTGATAAGGGTAGGCAGCAAGATATTCGGAGAAAGAAATTATTAACAACCACGGCCGACGGGTAACCAAATACCCCAAAGCCCATTAGCAACATCAATATCATGGCAACATTAGAAACTACTTTTGCCGGGTTGAAACTTAAGAACCCTATTATTGTCAGCAGCTCAGGCCTGACCGACAATGCTGTGAAAAACCAAAAGCTCTGTGAAGCGGGTGCGGGTGCCATCGTACTCAAGTCGCTCTTCGAAGAGCAAATCAGAATGGAAGCCGACCAGTTGGGCGATCCGGGCATGTATCCCGAAGGCAGCGAATACCTGGCTGCCTACGTACGTCAGCACAAGCTGGATGAGTACCTCACCCTTATCAAGGAAAGCAAAAAGCTGTGCAACGTGCCCATCATTGCCAGCATCAACTGCTATCAGGATGCTGAATGGATTGACTTCGCCCGCCAGATTGAGGCAGCCGGAGCCGATGCCCTCGAAATCAATATCCTGGCCTTGCAAACCGAAGTCAACTACACTTATGGCAGCTTCGAACAGCGCCACATCGACATTCTGCGCCACATCAAGAAGACGGTCAACATACCCGTCATCATGAAACTGGGCGACAACCTGACCAACCCCGTGGCTCTCATCGACCAGCTCTATGCCAACGGAGCCGCAGCCGTTGTTCTCTTCAACCGCTTCTACCAACCCGATATCAATATCGAAAAGCTGACCCAAACTGCCGGCAACGTATTCAGCAACGAAGCCAGCCTGGGCCACTCGCTCCGCTGGATTGGCATTGCTTCTGCCGCTGTCAGCAAGCTCGACTATGCAGCCTCAGGAGGCATACATTCTGCCGAAGGCGTTGTAAAGGCTATCCTGGCCGGTGCTTCCGCAGTAGAAATATGCAGCGTCCTCTACCAGCAGTCAGCCTCTGTCATCAGCCAGTACCTGACATTCATCAATACGTGGATGGAAAGCAAGGGCATGGAAAGCATTGCCCAGTTCAAAGGTATGCTCAATGTTCGCGACCTGAACGGCATCAACACCTTCGAGCGTACTCAGTTCCTGAAATACTTCTCATCACACGAAGCATAAGCATCTGCTCTTTAGTTCCCTCCTTATAATCGGAACCAAAGAGCCAGCTGCCATTAAAAGCCTAACGCGGATTAAGATGGAACCCTGAGGGAAACACTTCCCTATCCATCCAATCCGCGTTATTTTTTTGTCTATTAGCAACGTCCGACCTGGATACTTAAAAAACTACAGCCGGTGCCGATGGCTGTACAGATGCGAACCCCATATACTCCGCATACTGCTTCCATCCGCACCGGCTGCGACTCCGGCTACAGGCGTTCCTGCCTTATTTCTTATCAAGAACCTCGAAGCACGAATTCTTGCTGATAAATTCAGGAACAAGGTCCTTCATGGCGGCCACAATCTTCATCTGGTCGTAGGTATAGCTTACGTCTATCAGATGTTGTATGCGGTCCTTCACTTCGTCATAGTCATACTCACGCACAGTGGCAATCATGATTTTCTCATGATAGGTAGGCTTGGTCAGCTCCTTCACGTTCAGCAGTTCCTCATAAAGTTTCTCACCGTGACGCAGTCCCGTAAACTCGATTTTCACATCCGTACGCCCCGAAAGACTAATCATACGCTTGGCCAGGTCCACAATCTTCACGGGACGTCCCATATCAAATATGTAGATTTCACCACCGTTACCCATACTTCCGGCTTCAAGCACCAGTCGGCAAGCCTCAGGAATGGTCATAAAGTAACGGATAATCTCAGGATGCGTCACTGTCACAGGGCCACCCCGTTGAATCTGGTCACGGAAGCGGGGAATAACCGAACCGTTGGAACCCAATACATTACCGAAACGAGTAGTGATAAACTGGGTGACATGTCCACCCTGCTTTTGCAGCTTCTTGGCCAACGACTGCACGTAGATTTCACAAATACGCTTGGAGCATCCCATCACATTGGTAGGATTGACAGCCTTGTCCGTTGATATCATCACAAACTTTTCAGCCCCATACTTCACAGCCAGGTCGGCCACGGTACGTGTACCGTAAACATTGGTCTGTATGGCTTCCGACACGTTGTCTTCCATCATGGGCACATGCTTGTAGGCAGCAGCGTGGAAGATGTATTGCGGTCTGAATTCCTTAAAAATAGCTTCCATACGGGGAGCATTGGAGATGTCGGCCACAATCGTTTCCGCATCAATATCGCGCCAACGGTCCTGCAGTTCCAGGCGGATGTCATGCAGAGGAGTCTCTGCCTGATCTATCAATATCAGCTTATAGGGATTGAAAGAAGCCACCTGCCGCATAATTTCGCTACCGATAGAACCGGCAGCACCCGTAATCATCACACGCTTGCCTTCCAGGTGCGAAGCCACCTTCTGAATATCTATCACGATAGGGTCACGTTGCAGCAAGTCTTCTATCTGTATTTCCTTCAGCTGGTTTTTGTTCAACGTTTGGGCATTCCAGTCACTCAAAGGTGGAGCCGTCATCAGTTTGATGCCGTTGGCCAGCAGTCGGTCTGCCATATCACTTTTCTTCAGTTCCTCCATCTTGGCTGGCGAAATGATAAGTGTATGTGCTCTCCTTTCATTCAACACATCAATAATATTTTCATCATTCGGATATACCTTGACACCCATCATCACTTTACCAATCAGCTCGGGCTCATCGGCAATGAATCCGCGCAGACGATAGTGGTTGCGCAAGTTCACACGCAAAGCCTTAGCAATATTGACGCCTGCCTCTTTGGCACCGTAAATGAACACATTGACACTGTGACGACCGTCAAAGTTTATCAGTTCAAAGAACGTCTTGACAATAACCCTCGAACAGGCCATCATGGCAAAGCTGCAGACATAAGCCATGAACAGCACGCTGACCGGGGCTATCATTCCCGGCATATTGTCATCGACAAGAACGCTAAAAAGCATTAACAGTACATACGATACGGTCAATGCCACAAAAATGCGGATAATATCTATGAAAGATGAAAAACGCAGAACGTTGGAGTAAGTGCGGAATACACGGAAGAAAATAAGGTTAACAACCACTGACCAGATTATCGTCTTTTCTATGGACGAAGATTCCAGGAAAAGGCTTCTGAAGTCGTAGCGTAATGCGTATGCCAACAAACTGGCAATAACGATAATAAACACATCTATCAACAAGATAGTCCATATCGGCAATACCTTTGAAGAAAGGTACCGATGAAAAAAATTCGGTTTCATGTCACTATTATTTTGTTTTAGGCAGGGCAAAGATACGGTATTTTAAAGAAATAAGACAAAGAAACGAATAAAAAATATATAATAACACATTACTGCAAGCCTGCAAGGCTCTCAACTGTATCCCCAAGAAATGCTAAACGAAACGCCCTGTTTTATTAGCTCAAGCCCTCCAGTCTCCCCTCTGGTAGCCATACTACGCTTCCGGTAACAACCGTTATCCCCCCAAAGCATCCGTTTAGTAAGAAGAAAATACAACACGAACCTTATAAGAACTGACGCTCCGGCATACAAAGTCCAAGCCATACCCTCTCCCCTAAAAAAAGCCCCGAACACACCTGATAATCACAGATACGTCCGGGGAAAACATTTGTTGAAAAAGTTACACCGCCACAAGCATGGCCATGGAATTACATCAGGTTGCTGGCCAACTCACTCAACTGACTGCGTTCACCCTTCACCAAATTGATATGTGCAAACAGATTCTGGTCACGCATGCGGTCTATCATATATACCAGACCATTGGACTGGCTGTCCAGATAAGGTTGGTCAATCTGCTGTATATCGCCGGTAAATACCATCTTGGTACCCTCACCCGCACGCGTGATGATGGTCTTTATTTCATGCGGTGTCAGGTTCTGAGCCTCATCTATTATACAGTAAGTCTCACTCAGGCTACGACCGCGAATAAAAGCCAGAGCTTCAATCACCAGTTGTTCACTCTTCAGCATATCGTCCAGGCGCTTCACCTCTGCCGAGTTCGAGGCAAACTGCCGCTTGATGACATTCAGATTGTCAAACAAAGGCTGCATATACGGCGCCACCTTTTCCTTCGCATCACCCGGCAAGAAACCGATATCCTTGTTGGAAAGAGCCACAATCGGCCTTGCCAACAATATCTGTTTATAGTCGTTCAGCTGTCCCAGGGCAGCTGCCAGTGCCAGCAATGTCTTTCCCGTACCCGCTTTACCAGTAAGTGCCACCAGTTTTACTTCCGGGTCATTCAGCACTTCAAAAGCAAAGCTCTGCTCGGCATTGCGGGGCTCAATCCCATAGTTTTTACCCTTCAGTACCCGGCAAACAGCATGGGTAAACGGATTATAGCGGGCCAGCACACTGTTTCTGTCGCTCTTTATCACGAAGCAGTCATTAGGATGCAATACATCCTTAAAGTCAAACTCACCTACATCCACCCCTTCTTTGGAAGAATAAATGCGGTCAATGAGTTCGGGCGCCACCCCGTCAAATACCTCGTTGGACTTCTCGAAGATGTCCACATTCAGCACCTTGTCGGTGATGTAGTCCTCGCACAACAAGCCAATGGAACGTGCCTTCATGCGCAAGTTCACATCCTTGGTCACCAGAATACATTTCGTCTTAGGGTCTTTCTGAGTCAGCCAGTCCACCACAGCCAGAATCTGATGGTCAGGCTTGCGCTCAGGAAATGAAGCACGAACCTTTTCCGAATTCACTTCACCCGCCACAACAAACAGCTTACCCATTCCTTCGCCCAGCGGGGCACCCCGGGTAAAGAGGTTGTCATCCGTAATCAGGTCCAGTTCTCGAACAAACTCACGGGCATTGAAGTTTATCTGCTCGTTACCTTTCTTGAACTTATCCAGCTCTTCAAGCACTACGATAGGAAGATAAATGTCGTTTTCCTGGAAGTTGTGCAGGCATTTATAGTCGTGAAGGATAACATTCGTATCTATCACAAAATTTTTCTTTGCTCCCATAACCGTTCGATTTAAATTGTTAATACCTTTGTCGCTTTTAAAGATAACAAATTAAACGACGGAAAGGATTTCCAGTCGAGTTAAATATTTCAAAAGATGGATTATCAGGACACTTTAGCGTACTTATACAACAGTACGCCCATGTTCCAGCAGGTCGGAAGCGCCGCCTACAAGAGCGGACTTGAAAATACCCTGGCACTGGACGAACACTTCGGCCACCCTCACCGGCAGTTTAAAACCATACACATTGCAGGCACCAACGGCAAAGGCTCCTGCTCACACACCATTGCCGCCATCCTGCAGTCAGCCGGCTACCGGGTCGGACTCTATACATCTCCCCACCTCATGGATTTTCGTGAACGAATCAGAGTAAACGGAACTCCAATCAGCCAGGAAGAAGTAGTCAGGTTTGTCGAACAGGAGCGCAGCTTCTTCGAACCGCTGCAACCCTCTTTCTTCGAACTGACTACAGCCCTGGCTTTCAAGTATTTTGCAGACAGCAAGGTAGATGTGGCCGTCATTGAAGTAGGCTTGGGCGGCAGACTGGACTGCACCAACATCATCAGTCCCCAATTGAGCATCATCACCAACATCAGCCTGGACCATACCCAATTCCTGGGACACACACTAGCCGCCATAGCCGGCGAGAAAGCCGGCATCATCAAGCCTCACACACCCGTGGTCATAGGCGAAACCACCCCCGAAACGCGTCCCGTCTTCCTGCAAAAGGCCCACGAGGCAGAAGCCCCCATTTATTTTGCCGAGGAAAACCCAAGTACGGACTACCAGAACGTTGACTTCGAACTGAAAGGACTCTACCAGCAGAAGAACCTGCGCACCATCTTCACCGCCCTCCCCCTGCTACAACAGGCTGGCTTCCACTTCACTCCCGATGATGTACGCAACGGCTGTGCCCACGTGACGGAACTGACCGGCCTGATGGGACGCTGGCAGAAGCTGCAAGACAGCCCTACCCTGGTGTGCGACACCGGCCACAACGTAGGTGGCATCCAATACATTGCCCAGCAACTGAAACAGCAACACTGCCGCCAGCTGCACATAGTCATCGGCATGGTCAACGACAAGGACATCAGCGGCGTACTGGCCCTATTGCCCCATGAAGCAAAATACTACTTCACCCGAGCAAGCGTAAAGCGGGCATTACCCGAAACAGAGCTCCAGCAACTGGCTGTTGCCACCGGCCTGCAAGGCGACTGCTATCCCGATGTTCCTACGGCTGTCCGCGCCGCACAGGCCCAAAGCACCCCCGACGACTTTATCTTCGTAGGTGGCAGTACCTTTATTGTGGCCGATCTGCTGACGTGGCTGCAAGGCTGAGATTGTAAGAGGAGGTAATCAGTCTAGTGGTAAGTGGTCAGTGATGAGTGATGAGTAATGAGTAATGAGTGGTAAGGATTTTGCGACTCAGGAGTTAATCTATTCTGTGCTCATCTGTCCCATCCGTGTCATCAGTGTGCCATGGCTGGTTACTTTCTATTGGCTTTAACTCCTAGCCCACCTTGGTGGACGATAACTCCTTTAACTTCTCTAACTCCTACAAGTTTAACTTCGCCAATCTCCCATTGACGAAGTTAAACTTAAATACCCTTATTCCATCACCGCCTTTTTCAACAAATCAGGCAGGTCCAGTTCCGTCTGCTTGATAGACTTTATCAGCTTCTCCCCCGCCGGTGTCAGTGCAAACTGCATCTGCCTTCTGTCCGCACTCCCTATGATACGGGTAATAAACTGCTTGTCTTCCACCGAGCGAATGACTTTCGACGCGTTGGATGCCGACAGTCCTAATGCTTCGGCCAGTTCCCCCGAAGTCTGCCCCGGCCTTCCCTGCAACGTACAGAGCAGCATCCCTTCATTAAGCGATACCCCGTGATGCTTCGTAAACTGTTGTTCAAAATCGGCTATGGCGCGATACAAATCGCGTATCTTGCATAATGTATCCATTTTAGTCAAGTGGTTAAGGTTCAATGTAGAAGTTTCGGTTTTACCGAATTGAAAATCGGCAAAGTCAAACTTGCAGGAGTTAGAGGAGTTAGAAGAAGTTATCGCCCGCCAGGGCGGGCT
>USEY01000051.1 GCA_900553815.1 uncultured Bacteroides sp.
GAAGTGGGTGGGGGAATTATGTGCCTTTATCTAAGCTTAAATGAAAGAGCCGTGCACCTGACTCCGCACAAGCCTGCCATCGCCAAGGCGAAAAAGCGACTGCCGACCAAAGACACTCTGTCAGGCGAGTACAAGGCTGTTTTCTTCCCTGTCCACACGAAACAAATTTCCAGTCCACTGAAGAAAAAGTTTCATCGGACTGAAACTTTAGTTTCTCCAGACTGAAACTAAAGTTCCACCGGACTGGAACAAAAGTTTCACCGGACTGAAACCGTAAGGCGGTCAAAGAACCTGCCTGATGGCACCGCAGTGCTATCAGCGCAACTGCCAGACACAACGGTCCGAACAACGCTTATTCTTCACAACCAGCTCATTATGGCCCGGCTTCAGCCTGATGTTCTCCCAACGAAGTACGTTCACCTCGTCCGGCTGCGCCTGTCCCATGTTCTGTCCGTTGACCCACAACTCTGCCGCACCGCTGTTGCTGAAAGCCATTACGGTGATTTCTGCCGTCTGACGTACCGACAGCCTTTTCCCGGCAATGTGGACAAACGGTTCTTTCTTGTTCCAGTTGGCTTTGTAGAAGTAGAATGCGTCCTTCTTTTCCTTGCGGTCGTATGTCACCAGACCTTTATCGTTGCGTCCCATTACCGTGCCTTCGCGACGGCCGGCAGCCGAAAAGTCGAATATGCACCAGATGAAGTTGCACCACAGGAAAGGCCGTTCCTGCAACTGCCTCCAGTTCTCTATATGATAATAGGTTTGCCAGTTTTCAGGATGCCATTGTCCCCAGGGTTCGGGCTGTTTCAGTTCCTCGGCCTGCTGGTAGATGCAGGCACCGGCACCATACTCGCTGATGCCCATCTTTCGCTCGGGATGTGCGGCATGCTCACGGTCAATCCACTGCCCCATCTCGCTCATGTCGCTGCCATACCAACCAAAATATTTGTTGAAAGCTATCAGGTCGGTAAATCCGTTAAAGTCGTCGTTCTGGTTGCTGGCGCCCATGGTAGGACGTGAAGGGTCGAGCCGATGAGCCAGACTGTCCAGCCGCAACACCATATCGGAAGGACGGTCCAGCCAGCCGGAGTTAATTTCGTTGAACAGCCCCCAAAACAGGATGCTGGGGTGATTGTAGTTTTGCAGTATCAGTTCGGTGAGTTGCTGGGTCAGGTTTTCGTCGTAAGCCGGATTGTTGACATAGACGTTGACAAAGGGAATCTCGGCCCAGGCCACCAAGCCACGGCAGTCCATCTGGCTGTGCAGATACTTGGCCTGCGGATAATGAGACAGACGTACGGCATTGCAACCCATTTCTTCTATCAGGTCCAGGTCCTCGTCATGGTCTTGCTCATAGAAGGCCGAAGCACGCTCGGCACGGTCCTGATGGCGGTTCACGCCGTTCAGCCGGTAAGGACGACCGTTCAGAAAGAAGCCTTTATCGGCATCGGCATGGTAGTAGCGAAAGCCTATCAGCTCCTCGCGACGGTCTACTTCGTGCCCCTGATGACGCAAGATGACGACACCACGATACAGGTGAGGGTCGTCCACTCCGTTCCACAGGTGAGGACGCTTCAGGGTAGTTTCCACAGCCATGCGGTTGCCGGGCAGCAGACGGCTGGTTACACCTTTGTACACCTGCTTGTCGCCGTCCCACAACTGGACTTCCAGCTCTGCGTCGTCGAGCGACGCACGTCGCGCCGACAACACGGCTTCCACCTTCAGGTCGGCTTGCCGCTCGGACACGTTGCTTTGGGTGAAAAATACGCCCGACGAGGCAAAGTAGTCGGGACTGATGCAGACATCATCGGTCACTATCAGTTCCACACCCCTATAGAGTCCACCGTATATATTGAAATCGCCACATACAGGAGCTATATCCATGGTTTGTGCATTGCTGACGCGTATTTCCAGTTTGCTTTCGCGCCCGGGCATCAGGCAATCGGTCAACTCGGTCACGAATGCCGTATAGCCACCTTTATGCTGTTTCAGGAAATGATGGTCCAAAAACACGTCGGCCACCGTCTGCGCCGCCTCTATCCGCAGAAACACCCGCTTGCCGCGACAACTCTCGGGCAGGAGCAAAGCACGTTCGTAGGTACACAGTCCCCGATAGTAGTCCACGTTGCCAAACATACCGTCGGCCGCATTCCACGTGTGGGGCAACTCCACTTTCAATCTCTGTTCTTTCGACGCCTGGAAACCGCGGTAGAATTCCCATCCCGCATTCAGCGAAATCACCTCGGCAGCATCCGTCCGGGCAACACTACAGCCCAACAGGCAGCATATTGCCAGACTCAACCATCTGTTTCTTATCATATTCATAAATCCACAATAGCGTTTGTTTCCAAAGGAACGGGGAACAGTCCCCGTCCGGGCTGTTCCCCTGTTCTAACAACATTCAAAATATAACTAACGATTCGACTAATGTTCATTAAAAAATTATTCATTCTCCTTATAAAAGCCCATACGGTCACTTCGAAATAGGACCAAGAACCTCAAAAGAAGGAACTTGAAATTCCTGTTTATAGAGGTGCGTTGTTGTAAACAGATTCCAAAGTGTAGTCTGCATCCTCGGTAAACATGGCCTTCGTCATGACTTCAATGACTTCACGGCCATTGTTCAAAGGCTCTCCCGTGGCGTGGTCTATCAGGCCCGAGCATTCCTTTCCTGTCCCGGCACTGCCATTATCCCAGAAGAAAGGAGTCAGACCGTAAGTCTTGGCTGCTTTGCAAACATATTCCAAATAGTATTTGCGGAAAGCTTCGCTACGCTCTGAGCTACGGTGTACACAACCTATCTCACCGAGGTAAACCGGTATCCCTTTGTCTACAAAAGCCGTCTGCAAGCTGGCAAAGACTTGGCGTACATTGTCTTCGTCGCCCCACGATTCTTTCTTGTCGGCGGCAGCCGTATGTCCCCATTCACTGTATTTATCTGTCAGGGTAAACTCGTAAGGGTCATAGAAATGCACGGAAACCAGCAGTCGGTTCTTGGCAACATCGGCAGGCAGCTTAAAATATTCCACCGTCAGACTGGGATTCGTGCAGTAACCGGGTACACCCAGATAGCGGTCGGCATTCTCTCCGCCCACAGCACGAACAGCATCTACAAAGACCTGGTTCCATTCATTCAGCACAGCATACTGCTTGCCTCCGTCTGTCCGGTTGTCGCCCCAGCCCCAGCCGCCATCGTGAATTTCATTCAAGCCTTCAAATATCAGAAAAGAGCCCTTATCCTTGAAACGCTCGGCAATCTGTGTCCAGACGGCAGCCAGCTGTTGCTTTACCCGTTCGTTTATTGCCTCGTCTGTAGCCGCTCCCTTGATGTCAAGCCAATGTTGGCTGTCGGCACCGTCGTGGTGGATATTGATAATGGCATTCAAACCGGCATTCTGTGCATACCCCACACATGTTGCCACGCGGTCGAGCCAAGCTTTGTCAATGGTATAATCGGGAGCTTCTCCAATGTGTCCCAGCCAGGTCACAGGAATGCGGACAGAAGTGAAGCCCAGCGCTGCCAACTGATTGAAAGTCGTTTGTGTGGCAGGCTTATTGCCCCAGCAAGTTTCGTTGGCTACTCCATTGCTATAAGCATCCAGCTGATTACCCAAATTCCAGCCCAGCCCCAGCCATTTGGCCACTTGCCAGGCGTCTTCGCCGCTTGGTCCTCCAGGTTGTTGCCCGGTTGACTCTGTACCCGACTTGCAAGCCGTACAGATGCACAAAAAAGAAGATAGCAAAAGGAGTAAAAAGGATTTCAGTGTTTTCATACAATATATGTGTTACAATTTAAGTCCGACAACCTGTCACCACAAAGCCAGGGAAGCGACACGATATCAACATACACGACTTCCCGTCTTCACAACATCAAGCAGCTTCCCGCCAAAGAAGCGAATAAAAGGCCTCAGCAAGCTTTTCATGCAAAAGTAGACATAAGCCCAGAGAAGTAGAGGCTGATATGTTAACGACAGGGGTACAAAATGTTTTGTTTAATAGCTAAAGTGTTACTTAATAGGGGTTTTTGACTACAAGCACATACACCATCGGAAGAAAATGCTTAAATTTGAGAGACCAAAACTCACCTGAGCTGACAACAACGCATATTTCAAAACCATAAAACACATATTATCCATGAAAAGAATCTTACTACTTTTAGGATTGGCCAGTTGCCTTTCCATCTTCGGCCAAGAAACAAACGGCTATCAGAACCCGGTAATACCGGGATTTCATCCCGACCCCAGCGTATGCCGTGTAGGCAATGACTTCTATTTGGTCAATAGCAGCTTCCAGTATTTTCCGGGCGTTCCCTTGTTCCATAGCACAGACCTGATACATTGGGAACAGATTGGCAACTGCCTGACACGTCCTTCGCAAGTGGAACTGTCGAAAGCTTCATTCAGCGGTGGAATCTATGCACCTACCATACGCTACAACGACGGCACATTCTACATGATAACCACCAACGTTACCGGCAAAGGCAACTTCCTGGTACACACAACCGACCCACGCGGCCAATGGTCGGAACCTGTCTGGCTGGAACAAGGAGGCATAGACCCCTCACTTTATTTTGAAGACGGAAAATGCTACCTCGTAAGTAACCCGGACAACTGCATACACCTTTGCGAAATAGACCCCATGACAGGCAAACAGCTGACTCCCTCAAGACGCATCTGGACCGGTACCGGCGGACGCTATCCCGAAGGACCGCATATCTATAAGAAAGACGGCTGGTACTACCTGCTTATCTCGGAAGGCGGAACTGAATACGGCCATAAAATCACCATCGCACGCAGCAAGTTCATCGACGGTCCATACACGGGCAATCCGGCAAACCCCATCCTGACACATATCAACATGAATGCACAGCTTAACCCCATACAAGGTACCGGACACGCTGATTTGATTCAGGCTCCCGACGGCTCATGGTGGATGATATTCCTCGCCTTCCGCACACAAAATGGACAGCACCACGTATTGGGACGGGAAACTTTCCTGGCACCTGTACGATGGGATGAAGGAGCATGGCCGGTGGTCAATGGAGACGGTACTGTAGACTTACAGATGAACGTCCCCACCCTTCCCCAGCAGAAAGTGGAAGCTGCTCCAGTCCGCACAGACTTCAGCAACATGGGTCCCCAATGGGTATACATACGCAATCCGAAAGCTGACAACTACCAGGCAAAATCCGACAAGCTGACTTTAAAGGCAAGTCCCGTCAGTCTGGATATGACGGAAGGTTCGCCAACCTTCATAGCCCGCCGACAAGAGCACATGAATTTCACCGCCACTACCTCCGTCAGCCTGAAGCAAGCTTCAGCCAACGACGAAGCAGGCCTCAGTGTCTACATGTACGAGAAAGCGCACTACGACCTCTTCATAAAACAAAATGCTGATGGTAAACAAAGCCTGATATTACGCTACCGACTGGGCGAACTCAACCACATTGAGAAGGAAATCCCCTTAAACAAGACTAAGGTACAATTGCGTGTAAAAGGCAGTAATGACTTCTACAGTTTTGAGTATGCCACCGACGGCAAGAACTTCAAATCCATCGCCAAGATAGATGCCCGTTATCTAAGTAGCGAAACCAACGGTGGATTCACGGGAGTCATGCTGGGCATGTATGCTGTAGCCGCCAATGAAGGTTCGAAAGCTCAGGGCGAATTCTATTACTTCGACTACGAAAAATAAGAAATCTACCAGAGGTATCAATCTACAAACATACTGAACTATATAGACGAAGGGCCGGTCCTGAAACACAGAACCGGCCCTTAATTGTATATAAGCATTAATAGACTTACGGATGACAGCCCTTTAACCGAAAGCCATCAAGAGCATCCCATCAGAATCGACAACGCAAGTCGATACCGACTTGAACAGGCTTTCCCTTTTGCATAAAGCGGTTGCCCATGCTCTCGAAACAGAAGGCAGCATAGTCTTTGTCGAGCGCATTGCGTACCCACAGGCCTATGGCTCCCTGTCCTTTCTCCAGACTGACGCGACCGTTCAATACACCATAGAAAGCCTGGCTTACATTGTTGGCTTCTGTCCAGTAAATACGTCCGGCGGCATTGTAGTCGGCATTCAGGCGGATGCGGTCCAGCAGACTGCCCTGACGCAAACTGATGAGATACTGGGCACCTACATTCAACGTATGACGGGGAATAAAGGGAATGAAGTGTCCGCGATAGTCTACGGGCTGGTCGTTATCGTCCAGTGTCTGATAGTCACGGAAGGTGGCGCAGGTATAACCATAACCGGCATTGAGTGTCAATGCATCGGTAACACGGGCTGCCAGCGAAGCTTCCGCACCGATGCTGCGGCTACGACCGGCGTTAACGGTGACACGTCCCATGCCATTCTCTGAGAACTGCGACACCTGCTGGTTGCGCGTTTCCATCAAGAAGCCGGCTATGTCGGCTGTCAGTCTGTTGTCAAAAAGGGTCAGGTGAGTACCCAGCTCATAGTTCCAAGTGTACTCGGGCTTATAAAGGGTGGTGCCCACCACGTCAATGCTCACCTCGGGCATCATCTTGTCAATCATACTGGCCATAGACGCAAACGACGGACTGGCCATGAGTGCCTGCTTCATGGAGTTGCGCAACTGCGATTGCACCAGGTCGCTGAACATCTGAATGTTGTATCCACCCGAACGGTAGCCCTTCGACACGGTGGCGTAGACGTTGTTCCCCTGTTTCCACTCGTATTGCAGAGAAAACTTGGGCAGCAGTTGCAGGTAGTCGCGCTTCATGCTTCCGGTCAGAGCAGACAGAGCCTGCATGGCGTCATCCTTCAGCTCCATGTTGCCCATCTTGAAAGAAAAACCGAAGTTCATAGGTTCGCAGGCAGAATTGTAGTCGAGCCACATTTTCTCATAATCGAGGCGCAAACCTACCGTAAGTGAAAGTCCTTTGACCAGCAGGTCGTTAAGCGTACTCTGATGGTAAACGGCAGCACTCATCAGCGGAGTAGAGAAATCACCGCCAATGTACAACTGCTCATTATTTATACCCAGATGCATCTGCGGAGCCATAGGCGAACTGGGGAACATGTTGTTCACATTGTCTTCTATCAGCTGCTCTATGCCTTCACGCTTGAACAGCACCGGACCGTCGGTAGACAACCATTGGTAGAAGCCAAAGGCACCCGTAGTCCATTGCCAGCGCTTGCCGGGTTTTGATTTGAGCACAATCTCTTCCGACACAGTGTTGGACCGTTGTTTCTGCACCAGTGTAAAAATGTCGCGCGGACTGAAGTCCTGGTCCATGTCCATGCGGTCATTCAGATTTTGGTAGCCTGTAATGCAACTCAGCGTGAATGCCTGTGCCTGGTACTCCAGGTTCAGACCAGCATTGAGCAGTCCACGGCGGTAGCCGCTTTCGTCATTGTAGGCAATGCGCCCCAACAAGTCGGGATAGACAGTAGCATCCTCACGGGCTGCACCTATATAATAATAAGGATAACCGCCCTGGTCACTGTATTCGTAGCTGAGATTAAGGTCCAGTTTCAGATTATCAGTGGGTAAGAAGATACCGTGCAAGCGTCCACCTCCTGCATTGCTACGGTCAATACGTTCGTTATTCTGGGCACTGTTCTTGAAAAAGCCGCCTTTGTGTTCAAAGGAACCACCCGCCGAGAAAGCGAATCGTGAAGTAATGCGGTGATAGTGGGTTAGCGAGACGTCGTAGTCGCCATAAGTAGCGGCTCCCAAGCGGACGTCCGTACCTTGGTAAGTAAAAGGCGACTTGGTATGTACTTTGATAAGTCCGCCCATCGTGTTGCGTCCGTAAAGCATGCTTTGCGGACCACGCAGCACTTCTATCTGTTCAATATCAGCATAGCTGAAGTCGAAAGCCGACTTGTCAATGTAAGGAATATTGTCGACATACAAGCCAACAGCCGGTGTGTTGATGCGCGAACCGATGCCTCGTATATAAACGGCGGTCGTCAGGCGCGAACCATAGTCGGGTATAAAAAGGTTAGGTACAAGAGAAGTCAGGTCTTTGATGCCTGCCACTTGCTTGGCACGCATATCCTGCTGTGTCAGACGAGTCGAAGCAATAGGCAGTTCGCGCAAGGCACGGTTCTCTTTCGGTGCGGCCACTACCACTACTTCATCCACATTCATCGTTTTTAAGGTATCGGCTTCTTCGGCTGTAGCCGAAAGGGCGTAAAGCATAGCCCCTGTCAGGGATAAAAGAATCTGTTTGCAGTTCATATCTGGACTAACGGTTGATTATCGGGCTGCAAAGTAAGCGAATAGCAACCGAAGCCACAATCCTCACTTATGAGGAAATCGCAGCCTGCATCAGATAGAGTCGGCCTCCACATAACCGTGCATCACGGCATAGATAGTCAGACCGGAAACAGACTTAATACCCAGTTTTTCAGTAATATTCTTGCGATGGCTGATGACGGTAGTCAGGCTTATGTTCAGCCGGTCGGCTATTTCCTTATTGATGAGTCCTTTCACCAGCAGTATCAGAACTTCTATCTCACGGGCACTCAACAGATGTCCGGCGGGCATATTAGCGGGTTGTTCGGCCGGAGCCGGCAGCTTACCCGGATGTCCATGCCTATGTCCATGACCATGCAAATGCAGAATGCTGCGCACCAGTTCCTTCTCCGGTTGACAGATATTCAGAGTCAAAACGCCAGCCAATTGCGGATTGCCTTCGCCAGTAGCCAATACGATGGTCTTAGGACGACGGGGCAGAAAGAAGGAGGTATGCTCAAAATAGACCTGCGCCGACAGAAAGTAATGGGCATACATATCGGGGGTATCATCGGCAAAAGCCGCAAACGAAGGGAACGTGCGGATAATAGCACCCGGTATCAGTTCTTCGAGCAGAGTACGCAGACCCAGGCTGCTCAGTGTGTTAGAGTCTATGATAGCTATTTCGGGAGAATTTGTCATACTTACTATCTGTCATTAGATTCTTCTATTATTTACAACACTCCGCAATACTGTGCGGCAGCCTCTGCACAACGCTCACCGTCAACACCAGCCGAAACGATGCCGCCAGCATAGCCCGCACCCTCACCACAGGGGAACAGTCCCTTGACACGCACATGCTGAAGGGTATCGCGATCGCGCACTATGCGAACGGGTGCCGAAGTCCGGGTCTCTACCGCTATCATCACCGCATCGTTGGTCAGGAATCCGTGTGCATTGCGCCCAAACTGCCGAAATCCCTGCGACAGGCGGTTGGAAATAAATGGAGGCAACCAGAAATGAAGCGGCGAAGCTATCAAGCCGGGCGCATAGGATGTCTCAGGCAAATCAGCACTCAACCGACGGTTCACAAAGTCGGCCATACGTTGTGCGGGTGCTGTCTGCCGGCGGTTGCCCTGCTGCCAGCAAATCCGTTCAAGCTGTTCCTGAAAAAGAAGCATGTTCAATGCAGTATCCCCACCGACATTCCTTAATTCTTCGTTCTTCATTCCCAATTCCTTATTTTCCAGGTCTTCCGGCCTAATCTCCACCACCATTCCACTGTTGCTCCAACGCGAACCGCGGTTACTCGGACTCATTCCGTTCACCACAATCTGTTCAGGTCCGCTGGCCGCAGGCACAATAAAGCCACCCGGACACATGCAGAAGCTGTAAACGCCACGACCATCGACCTGCGTAACAAAACTATATTCGGCAGCAGGCAGATAACGTCCCCTACCCTCACGGTTGTGATACTGTATCTGGTCTATCAGCTGGGCCGGATGCTCCAGACGTACACCTACGGCTATGCCTTTTGCCTCTATCTCCACCTTGTTGGCAGCCAGCCAGCGATATACATCGCGGGCTGAATGTCCTGTAGCCAAGATGACAGGACCAAGGAAAGTTTCGCCTGTATTTGTTTGAATGCCTTTTACTTCATCATCCTCAATCAACAGCGCATCCATCCGTGTCTGGAAATGTACCTCGCCACCACATTGCAGAATGGTATTGCGCATGTTCTCAATGACACGCGGCAACTTGTCGGTACCAATGTGGGGATGGGCATCGACCAGAATGGAAGTAGAAGCACCATGCTGGCAGAAGACATTAAGAATCTTGTCCACATTGCCACGCTTCTTGCTGCGGGTATACAGCTTGCCGTCAGAGTAAGCTCCCGCACCTCCTTCACCAAAGCTATAGTTCGACTCGGAGTCTACACTCTGCGTACGGCTAATCTGTGCCAAGTCTTTCTTGCGCTCGCGCACATCCTTTCCGCGTTCAACCACAATAGGGCGCAACCCCAGTTCGATGAGGCGCAAGGCGGCGAAGAGTCCGCCGGGACCGGCACCTACCACTATCACCTGTGGGCAACCTTCAACATTTCGATATTCCGTAGATTGATACTCGCCATCTTTGGGTACTTCATTAACATAAGCCCGTACTGTCAGATTGACAAAAATCGTCCGTTGCCGGGCATCAATGCTCCGCTTCAAGATACGGGTGGCATTAATTTCTTTCTTATTCAATCCCTTTTCTTTGACCAGATAGTCAATCAGGCGTTGTTCGTTGGCGGCCACTTCGGGCAGCACTCTGATTATATATTCATGTACCATGGTTCACCACAGAGGACACGGAGTCCCACAGAGTTTTAAGTTTATAAGATATATCGTTTAATTCCTTCTTTTAAGCTCTTTACGTTGAAGTTTATCAACAAGCCATAACGCTTATGTGACAATTTCATATAAGTCAGTATTTGAGCAGTATGTATAGGAGACAAGGCTTCAACCGCCTTCAACTCAATAATCACCGTATCATTTACCAAAATATCCAATCTATATCCTGCATCCATTCGTATAGTTTTATAGACAACCGGCAAGGCCTTTTGCCTTTCTACCTTTAACCCACATTCAGTCAATTCAAAACACAAACACTCCTCATAAGCACTTTCTAAAAGTCCGGGGCCTAATACCGAATGTACCTCGTATGCCTTTTTTAAAATCAATCCTGTTAATTCATTAACCGTATCCATCACATTTACCTATTCCTCTGTGAAACTCTGTGTACTCTGTGGTGAGCTCAGCCAAATAAAGTTCTGAATGCTTCTTCCACTTTCCTTACCGGAACCAGTTCGATGTTCAGTTTCTTCGTATTCAGCCCCTGCAGGTTGTACTTGGGCAGGAGGAACTGTTTGAAGCCAAGTTTCTCGGCCTCGCCAATGCGTTGCTCAATGCGGTTCACGGGGCGGATTTCACCAGAGAGGCCTATCTCGCCTGCCATGCAGACGCCCGCTTCAATCTCTGCATCCATGTTGCTGGACAGGATGGCACTGATGACAGCCAGGTCGATGGCCGGGTCGTTCACCTTCAAGCCACCAGCAATGTTGAGGAACACATCTTTCTGAGCCAGCTTGAAACCTACACGCTTTTCGAGCACTGCCAGCAACATGTTCATGCGACGGATGTCGAAACCAGTGGCCGAACGCTGCGGATTGCCATAGACGGCAGAGCTGACCAGTGCCTGCGTCTCAATGAGAAACGGACGCACGCCTTCGATGGCCGAAGCAATGGCCACGCCGCTCATGCCTTCGTGGTCCTGACTTAGGAGCAGTTCGGACGGATTGCTCACCTGTCGCAGGCCATCCTGGCGCATTTCGTAAATGCCCAGCTCGGCCGTGCTGCCAAAGCGGTTCTTGATGCTGCGCAAGATGCGGTACATATAGTGCTGGTCGCCTTCGAACTGAAGCACCGTGTCAACAATGTGTTCCAGTACCTTGGGACCGGCAATGCTTCCTTCCTTATTGATATGTCCGATAAGGATGACAGCCGTATGCGTCTCCTTGGCAAAGCGGAGGATGCTGGCTGCACACTCGCGCACTTGGGCGATGCTGCCGGGCGAAGACTCCAGTGTCTCGGTAGAAATGGTCTGAATGGAATCGATGATGACCAGGTCGGGATGGGTATTCTTGATATGCACAAAGATTTGTTCGAGCAATGTCTCGCACACAATAAGGCAGTCGGACGAATGATGTACCAGGCGGTCGGCACGCAACTTCAGCTGGCGTGCGCTCTCCTCACCCGAAACGTAAAGGACACGACGCCCGTCCATGCGAAGCACCGTCTGCAACACCAGCGTTGATTTGCCTATACCCGGCTCACCGCCTATAAGCACCAGCGAGCCTTGTACCAGTCCGCCACCCAGCACGCGGTTCAACTCGGCATCGTGCATGTCGATACGCGGCTCGTCGGCAGCCTCAATCTGGTCCAGCGTCACAGGCTTGGACTTAACCGTCTCAATGCCCGATACGGGCCGTCGGGCAGGCGACTCCTTGCGCACTATTTCCTCGACAAATGTGTTCCATTGTCCGCATGCCGGACACTTGCCCTGCCACTTGGGCGATTCCTGCCCACAGTTGCTGCACACATAGACGCTCTTTTCCTTGGCCATGACTGGAATATTTTAATGAATTATGGGCTCAAAGGTACGATTTTAGCGGCAGGGAAAAGCGGGTATCAAAGAGTTTTTTTACTTTTGTTGGTACACTACGAAAGACAGAGAGTGCCCGTGCCGTTTTCTGCTTCTTAATTAGAATACGGAAAGAACGAGCCGCTGCCCCCTTCTATGCAACAAAAACTTTAATAAGAAACAATATGATAGACGAAATTCTGAAATTCAACCAAGAGTTTGTAGCCAACAAAGACTACGAAAAGTACATCACCACCAAGTATCCCGACAAGAAAATAGCCATCCTGTCGTGCATGGACACCCGACTGACAGAACTGCTGCCTGCCGCCCTGGGCATCAAAAACGGCGACGTGAAGATGATAAAGAATGCCGGTGGCATCATCTCACATCCCTTTGGCAGCGTCATACGCAGCCTGCTGGTAGCCATCTATGAGCTGGGGGTGACGGAAGTCATGGTCATAGCCCACTCCGACTGCGGTGCCTGCCACATGAGCAGCGAACAGATGATAAGCCACATGAAGGCCCGCGGCATCAAGCAGGAGACCATCGACATGATTCGCTTCTGTGGCGTGGACTTTGAGTCCTGGCTCTATGGATTTGGCGACACGGAAAAGTCTGTACGACAAACGGTAGATGCCATACTGAACCACCCGCTTATTCCGCACGACATACGTGTGTCGGGCTACATCATTGACTCCGTGACCGGAAAGCTGACGCCCGTGGAATAAACAAATTCAAGAAGAAAAGGAAGGAGTGCCCGCTACACCGTGATTTCGCCGGCAATGGGCTTGCACATGCGGCGGCGCACTTCGGCCGGTGAATAATCGTGCCCCAACAGGAACATCAGCTTGGTGACGGCCGACTCCGTGGTGCTGTCATGTCCGCTCACCACGCCGGCCTGCATCAGCCGGTAGCCCGTCTCATAGCGCTCCATCTCTACCGTGCCGGCACTGCATTGCGTAACGTTGACTATCACCATGCCACGCTCGCCTGCCTCGCGCAAGCGGCGCAAGAACCAGTCTTTGCGCGGCGCATTGCCCGACCCGTAGGTTTCAAGCACCACCGCCTTCAGTCCGGGAGCGGAAAGCACCGCCTCTACTACACTCTCGTTGATGCCGGGAAACAACTTCAGCACAGCCACGTTCGTATCGAGCAGATAATGGGGCTTGAGTGCCGAGTTGCTCTTGCTCACATGAATCTGCACATTATTATACTTGATATGTATGCCTGCTGAAGCCAGTACGGGATAATTGAAAGAACGGAAGGCATTAAAATCCTCCGCATTGATTTTCGTTGTACGGTTGCCCCGCATCAGATGATTTTCAAAGAATATACAGACCTCGGGCACCACCGGACGTCCGCTGGGATGCCGGGCAGTGGCAATTTCGATACTGGTCAGCAGATTTTCCTTGCCGTCGGTACGCAGCACGCCGATAGGCAACTGCGACCCGGTCAGGATGACGGGTTTGCCCAGCCCTTCCAGCATGAAGCTGAGAGCCGAAGCCGTATAGGCCATGGTGTCAGTGCCATGCAGAATGACGAAACCCGTATAGCGGTCGTAGTTGTCGCTGATGATGCGCACCAACCGTTTCCAAGCCTCCGGGTCCATGTCCGAAGAGTCGATAGGCGGGTCAAACTGATAGGTGTCTATTCGGAATTCCAGTTTTTGCAGTTCGGGTACGTGGCGTTGCAGCTGCTCCAGACTG
The DNA here is from genome assembly GCA_900553815.1 of uncultured Bacteroides sp. Taxonomy (GTDB): domain Bacteria; phylum Bacteroidota; class Bacteroidia; order Bacteroidales; family Bacteroidaceae; genus Bacteroides. The sequence continues at coordinate 14,107 of USEY01000051.1, forward strand.
AAGTTCTCCAAAGCGCCGGTATCAGGGTTTTCTATCATGCCGATAGTACCTCCCGTATAAATTAGCAAAACAGATGTATCCTCTTCCTTCATCAGTAATTCCAAATGACTAACCGAAAACCTGCCTTGTTTTTCCGTGAATACAAGACTCCTATTTATGATATATGGTGCAAAGATAACGATATATATCCAAATAACTAACAAAAAGACAGAAAATATACTCACAAACCACACACAGAAGAATATCAAAGCTTACACTTTGACTTAAATTATTCCTAATTACCATCCTTTTGTTTTCCAGTACCACTGACCGGCAACAAGAAGTAGTTACAGAGGGTGAACAGACAAACAATTCGCTTACACGCTGTCAATAGCCTTTCCAGTAGCCACCAGAAGCCTTGTGAGGGGGATTAAGAACCATGACGGAAGGAGTTAACTGCTAACGACCAAGGAGTGGACTGCTAACGACTGAGGAGTACACTGCTAACGACCGGTGAGTAGACTGCTAACAATAGAGGAGTACACTGCTATCATTCACACTTACTTGTCTACATCAGCGATTTGAAGTTTCACGCCTTCACGCTAGAATGCAATCTGTTGCCATATAGATAAATATGGTGAAAGATTCACCCAAAATTATCATTCACACTACAGGAAATGCGGTTCACGAACGTAGCGTCCTACCGGATAGTCATTCCGCACCTGATACGGGAACTTAGAGACGTGACGTACCGCGTTCCAAAGTCATGTTTCACAGTATTTATCTGATAAACAACAAAATAGAACACATAAGACAGAAAATGGAAGATAATGCTGACGAGGAAATGCGGCACGCCACGTCCCTACTACGAATATACAACCATACATAACAACGCTTGATTCTTCACCGCCATCTTTCACCACAAGCCACTCGTTTCCAACGGCTAACAGTGAAACTTCACCTCAATGGCTATTCTATCCTCGTGAAACCTCCTTTTCTTCTTTCACTCTTTCCAAAGAAAAGCATACAAAAACATCCGTTACTTCCCTCCTCACCCGACAAGATGAAAAGCGAAAGAAACGGATGTTTGCCGGACAAAATGTCCCGTTAGTAAATCATCGCCCTGAAAAGCCTATTTGCATTGTTGCAACAAGTCGCGCACATCGCCAGGAGCAACACCCAGCGAAACGGCCTTTTCCAGGTCTTCCTTGGCCAACTTCTTCTTCTGTTGCGACAAGTAGAGCTGGCCTCGCATCAGGTAAGCCTCAGCCTGCGAAGCATCCAACTTGATGGCTTCCTCCAGGTCTATCAAGGCCAAATCGGGCTGGCCGGCATCAATCTCCACCCCGGCACGGGCCACGTAGAGCACGGCTTGCGTCTCTCGTTGCGTGTAGTCCTTGTCGGTCAGCAGGCCGTTGAGCAAAGCCAACGCCTCGGGATATTTGCCTTCCTTCTGTTCCAGCGTAGCCAGCCCCAGTCGACCGTTGAAGTCTGTCGGATTCAGTTTCAGCAGGCTCAGGTAGTCTGCTCGTGCCAGCTTGTAGTCGCGCATCTTCATATAGATATAGGCACGCATACGAAGGGCTTCCTGATTGTCCTTGTCCAGGTCTATCACCAGCGAGTAGTCCACCCGGGCGTGGTCTTCCTTGCCCATCTCCATGTAGAGCGTTGCCCGGTTGAGCAATACCGGCACGGAGCGTGGCGTGAAGTTCAGCGCAAAGGTGTACGACTCCAAAGCCTGCTCCAGCCGCCCTTGGCTTCGCTGTATGGTGCCCAGGTTGGAGAACAGCAAGGCGTTGTGCGGATTCTTGGGTTCCAGTTTCAGTGCCTGGCGTATCAGGTCTTCGGCCTGCTGCAAGCTGTCTTGCTCGGTAGCGGCTATGGCCTGTTCGCACAATTCATTATAGGTCTGCGATGCAGCCGGAAACACGAACGCTGCAGCCAGCAGGAAAGAAACGATTACTTTTTTCATAAAACTAAAGGGATAAAGTGGAAAAGGTTAATAAAGTCCGGCCGAAAGATAGCGTTCGCCGGTATCAGGGAGCAGCACGACAATGGTCTTGCCCTGCATGTCGGGACGCTGTGCCAGCTGGCAGGCGGCATGAAGTGCGGCGCCGGAGGATATTCCCGCCAACAGCCCTTCCGTGGAAGCCAACTCGCGACTGGCACGGAAAGCATCCTCATCGGCCACAGAGATGACCTCGTCCACCACCGCAGCATCGTAATTGCCCGGCACGAAGTTGGCGCCTATGCCTTGCAAACCATGAGGTCCTGCCTTTCCGCCACTGAGTACGGGCGAGGCTGCCGGCTCCACGGCCACCACGCGCACCGACGGATTATGCCGCTTCAGCGCACGTGCCACGCCACTGACCGTACCGCCCGTACCTACTCCGGCCACAAACGCATCGACCTGTCCGTCGATGTCAGCCCACACCTCCTCACCGGTGGTGCGCTCGTGCACGGCAGCGTTCGAAGGATTATCAAACTGTTGCAGGATGACGGCTCCCGGCGTAGCGTCGCGCAAAGCCTCGGCCTTGGCTATGGAGCCGGCCATGCCTTCCTTGCCGGGCGTCAGCACAATCTCGGCACCCAATGCCTTCAGCAGGTTTCTGCGTTCCAGGCTCATGGTCTCGGGCATGGTAAGCACCAACCGATAGCCCTTAATGGTAGCCACCATGGCCAGCCCGATGCCTGTGTTGCCACTGGTAGGCTCAATGAGGGTGGCACCCGGCTTCAGCACGCCACGTGCCTCGGCATCCTCTATCATGGCAAGAGCCGTACGCGCCTTCACACTGCCCGACGGGTTGAACATCTCCAATTTCGCCACCAAGGGGCGGGACAAACCATATAAACGACTATAGGCCGACAACTCCATCAGCGGAGTGCGGCCTACAAGGTCAATGAGATTTCTGGCTATCATGTCATTCAGCGTTTGATGTAGTCCACCAGCCAGGCACCCACCTCTTTCGTACCATACTTGGCACCGCCTTCCACCTGGATTTCGGGCGTGCGGACATTGGCATCGAGCGAAGCGTCTACGGCACGACGGATGAGCGCGCCTTCTTCCTTCAGGTCGAAGTATTCGAAAAGCATGGCTACCGACAGCACCTGTGCCAGCGGATTGGCAATGTTCAACCCCTTGGCTTGCGGCCACGAACCGTGGATGGGTTCGAACACCGGCGTGCTTTCGCCCGTCGAAGCCGATGGCAGCAGACCCATGGAGCCGCTGATGACGGAACCTTCGTCGGTCAGGATGTCGCCAAAGGTATTCTCGGTCACCATGACGTCGAAGAAGCGCGGCTCCTGAATCATCTTCATGGCGGCGTTGTCCACAAACATGTAGTCGGTTGTCACCTCGGGATATTGCGGAGCCATCTCCTGGGCAATCTGGCGCCAGAGGCGTGAAGAAGCCAGCACATTGGCCTTGTCCACCACCGTCAGGTGCTTGCGGCGCTTCATGGCATACTCAAAGCCCACGCGCAAGATGCGCTCAATCTCGGGACGGGTGTAGTAGTTCGTATCCCACGCCTTGTCATTGTCCTGATACTTCTCGCCGAAGTACATGCCGCCCGTCAACTCGCGGATGCAGAGGAAGTCGGCACCCTCCACCAGCTCGGCACGCAGGGGCGACTTGTGGAGCAGGCACTTGAACGTCTGCACCGGACGAATGTTGGCAAAGAGGCCCAACTTCTTGCGCATAGCCAGCAGGCCCTGTTCGGGGCGCACCTTGGCCGTAGGGTCATTGTCAAACTTGGGGTCGCCCACTGCCGAGAAGAGCACGGCATCGGCACGCTTACATATATTATAGGTATCTTCGGGGAAGGGGTCGCCCACCTCGTCGATGGCATGCGCGCCGCAAATGGCGTATTCATACGTTACCTTGTGTCCAAACTTCTCGCATACGGCGGTCATTACATCCACGCCTACGGCGGATATTTCGGGGCCGATACCGTCACCGGCCAATACTGCAATCTTCAGTTCCATATTGTTCTATTCGTTGTTTTTTAATAATTCTTCCACTTTGTCCTTGTATTTCTTGTTCCTACGGCGCACACGGTCGCCGGCAATGAAGCCGAGAGTCAGCATGACAGGAAATACCAAACTCACCACCAAGTTGCCGTCCTTGATTTCCTCGCCTGCACTTATCCAGCGCAGTAAATAGTTGATGCCAAACATCAAGATGAATACCAGCACGTAGAGTTGCCAAGGTTTCAAACGCATCTTCTTCATATCCTCTTTTTTTAGTTTCAGAGCTCAAAATAAGCATTTTATTCCTTATCTCCGGCTCTAATTATTCTTAAAAATCGACCACTATCCCAGAAGTGATTCGAAAAACACGCTTGTGTTTGACAAACTACACGTTGCTCCAGTTCCGACTACACGCTGCTCCAGTTCCGACTACACGCTGCTCCGGTTCCGGCTACACGCTGCTCCAGTTCCAACTACACGCTGCTCCAGTTCCGGCTACACGCTGCTCCAGTTCCGGCTACACGCTGCTCCGGTTCCAGCTACACGCTGCTCCAGTTCCAACTACACGCTGCTCCAGTTCCAGCTACACGCCGGTGTTTTGCAAAGAAGCCCCCAAAGGCTCTCCAAAGCCATCCTCGATGAGGTTCAGCATCTTCATTGTAGCCTTGATGGCAGCTTCCGTCTGGTCGGCATCGAGGCCGCGGGTACGAAACACCTTGTCATCGAAGCTCCACGTGATGACTGTCTGCACAAAAGCATCCGTGCGACCGCCGGGCGGAATGCTCACAGCATAGTTGGTCAGCATGGGGAAGCGTCGGCCCAGCGTGCCCTTGTACACTTTGCGCAAGGCGCGGACAAAGGCATCGTACTGACCGTCGCCACTGCTGTTTTCCTCGTACTCCTTGCCATTGATTTCCACCTTGATGGTAGCCATCGGCTTCAGGCCATAGGCCAGGTTGACGATATAGCTCTTCAACTTGACACGCTCGGTACGGACATCGTGCTTCAGCACGTCGGAAACGATGTAGGGCAGGTCTTCCTGTGTGACAAGTTCCTTTTTGTCGCCCAGCTCGATGATGCGCTCGGTCACCTTGCGCATCGACTCGTCGTCCAGCTGCAGCCCCAGGTCTTCCAGGTTCTTGCGGATGTTGGCCTTGCCCGAGTTCTTGCCCAAGGCATATTCACGCCGGCGGCCGAAGCGTTCGGGCAGCAGGTCGTTGTAGTAAAGGTTGCGCTTGTTGTCACCGTCGGCATGAACGCCGGCCACCTGCGTGAAGACATTCTCGCCCACGATGGGCTTGTTGGCCGGAATGGCTATGCCCGAATAAGACTCCACCACGCGGCTCACCTCGTTCAACCGGCTTTCGTCTATATGCGTCAGGGCATTGAAATGGTCTTTCAGGATGGCCTGCACACTGGCCAACGGGGCATTTCCGGCGCGTTCGCCCAGTCCGTTGATGGTGGTATGCAAACCACGGCAACCGCTCAAGACGGCGGCCAGCACATTGGAGACGGCCAGGTCATAATCATTGTGGGCATGAAAATCGAAATGGGTATCGGGATAGCGCTTCTTCATTTTGCGCATAAACTCAATAACTTGCAGAGGATTGAGAATGCCCAGCGTATCGGGCAACATGAAGCGGCGGATGCCGGTGCCGCAGAGTGCATCCATCAATTGGAACACATACTCGGGCGAATCCTTCATGCCGTTGCTCCAGTCTTCCAGATAGACATTGACCTCCATGTCAAGCCCTTCGGCATAATCTACCACGGCCTTGATGTCGGCAATGTGCTCCTCAGGCATTTTCTTCAGCTGGTAGGTGCAGTGCTTCAGCGAGCCCTTGCACAGCAGGTTGATGACACGGCAGCCAGTGGAATGTATCCAGTCCACCGACGCATGTCCGTCCACAAATCCCAGCACCTCCACGCGCTGCAACAATCCGCGGCGGGCAGCCCAGTCGCATATCATGCGCACGGCATCAGCCTCGCCATCGGACACGCGGGCCGAAGCCACCTCCACACGGTCTACCTTCAGCTCTTCGAGCAGCAGACGGGCAATCATCAGCTTCTCGTGGGGCACGAAGGACACGCCGCTGGTCTGTTCACCATCGCGCAGGGTGGTGTCCATGATTTCTATTTTGGGTTGGTTCATAGTTCGTTATTATTATGGCACACAGATGACACAGATTTTACAAGATGACCACAGAAGAATTATTTCCGGTCGTTCGTATAAATTTTACGACGAATTTGCGGACGTTCACCAAAGTTCAGCAGCAGCCCAACTTCCATATCTGTAGCCTTAAGATAATTAATCAACTGCAACTCATGTTCCTTACACAATGTATCAACCGCTTTCAGCTCTAAAATAATACATTCATTTACAAGAACATCTGCATAATATTCGCCCACTTCCTGACCCTTAAAAAACACCTTGATTGGATATTGAGCCTTGCAATCGAAACCTCGCCGCTTCAATTCCTGATAAAGCGCATTCTGATATACCCGCTCCAAGAATCCGTAACCCAACGTATTGTACACCTCATAAAAGGCTTCAATTATTTCGTCAGTTTCTTCCTTATACAAGAAATCTGTGTCCATCTTGTAAAATCTGTGTTATCTGTGTGCCATCAATTCATACTTTTCTATCTTGTCTTTGTTCTCCACCAGAAAATCAATGTCGTCCAGTCCGTTCATCAGACAATGCTTCTTGTAAGCGTTGATTTCAAAGGTTTCGCTGCGGCCCGTGGCCTTGTTGGTCACAGTCTGTGCGGGCAAGTTCACCTCCACTTCTGTCTTGGGGTCGGCAGCAATGCTGTCAAAGAGTTCTTGCAGGAAAGCTTCGCTTACCACTACCGGCAACACGAAGTTGTTCAGTTCATTGTTCTTGTGAATATCGGCAAAGAAGCTGGAGATGACCACGCGGAAGCCATATCCGGCAATGGCCCAGGCTGCGTGCTCGCGGCTGCTGCCCGAACCGAAGTTCTTGCCGGCCACAAGGATGCAGCCACTATAAGTCGGATTGTTCAGCACAAAGTCCTTGTTCAATGTTCCGTCGGCATTGTAGCGCCAGTCGCGGAACAGGTTGTCGCCAAAGAACTTCTCCTCACGGGTAGTAGCCTTGAGGAAGCGTGCGGGAATAATCTGGTCAGTATCTACATTCTCCAACGGAAGGGGAACACAGGTAGAAGTTATGATGTTGAATTTCTGTTTCATTGCATTATAAGTTTATGGGTTATGGGGTAGCACACAGACAACACACAGGATACGGATAACCACAGATTGAGGAAAAAAGAAAGATCTGTGAGCTCTGTCGTATCTGTGTCATCTGTGTGCCATATTATTCTTACATCAGCTCACGCGGGTCAGTTATCACCCCTGTCACAGCTGCCGCAGCGGCAGTCAGCGGACTGGCCAGCAAGGTGCGTGAACCCGGGCCCTGACGTCCCTCGAAGTTACGGTTAGACGTAGATACAGCATACTTCCCGGCCGGCACCTTGTCATCATTCATGGCCAAGCAAGCCGAGCAGCCCGGCTGACGAATCTCGAAACCAGCCTCAGCCAGTATCTTATCGAGTCCTTCTTCGCGTATCTGTGCGTCAACCATCCACGAGCCGGGCACCAGCCACGCCACCACGTGCGGAGCCTTCTTGCGTCCTTTGGCAATAGAGGCAAACGCACGGAAGTCTTCAATGCGGCCGTTGGTACAGGCTCCCAGGAATACATAGTCTATCTTCTTGCCCAGCAACGACTCACCCGGCTGGAAGCCCATGTAGTCCAGCGATTTGCGGAACGATGCCTGTGCTGCCTCGCCCATACCCTCGGTGGTAGGAATATGATTGGTAATGCCCATGCCCATACCGGGATTGGTACCATAAGTAATCATCGGCTCAATGTCAGCAGCATCGAAGCGCACCTCCTTGTCGAACACGGCATCGTCGTCGCTCTTCAGCGTCTTCCAATAAGCCAAAGCCTTGTCCCAAGCCTCGCCCTTCGGTGCATATTCACGTCCTTTGATGTAGGCAAATGTCACCTCGTCGGGCGCCACCATACCGCCGCGTGCACCCATCTCAATGCTGAGGTTGCACAGCGTCAGGCGGCCTTCCATCGTCAGGCTGCGCACAGCCTCACCGGCATACTCCACAAAGTAGCCCGTAGCACCACTGGTGGTCATCTTCGACATCATATAGAGAGCCAGGTCTTTGGCTGTCACGCCCTTGCCCAGCCGTCCGTCTACGGTGATGCGCATTGTCTTCGGCCGTGTCTGAAGAATACATTGCGATGCCATCACCATTTCCACCTCGCTGGTACCGATGCCAAAGGCCACGGCACCCATGGCTCCGTGGGTCGAGGTATGCGAGTCGCCGCAAACAATGGTCATGCCCGGCAAGGTAAGACCGCGCTCCGGTCCTACCACGTGTATGATACCGTTCTTGGGATTCAGCATGCCAAAGTGAGTCAAGCCGAATTCCTCGGCATTGCGAGCCAACGTATCTACCTGCGTGCGCGAAACTGGGTCTTCAATCGGTTTGTCCTGATCGTGCGTAGGAGTATTATGGTCGGGCATACAGAAAATCTTCTCGGGACGGAAGCAGCGGAGCCCCCGGGCACGCAAGCCTTCGAAGGCCTGCGGACTGGTCACCTCATGGCAATAGAGGCGGTCAATATAGAGTTGTGTGGGACCTTCCTCCACCTTTTGTACCACGTGGGCGTCCCAGATTTTATCAAACAGTGTATTCATATCTTTATATATAGCAATAATTGATTATTTATTTAAACTTGTTGATACAGTCGATGTACGCCTCCACGCTAGCGGCAATGATGTCGGTATTGGCGCCAAAGCCGTAGTAGATGCGGTTGTCGTATTCCACCTGCATGTGCACCTTTCCCATGTCGTCGCTACCCTTGCTGATAGCCTGTATGGTAAATTCCTTCAGCGTCATCTGGCGGTCGATAATCTTTTTCAGCGCCTTGATGGCGGCATCTACCGGACCGTTTCCGCTGGCGGCGGCCTCAAACTTCTCGCCCGAAATATTCAGACCAAGGCTGGCTACGGAGCGCACGCCCACGCCGCTGGTCACTTGCAGATACTCCAGCTTGATGCGATGATTCTGCGTACGGTCAGCACCTGCCAATACCAAGATGTCATCGTCGTTGATATCTTTCTTCTTGTCGGCCAGCTTCAGGAAATCTTCGTATATCTTGTCCAGCTTCTCTTGGGTCAGCTCCACGCCCAACACATGCAGGCGGTTCTTCAGGGCTGCACGTCCGCTGCGCGCGGTCAGCACAATGGAGTTGTCGTCAATGCCCACATCGTGCGGGTCGATAATCTCATACGTCTGTACATTCTTCAGCACACCGTCCTGGTGGATGCCCGAAGAGTGGGCAAAGGCATTGCGGCCCACAATGGCCTTGTTGGGCTGTACGGGCATGTTCATCAGGCTCGACACCATGCGGCTGGTGGGATAAATCTTCTGCGTATTGATGTTTGTCTCGATGTCAATATCCTTGTGACACTTGATAATCATGGCTATTTCTTCCAGCGAAGTGTTGCCGGCACGCTCGCCAATGCCGTTGATGGTCACCTCTACCTGGCGCGCACCGTTCAGCACACCCGCCATAGTATTGGCCGTAGCCATGCCCAGGTCATTGTGGCAGTGAGTAGAAATGATGGCGTTGTGAATGCCATCAACGTGTTCCATCAGATACTTTATCTTGGCACCATACTCCGACGGCAGACAGTAACCCGTGGTATCAGGAATATTCACCACCGTGGCACCGGCCTTGATGACAGCCTCGATGACACGGGCCAGATATTCATTCTCCGTGCGGCCGGCATCTTCAGCATAAAACTCCACATCGTCCACAAAGCGACGGGCATATTTCACCGCTGCCACCGCCCGCTCAATAATCTCCTCACGGTTGGAATTGAATTTATATCTGATGTGCGAATCCGAAGTTCCGATACCTGTATGGATGCGCTTATGCTTGGCGTACTTCAGGGCCTCAGCCGCCACGTCAATGTCTTTCTGCACGGCACGTGTCAGTGCGCAAATGGTAGGCCACGTCACAGCCTTTGAAATCTCAATCACCGAATTGAAATCGCCCGGACTCGAAATAGGGAATCCAGCCTCAATGACATCCACACCCAGCAGTTCCAGTTGCTTGGCCACCTGAATTTTCTCTACCGTATTCAACTGACATCCCGGAACCTGCTCGCCATCGCGAAGCGTTGTGTCGAAAATAAATAATCTGTCACTCATCTTTGTATATCGTATTTATAGTTATGTACAACAAAAAAGCCTTTCGCACAGGGAAGTGAGAAAGGCTTCATTATATCATCCAACTTACATATAATCATGCACGGCACTCACTTCCACTACATTTACTTAGCAGAATAATAATGCCACACAGCAGAATATATGTAAAGTTCTGAATCATCTTGTTTCTTTTTTAATACGGCTGCAAAGGTAGGGATAAAATTATAGCATGCAAATAAAATCGTAACTTTTTCTATTATTATTATAACATTTTATCAGTACTCGCGGCTATTTTCATTCATTTACGCAGCAAACTATCTTTTCAGATTACGTCTGTCATCTGCCTGATTCTTCCATATACAAGGAAAAAAGTAATCGGCAGACCATCCGAATAGGCCTGATTTCTATTACTTTTGCAAACGGAACTACTAATCTTGAGAAACCTATGCTCAGCAAACTTAAATTAAACCAGCTTTACTTCAAGGACACCCAGTTTGCCAACCTCATGACGAGGCGCATTTTCAATGTCCTGCTCATTGCCAATCCCTACGACGCCTTCATGCTGGAAGACGACGGACGCATAGACGAAAAGATATTCAATGAATACACCTCACTGTCGCTGCGCTACCCGCCCCGCTTCACCCAGGTAAGCACCTGCGACGACGCGCTGGCACACCTGTCGGCCATGTCCTACGACCTGATTATCTGCATGCCCGGCACAGGCGACAATGAAAGCTTCGACGTGGCCCGCACTATCAAAGGACAATACCCGCACATTCCGATGGTGATTCTGACTCCCTTCAGCCACGGCATCACCCAGCGCATAGCCAACGAAGACCTCAGTTCCTTTGAATACATCTTCTGCTGGCTGGGCAACACCGACCTGCTGGTATCCATCATCAAGCTGATAGAAGACAAGATGAACCTGGAGCATGACGTCAACGAAGTAGGCGTACAGGTTATCCTGCTGGTCGAAGACGGCATCCGCTTCTACTCCTCCATCCTGCCCAACCTCTACAAATTCGTACTGAAGCAAAGCCAGGAGTTCAGTACCGAAGCGCTGAATGCCCACCAGCGTACGCTGCGCATGCGTGGACGTCCCAAGATAGTACTGGCCCGTACCTACCAGGAGGCCATCACCATCTACGAGAAATATAAGAACAACATACTGGGTGTCATTACCGACGTACGTTTCCCACGCGTAGAAGGAGGTCCCAAGGACGGCATGGCCGGCATCAGACTCTGTGCAGCCATCCGTAAGGAAGACCCCTTCGTGCCGCTCATCATTCAGTCATCAGAGTCAGAAAATCTGCTCTATGCCAATAAGTTTGGTGCATCGTTCATCGACAAGAATTCCAAAAAGATGGACGTAGACCTGCGCCGCATCATATCGGACAACTTCGGATTTGGCGACTTCATCTTCCGCAATCCCACTACCATGGAGGAGATTGCCCGTGTGAAGAACCTCAAGGAACTGCAAAATATCATCTTTGCCGTGCCTGCCGAATCGTTTCTCTACCACATCAGCCGCAACCACATCAGCCGCTGGCTCTACTCGCGTGCCATGTTCCCCATTGCCGAGTTTCTGAAGCCCATCACCTGGAACAGCTTGCAAGACGTGGATGCCCACCGCAAAATCATCTTCGAAGCTATCGTCAAATACCGCAAGATGAAAAACCAGGGTGTAGTAGCCATCTTCAAGCGCGACCGCTTTGACCGTTACTCCAATTTTGCCCGTATAGGCGAGGGCTCGCTGGGAGGCAAAGGCCGCGGCCTGGCTTTCATTGACAACTTGGTGAAGCGACACCCCGAGTTTGAAGAATTTGAAAACGCCAAAGTTGCCATACCCAAGACCGTGGTGCTCTGTACCGACGTATTCGACGAGTTCATGGAGAGCAACAACCTCTACCAAGTGGCACTCTCCACAGCCGACGACGCTACCATCCTGCGCTACTTCCTCAAGGCCAAGCTGCCCGACAGACTGGTGGAAGACTTCTTCACGTTCTTCGACGTGGTCAAGTCGCCCATCGCAGTCCGTTCATCATCACTGCTCGAAGACTCTCACTACCAGCCCTTTGCCGGCATCTACAATACTTATATGATTCCCTACCTGGACGACAAGTACGAGATGCTGCGCATGCTGAGCGATGCCATCAAGGGTGTATATGCGTCGGTCTACTTCCGCGACTCCAAGGCCTACATGCAGGCCACCAGCAATGTGATAGATCAGGAAAAGATGGCCGTCATCCTGCAAGAGGTGGTAGGCAATCAGTACGGCAACCGCTACTATCCCAGCATGTCGGGCGTGGCACGTTCGCTCAACTACTACCCCATAGGCGATGAGCAGGCTGAAGAAGGCATCGTAAACCTGGCTCTAGGTCTGGGAAAATACATTGTGGACGGCGGACTGACCCTGCGTTTCTCGCCCTACCACCCCAACCAGGTGCTGCAAACCAGCGAAATGGAGATAGCCCTGCGCGAAACGCAGACCCGCTTCTACGCACTCGACCTGAGCAATGCCGGTCACGACTTCTCCATAGACGATGGCTTCAACCTGCTGAAACTGCCCGTCAAGGAAGCCGAAAAGGACGGTGCCCTGAATTACATAGCCTCCACCTACGACCCTTACGACCAGATTATACGCGACGGACTTTACCCCGGCGGACGCAAGGTCATCACCTTTGCCAACATATTGCAACACGACGTCTTCCCTCTGCCACGCATCCTGCAACTGGCACTGAAATACGGACAGGAAGAAATGCGCCGACCGGTAGAAATAGAGTTTGCCGCCACCATGAGCCGCGAAGTGGACAAAACCGGCACCTTCTACCTGCTGCAAATCAGACCCATCGTCGACACCAAAGAGGTGCTGGACGAAGACCTGACCGCCATACCCGACGACAAGCTGATTCTGCGCTCCAACAATTCACTGGGCCATGGCATTATGAACGAGCTATACGACGTGGTATATGTGAAGACCGACAACTACAGTGCCTCGCGCAATCCCGACATAGCCCGCGAAATTGAAACCCTGAACCAGAAATTCCTGGATGAAGGCAAGAACTACGTGCTCATAGGTCCCGGACGCTGGGGAAGCAGCGATTCGTGGCTGGGCATCCCCGTGAAGTGGCCGCACATCAGCGCGGCACGTGTCATCGTAGAAGCCGGACTGACCAACTATCGTGTCGACCCTAGCCAAGGTACTCACTTTTTCCAGAACCTGACTTCCTTCGGCGTGGGCTACTTCACCATCAACGCCTACATGAACGACGGCATCTACGACCAAGACTATCTCAACAGCCTGCCGGCCGTACACGAAAGCCAATACCTGCGCCACGTTCACTTTGACAAGCCCATCGTTGTCAAGATGGATGGTAAAAAGAAACTGGGAGTGGTAATGAAAAGCGAAGATTAAACCTGATACAGAAATCCCCTCTTCAAATCCTACAGGACAAAAAGAGGGGATTTTTATAATGAATGTCCGCAAACGTCCCAATTAGCAAAGTTTAAACAGGCTCTGAGATGCC
>USEY01000052.1 GCA_900553815.1 uncultured Bacteroides sp.
GTTTTTCGGAGAATAACAAGGATTATAGAGGTTGTTTTAAATGAAAGAGCCGTGATCAACAATTAAGAAAACTCGGTTTTCTTTTGCCGCTGCGCTCACCTTTCACTATCTTTGCCGGCAGAAGGCAGCCGGACGGTCTGTCGCTTGCGCCTCCGTGCGCACGAGGAAAGTCCGGGCAACACAGAGCATCCCACTTCCTAACAGAAAGCTGTCCGCAAGGGTGGAGTAACGCAGAAGAAAACAACCGCCCCGCTCCGCAAGGATGTCGGGGTAAGGGTGAGAAGGCGGGGTAAGAGCCCACCAGGCTTGTGGCGACACAAGCGCTGTGCGTCTTGGGAGTTGTAAGGTCATGTAAACCGACGTCAAGAGGGTTGCTCGCCCCATGTCGGAGGGTAGACCGCTAAAGCCGTCAGGTGACTGCCGGCTCAGATAAATGACAGACACTTGCCCCCGCGGCAAGCACAGAACCCGGCTTACAGGCTGGCTGCCTTCTTTTTTTATTTCTGATTCTAGAGTCCTGATTCCTGAAACCATAAATCTGAAATCTGATTTCTAAAATCTGAAATTATAAATCCAAATACTGAATCCTCAACCGCTGCACACGTATGAACAAACGAATAGCCGCCCTTTGGAAATTCCTGACGTACGACATCTGGCGCATTACCGAAGATGAAGTAACGCGGACAACGTTCTCCCTGTACAACGTTATCAAGACCATCTACATCTGCGTGCAACGGTTTGCCAAAGACCGCATAGCCAACAAAGCATCAGCGCTGACCTACAGCACGCTGCTGGCCATTGTACCCATACTGGCCATCGTGTTTGCCATAGCGCGCGGCTTCGGGTTCGACAACCTGATGGAAAACCAGATAGCAAGCGGATTGGGAGGTTCGACCGAAACATCAGCCTACATCCTCAGCTTCGTAAAGTCCTACCTGGCACAAACAAAGAGCGGCGTATTCATCGGCGTCGGCCTGGTGATGTTACTCTGGTCGGTACTGAACCTGATAAACAACATGGAAATCACCTTCAACCGCATCTGGCAGGTAAAGAAAGGACGCAGCATGTATCGCAAGATAACCGACTACTTCTCCATGCTGCTGCTCATGCCCATCCTCATCGTGTTGTCGGGCGGTCTGTCCATCTTCATGACCACTACCCTGAAAAGCATGGACGACTTCACCCTGCTGGCACCGCTGGGCAAGTTTCTGGTCAGGCTCATCCCGTTTGCCCTGACCTGGCTCATGTTCACCGCCCTCTACATCTACATGCCCAACACCAAGGTGAAGATAAAGCACGCGCTCATCTCCGGCCTGCTGGCCGGTACGGCCTACCAGGCATTCCAGTTTCTCTACATCAACAGCCAGCTGTGGGTGTCGCGCTACAACGCCATCTACGGTAGCTTCGCCGCCCTGCCGCTGTTCCTGCTGTGGTTGCAAATATCATGGACCATCTGCCTCTTCGGTGCCGAACTGACATACGCCGGACAAAACATCCGTAACTTCAGCTTCGATCGCGACACCCGCCGCATCACCCGCCGCTACCGCGACTTTGTGGCCATTCTCACCATGTCGCTCATAGCCAAGCGCTTTGCCCGCAACGAAGCAGCCTACACCGCCGAAGAAATGGCCGAAGAATGCCAAATCCCCATCCGGCTGATGCACCAGACGCTGGACGACCTGCAAGAGATTGGCCTGCTGCACGAAGTGGCCAGCGACAAGAAGAGCGAAGAAGTGTCCTACCAACCCTCCATTGACATCAACCAGCTGAACGTAGCCATGCTGCTCGACAAGCTCTACACCCACGGCTCCGAAGACTTCAAGATAGACCGTGAACAAGAGTACAGCGCAGAATGGCAGACACTGGTGAAAGCACGCGAGGACTACTACAAGAACGCCAGCACCGTGCTGCTGAAGGACCTGTAGAAACGAACGGAAAACATCAACATAAACAAATAGCCCTTTCCGTGATAGGTGCACTTTAAGGCACCAGCCACTGAAAGGGCTATCTGTTTACTAAAGTTTCAAAATTGAGTTTCGCCAGATAGTCAGTTTCCTGTAAATGAGAAAACAGAATCTACAATCTATACCTACAAACCTCAATCACATAAGCCGGCATCGCATTTCTTTCGATATTCATCGTAACTTGAAACGTAAATATTCGTACGATGTACATACCCCCATACACCATCCTGTGACACTTCATACCAGCCATTCAGCAAGTCATCCATCGTGTCGTACCTATTGGGGACAACAAATGCCCCCTTATCATCAATCAGTCCGTACTTCCCGTCCAAGATAACCCGGCAAAACCCATCTTTATTGAAATTGTCAGCCCATTCAAAACGGGCAGAAATCACCGGCACGTTGGTGGTAGTTATGAAACCGTATTTTCCACCGGTTTTCACCCGCGCAAGTCCAACCGGTTCCGCAAACGGATAGGCCTCTTCATACTGATAGGGAATAAAAAGCCTGAACTGCTTTTCTTCGCTATCTTCCTGCACATAAATGGCATATCCATAGCTGGGACGTTCAGTTCCTGTTTCCAAGACAGGTTCAGGCAGATACTGGCCGTCTATCAAATAGGAGGATTGGGCATTTGCCAAGCAAACGAAATGTATAAGAAAGCTCCAAAGGATAATCTTCCATTTCATAACCAAACCCTGCTTATTTGCTGTTCAAACTCTGTTGCCATTCACTCTCAGGAACAAATACAATCTTGGCTACAGCAGCTTCGTCTGACGACTTTTCTGCCAACACGATATTTACGCTAACCGGCTGCAACGCTGTTCCGGCCTTAATCTCTTGCGGTTTGCGGTCGTCGGCTATGGTATGCTCTACATGATAGCCCAATACTGCTCCGGCGTCATCCACCAGTCTCATGAAGATTCTATAGTCATCCTTTTTGTATTTGCCTACTTTAAAATCTTTCCTGGCAGAAACAGTAAACTGAATGACGCCCGTGGCATTCAGTCCGTTAGGCGTTACCTCGGCAATAGCCGGCTCCGTAGTCAGCTGATAGAAAAATGTATCGGGAAGTTCATAGGCAATCTTGGTTCCTGATAGTTTAGTACTGATGGCCGCCAACTTCTCCTTAAACTCCGGCTTGAGCGCCTTCTGCTCTTTCATCAGTTTCTCTAACTTCCCTTGGTCTTGTGCCTGTCCGGCAGCTTGCATCTTCTCACTTAGTGCATCTTCCTTGCCCTGATATTCTTTGACTAACGTCATCACTTCGGCAAACAAACCTTTTCCTACAGGAGTCTCTTCACCCGATGAAGACTTGGTTTGACTCCCACCACATGATGCGGCAATACATACAACTATTGCACATATCGCCCACAAGATAGTTCTTTTAGCCATAACAAAAAGATTTTAATGGTTAAACATACGAATCAGGCGTTGGAGATGCCAACACCGATTCAGGATTAAAAAACGGTTATCAGTTTACTGATTCCGTTCCTGTATTTTTCGGTTTGCGTCTTCTTTGGACAAATTGGTATAGTGCATGTGGCCTTCATTGTCATAGAAGACCTGATTGGAAGAACCACCGCCTGACGAACCACCCAACATGTCTGTCTTGAACATGTAAAACACTCCACCCACAACGGCAGCAACCATCAGCACCTGAAGGATAAGCGCAAGCAACGCAGTCAGCAGAAGCAACATAGACATCAGCCCGCCAATTATCATCACCAGCGTAGCTACCGTAAACATCAATCCATACATCATTCCTATCGACTTGACATTGCGCACCATAGCCCAGCCAACCCCGACAACAAGAGCCAAACCCAAAATGCTATAAGCAACAATATCCCTTGTTTCCTTCTCCAAGCCGAACATATTAAGAATGACATACAAGACAAGAGTAGCGGGAACTATGACTATGAGCGAAACAAAAGTCCCCTTGATAGAGAGTTCCTTCTGAAAGTATTGCTCTACAAATGCCTTGTAAACAAACACCTGCGTAAGCTGAATGCCAACAAACACAATCAGAGGGATAACCCTCAACAGTTTACCGAAAAAGCCATAATCGGACGATGTGCACCACCAGATGCTTTTGCCGCCCAACAGAGAATAAATCACCAATCCGAAAACCGTACCGACAATGGCAAGAAACGTTACAAGCTGAACCGATAATCTTGAGATGGATTTTTTACGCATATTTACAATAGCTATAAATCCAGCTGCTGCCATAAGGGTAAAAACAATCCAATAAGGCAATGTGGAGGTCAATAGAAAATCTTTCATAATACAACATTTATTTTATGAAAACAGAATAAGTAATCGAAGTATCGCAATCAATACTGCAAGAGAAGGATAAGATTACCAGCAAAAGTACAAACAACAGAGATACTTGTCTGAGACAAAGCACCAAGCTTTTCAATCTACAAGATAAGCATAACGCTTCTTTCCATCATGTATTATAACAGAGTGAACTACACTCCAAGTGCAAATATAAATAAAAAATAATTTAATCAAATATTTTACTGATAAATTATTTGATTTTACATGAAATATCTTCAAGATTGAAACAAGCAACTTACCCGACTGATGTAACGGTTGCTGGAATACCGGCCAAAGACTGCCCCTGCCGCTCGGCCGGCTACACGGCTCCGAAGACTTCAAGATAGACCGTGAACAGGAGTACAGCGCAGAATGGCAGACGCTGGTGAAAGCACGCGAGGACTACTACAAGAACGCCAGTACCGTGCTGCTGAAGGACCTGTAAGAATACGGCAATGGCCGGCAAGAGAATATAGAAAATCTTGCCGGCCATTGTTGCCTATATGTGTTCAGCATGCAGGATGCCCCTGCGCACTCAATACTGCTCGTAAGAAACCACCTTCTCCACGGGCTTGCGCGACTTCTGACGCTTACCCTTGACCGGATAGCCCACCACGATGTCGAGCAACAGGCGCTTGGAAGCCGGTATGCCGGCCAGTTCTTTCAGCTTGCGCTCGTCGAACCAGCCCAGGATGCACGAACCCAGCCCTTCGGCCTCGGCAGCCAGCGTGATGTGGGCCGCTGCTATGCCGATGTCAATCAGCGGAAAGTACTTGTCCTTTATCTTGGCACCCAAAAACGACGTGAAGTTCATCGACTCCTCCACTACCAGTATGTGCACCGGCGCATCCTTGGCAAACTTGTTCATGCCCAGTCCGGCGGCCGCCTTGCCGGCTTTATGTACCAGGTCGGCACGGGTAAGGACCACAAACTTCCAAGGCTGCGCGTTGCAGGCCGAGGGAGCCAGACGTCCGGCCTCCAGGATGCGCGCCAGCTTCTCGGGTTCCACCGGGCGCGACGGGTCGTAAGCGCGGTCGCTCTGACGCGAAGCCACCAACCGCAGGAAATCCATCCCTTCTTCCATGCTCCCGCCTCTGATTATTGGTATTGCAGCATGCGGCTGATGTACTTGCCGATGATGTCGAACTCCAGGTTGACTACCGTGCCCACGTGGATGGTGTGGAAGTTGGTGTTCTCAAACGTATAGGGGATGATGGCTACCTGGAAAGTATCGTCGGTAGGATTGCACACCGTCAGGCTGACGCCGTTCACCGTCACCGAGCCTTTGTCCACCGTGATGTATCCGCGACGCGCCATCTCCTTGTCGACAGCGTACTTGAAAGTGAAGTAATGGCTGCCCTCGGCGTCCTGCACGTCGATGCAGGTAGCCGTCTGGTCCACATGTCCCTGCACGATGTGTCCGTCCAGCCGGCCGTTCATCATCATGCTGCGCTCCACGTTCACCTTGTCGCCCACCTTCAGCAGTCCCAGGTTGGAGCGGTCCAGCGTTTCCTTCATGGCCGTCACCGTGTAGGTGTCGTCGGCAATCTTCACCACCGTGAGGCACACGCCGTTGTGAGCCACACTTTGGTCTATCTTCAGTTCGTTGACAAACGAGCACTTGAAAGTGAAGTGCACATTCTCCTGGTCCTTGACCATGGCCACCAGCGTGGCACACTCTTCTACTATTCCAGAAAACATAATCTATAATGCTAATTGTTAATGATTTATTCGATGTATTGGCCCGCCCTGCCCCACGACCGGACTGGCACTTGGCAAAGATACAAAAAGCCACGGAATAAAAGAGCAAAAAAAGAAAGGCTGACCGACAAAACAAATGAAGCACATCCGGCAACGGTTCGGAGACACATCGGGCGGTCAATCGGTCGTTCCTATTTTCTTTGAAAATTTTATCCAACGCGTTTCGAAGCTCCGTTCTCGCACACGGAATTTACTTTGTTGCAGCCGTCAGCCTCGTTTACCAGCCAAAAAGACGAAGAGACGGCCGAACAAATAGACAACATTTCACTGTTTATCAAACATATAATAAAACATTCCGCCTAAAACTCAGTATTTATACAGGTATAAAAAAAAGGAAGCTTTTCACAAAGCCTCCTTTTTCAGTTTTCAATAGGTATTAGTTTTTTTTTAAGGTAAAAAGATTGTTTTCAGGATAACGGTGCAAAGATAGACCCTTTTATTGGTACCAACCAAATTAAAAAACATGTCATATAACATCTTTTTGATAATTTCTTTATGATTGTTATCATTTCAAAGGACTTTTCTACACTTAGCACCTTTGATTGTGACAAATATAAAGTACTTTTTTGGATTAACACTAAAAAAATCCTAAAGAAAAGTATCAAAATGCTCCAAACGCCTGCCAAGACACGCGTGAAGTGGGTATACCTATAGCACGTTGGAAGTACACTCTCAGCAAGCTAGCAGTATACTCCCAGCGAGCTAGCAGTACACTCCCAGCAAACTAGCAGTACACTCCCAACGAGCTAGCAGTACACTCCCAGCAAACTAGCAGTACACTCCCACCGAGCTAGCAGTACACTCCCAACGAGCTAGCAGTACACTCCCACTGAGCTAGCAGTACACTCCCAGCAAACCAGCAGTACACTCCCTGCGAGACAGCAGACACATGGCTAAAGACAGCAGGCAACGGATATGAGACGAACGGAAGCCCGATTTGCTTCCCGTCCCTTTCCGTTGCCTGCCCCACCTTATTATATATTATCTCTTAAGCTTCGCTACCCGGCGAACCTAGGGCAACATATATACCGTCCGCTTACTTCTCTGACTTCTGCTCCGCGCCGTGATTATGCTTCAGCACCTTGGCGTCGATGAAGAACACGATTTCTTCGGCAATGTTGGTGATGTGGTCGCCCGAACGCTCCAGCTTGCGGAATACGCTGATGAGGTCCAGACAGAAACGTGCGCTCTCGGGATGCTGGCCAATGTAGTCGGCCAGGATGCCGGCAGCGGCGGCGTTTATCTCATCCAGCAGGTTGTCCTTGGCAAACACCGAAGTGGCCAGGTCGATGCTCTCTTCCTGCAAGGCACGCTTGGCCAGTTCCAGCATGGAGAGCACCTCTCTTATCATCTCGCCCAGCCGCAGGTCGGCAATGAGCTGGCTGTCCAGCGCAGGTTCCTTGCACTGGATGGCAAAACGGGCAATGCCCTCGGCAAAGTCGCCCAAGCGTTCCAGGTTGGCATTAATCTTGAGCATGGCCAATACAAAGCGCAGGTCGATGCCCACCGGATTGTAGAGCGCAATGATGTCTTCCACATCGCTGTCGTTCTTCAGCTCGAAGGCATTCACACGGCGGTCGCGCACAGCCACCTGTTGCGCCAGTTCCTTGTCCAGCGTCAGCACGGCCTCGCCCGCACGGTCCAGTTGGTTATAGACCAAGGTCCACATCTCGTCAATCTCTTTCTTCAGCAGAAGAAGTTCCGATTCTATAAACTTTACCATAATATATGTATTAAATAACTTAAGTTTCGTATTTGATATTACTCTGGTAGTTAAGAAGTTAAGCCGATACATGGCGAGTTGTTTGCTTCTCTATTGGCTTTTAACTCCTAAGCCCGTCCAAGACGGGCGATAACTCCTTTTAACTCCTTTAATTCCTACAAGTTTGGCTCCGCCGATTTTCAATTCGGTAAAACCGAAACTTGAATTAAACCAAATGCAATACCGCCGGTTTCAGCAAGGACGGGGCACCGGCCACTACCCCAACCGGGTGCAAAGTAAGCATCTGTTTATGAAAAAGAAGCGACTATCGTTTGAAAAATATGTTTCATTCCTATTACATTTGCGTTACACGCCCGCGGCGGCATAAAAAAAACGGATAAGTGGCCCACGGATAGCGATATAAAAAAAAATAGTCGTACTTTTGCAGTTGTTTGCACCACAGGCGCAAACCTGCAGACCTGCCGCCACAAACGTCCGGCAGAGCAAACGCCACAGACCGGTTCTCCCGCCCCCTCGTCCGGGAACAGCACGGAGGCCGGCAGACGCTGTTTTTTTTATAAACACTACTTTATTTTGAAGATATTATGGCAGAAATGAAAAGCGAAGAAACAGGCGAAAAGAAAAGCTTGAACTTCATTGAGCAAATTGTAGAGAACGACCTGAAGGAAGGCAAGAACGGAGGAAGAGTACAGACACGCTTCCCGCCCGAGCCCAACGGCTACCTGCACATAGGACACGCCAAGGCCATCTGCCTCGACTTCGGCATTGCCGCCGCTCACGGTGGCGTGTGCAACCTGCGCTTCGACGACACCAATCCCACGAAGGAAGACGTGGAATACGTGGAAGCCATCAAGGAAGACATCCAATGGCTGGGATACCAGTGGGGCAACGAATACTATGCGTCCGACTACTTCCAGCAGCTCTGGGACTTCGCCATCCGCCTCATCAAAGAGGGTAAAGCCTACATTGACGAACAGACATCCGAACAGATAGCCGAACAGAAGGGTACGCCCACCCAGCCGGGTGTGGAAAGCCCCTACCGCAACCGCCCCATCGAGGAAAACCTGGAACTCTTCCAGAAGATGAACAGCGGCGAGATAGAGGAAGGTGCCATGGTGCTGCGCGCCAAGATTGACATGGCCAACCCCAACATGCACTTCCGCGACCCCATCATCTATCGCGTAGTGAAGCATCCTCACCACCGCACGGGCACGAAGTGGAAAGCCTACCCCATGTATGACTTTGCCCACGGACAGAGCGACTTCTTCGAGGGTGTCACCCACTCGCTCTGCACGCTGGAGTTTGTGGTTCACCGCCCGCTCTACGACCTCTTCGTGGACTGGCTGAAGGAAGGCAAGGACCTGGACGACAACCGTCCGCGCCAGTACGAATTCAACAAGCTGAACCTGAGCTACACGCTGATGAGCAAGCGCAACCTGCTGACACTGGTGAAGGAAGGCTTGGTCAACGGTTGGGACGACCCCCGTATGCCGACCATCTGCGGTTTCCGCCGTCGTGGCTACTCACCCGAGTCTATCCACAAGTTCATCGACAAGATTGGCTACACCACCTACGATGCACTCAACGAGTTTGCCCTGCTTGAAAGCGCCGTGCGCGACGACCTCAACTACCGCGCCACCCGCATTTCGGCCGTGCTCAACCCCGTGAAACTC
Organism: uncultured Bacteroides sp.; assembly: GCA_900553815.1. Lineage (GTDB taxonomy): Bacteria > Bacteroidota > Bacteroidia > Bacteroidales > Bacteroidaceae > Bacteroides. Next base: position 9,441 of record USEY01000052.1, read on the forward strand.
ATCATCACCAACTATCCCGAAGGACAGGTGGAAGAGATGGAAGCCATCAACAACCCCGAGCAGCCCGAAGCAGGCAGCCACACCATAGAGTTCAGCCGCGAGCTGTGGATGGAGCGCGACGACTTCATGGAAGATGCGCCCAAGAAATACTTCCGCATGACTCCCGGACAGGAAGTGCGCCTGAAGAACGCCTACATCGTGAAGTGCACCGGCTGCAAGAAGAACGAGGCCGGCGAAGTAGTGGAAGTCTACTGCGAATACGACCCCGAGTCGAAGAGCGGAATGCCGGGTGCCAACCGCAAGGTGAAAGGCACGCTGCACTGGGTAAGCTGCGCTCACTGCCTGCAGGCCGAAGTGCGCCTCTACGACCGTCTGTGGAAAGTAGAAAATCCGCGCGACGAATTGGCCGCCATCCGCGAGGCCAAGAACTGCGACGCGCTGACAGCCATGAAGGAAATCATCAACCCCGACTCGCTGCAGGTATTGCCCTGCTGCTACATCGAGAAGTTTGCCGCCGGCATGGCTCCGCTCACCTACCTGCAGTTCCAGCGCATCGGCTACTTCAACGTCGATAAGGACTCTACGCCCGAAAAGATGGTGTTCAACCGCACAGTCGGCCTGAAGGACACCTGGGGCAAGCTGAACAAATAAAGAAACCTCCGCAAGCGGTTTCCACACCAACTACAAGAGGATGCGCCAAACAGACGGCAAGAAGGCATGTCCCGTTTGACACACCCTCCTTTGTTAAGAGCCCCGGTCTGCCAGAAGGCGAACCTAGAGGTTGTCTTGACACATAACCCCACACGAAGCTCATGAAAAAGAACAAATTCCTATCCGATAGAGACAAAGAGACCCAAAAACTGGCCCTGCGATACGAAGAGGCACAGCAAAAGCACGAGCCCATCTATCTGGATTCAAACGAGGTGCTGGACCTGGCCGGCTGGTATTCCACCCGCTTCAACGACGAACAAGCCAATGAAGTGGTGAAGTACGGACTGCAACTGCACCCCGACAGCACCGAACTGCTGACGGAACTGGCCCACCAATACCTGGACCACGACGACATGGAGGCTGCTCAACGCATAGCCGGCCTGATTTCTGAAACAGACCTGCCCGAGGCCATCATCCTACAGGCACGTCTGCTGCTCAGAGAAGGTCAGGAAGCCGAGGCCGACAAACTGTTTGCACGGCTGGACCCTTACGACTTGTCAAACATTGTGGACGTGGTAGACACTTACTTGAGCAACGATGGCAGTCTGGATAGTGCCGAAGCATGGCTGAACCGCGGTTTTGGCCGGTATGACGACGACCCCATGTTCATCAGCCTGGCAGCCGACTTCTACTACAACGACAGTCAGCTGGACAAGGCCATCGAATACTACAACAAGGCCATCGATACCGACCCCTACAACGATCATTACTGGTGCGAACTGGCCCGCTGCTACTACGAGACCGAGCAGTATGACAAAGCCATCGAGGCCTGCGACTATGCCCTCATCAGCGATGACAGCTCGCCCGAGGCTCACCTGCTGGCAGGCCAGGCATACCTGGAACTGGACAACAACGAAGGAGCACTGAAACACTTCGAACAGATAAAAGACCTACATCTGCTGCCCGAGTGCGTCTACCTCTTCATCAAAGGCCTGGCCCTGACCAAAGCCGAGAAGTGGGAAGAAGGCTACGAGTACTTGGAACGCAGCCTGCACGCCCAAGGGCATGACCGCTTCTCGCTCTCGTCGGTCTACGAGAACGCCGCCATCAGCCTGCACCATATAGGAAACAACGAGAAGGCCGAGCTTTACTTTGAAAAAGCTCTGGAACAAACGCCCGAAAACAGCGAACTCTACTATACCTTCGGCCGCTTCTACATGGAGATAAAGCAGACGGAGAAAGCCATAGACCGGTGGAGCAAAGCCATCAGACTGAACCCCATACCCGAAGAGATAGACAGCATAGCTACTTACTGCCTGGAAGCCGGATTAATCATCTATGCCCGCAACGTGCTGGAAATACTGGAAGAAATCAGCCCGCAACATCCCAAACTGCACGAACGCCTGGCCGTACTCTGCCTGCTGACCGACGACGAAGAAGGCTTCAAGCAGCACAGCCAGCTCAGCCCCGCACGCGAGCATCTGGAAAAGTTGCGCAATGACATTGCAGACTTGGATGAAGCAGGTCGGCAAATGCTCATAGACATGTTGGCCGGCGGAAAGAACAAAAAAGAATAATCTATAATTCGTTAAGAAAAAAACATTTTATAACTAGAAATAAATCATACTAAAACAAGAATATGGAATTTGCAGAAATACTTCAGTGGTGCCTAGAGAACCTAAATTATTGGACAATTACATTATTCATGGCAATCGAAAGCTCGTTCATACCTTTCCCCTCAGAGGTCGTAGTGCCACCGGCCGCATGGAAGTCCATGACCGACGACAGCATGAATATCTTTCTCGTTGTACTTTTTGCCACGCTTGGCGCAGACCTTGGCGCATTAATCAATTACTACCTGGCCAAATGGCTGGGACGCCCCATCGTCTACAAGTTTGCCAACAGTCGCCTCGGCCACTTATGCCTCATCGATGAAGAAAAGGTTCGTCATGCCGAAGAATATTTCCGCAAGCACGGAGCCTCCTCTACCTTCTTCGGCCGCTTAATTCCTGCCGTTCGCCAGCTCATCAGTATTCCCGCAGGACTGGCAGGCATGAAGCTCAAGCCCTTCTTGCTTTATACCACGTTGGGCGCAGGCATCTGGAACTCCATACTGGCATTGATAGGCTACCTAATCTATCGCTACACTGACCTCAAGACCACGAACGACGTATATCTCATGGCTACCAAGTACAGCCACGAGCTGGGCTACATCATCATCGGCCTCGCCGTGCTCGTAGTGGCCGTGCTGGTCTACAAGGGCATGAAGAAGCCCGGAAAGGCGTCGAAGCAGGCCTGAGTCCCTATAGCAGTAGTTAACTCCCCGGTCGGAAAGTATTAGTTCTCCGACCAGTGGCAGTCAACTCCCCTTAAAAGAAAACCGCCCAAGAAAGTGCAAGCCTTGCCGTGGCCATTGCTTTCCCGAGCGGTTTTCTTCTTTTACGGTCTACGGCCGGTTCATGCCTCACCGGCTGTCAACTCCTTCTTGCATGCGTCAGATTCGTGCAGGAAGCGGTACATCGTGGTGCGCGACACGTCCATCCGCCGAGCCAGTTCCGAGCAGGAGATTCCTTGCTGATAGTCACGAAAAATCCAGTTCTTGTTCTCGATGAGCATATCCATCTTGGGTGTCGTCCCCTTCCTGCGCCCCAGCTTCTTGCCCTCCTGACGGCGGCGGGCCAGCGCCTCCTTGGTGCGCATCGAGATGAGGTTTCGCTCAATCTCGGCTATCAGCCCGAAGGCAAAGCCCAGCACCTTGCTGTTGATGTCGTTCTGAAACACGTAGCCCTCTTTGGTGCTGTAGAGACGCACATTCTTGCTGATGCAAGTGTTCAGAATGGTCATGATTTCGAGCAACGTCCTACTCAAGCGGGAAATTTCGGTGACCACCAACGCGTCGCCCGGCTTCATGCGCGACAGCAGATTGGCCAGCTTGCGGTCCTTACTGCACACGCAACCGCTCACTGTCTCGGTGTACCACCGGTCAATTTTCAACCCATGCTTGGAAGCAAAACGTTCAATCTCTTCATGTTGGTTTTCCAGATACTGCTTTTCTGTACTAACCCTTAAATAAGCTATTACTGCCATAATCATTTAACTATTAGTGGTTAGAAAACAGCAGTAAAGAAAAGAAAAACCGGGCAAAAAAGCCCGGTTATCCTATGAAAGTCCTACAAAAATGACGGTGAAGTGATTAAAACTTGTAGCCCAAGTCAATGCCAATGCTCAGGAAACCTTCCGAATGATTCCAAGAAGTCCATCCTATCTTGCTGTTCAGGCCTATCAGATAGTGTTTCTTCAGCTCAAACCCTATGCCGCCCATGGCACCTCCGGTGAAACGCTTGCCAAAGATATTGTACGAATAGCCATCGCCATAATAATCATCGTGCATGGTTCCCCACAAACCTATGTCGAAGTAGCCACCCAGCTGGAACTGGAAATTGGAATCCACACCTATCGGTGCCTTCCAGGCAAATAGCAGAGGAACTTCGGCATAACCAACCTCCAGCCGCTTGAAATAACTGTAATACTCATCACCACATCCCTCCATCGTGCGATAGGCCAGATAGAGCCCGGGCTGAAACGACATGATGCGCGACATGCGTATGTCAGCACCACCCCCCACATGGAAGCCGTGTCCATCTTTAATAGTAGAGAAATCCTCACCTGTGAAATAACTCATGTCATATCCCGCCTTCACATACCACTCTACCGGCTTGGCCATTATGGCCTGCTTCATCTTTATCATCACCGGAAAGCTTTCCGAATAGCTTTTCTTGCCCTTGGTCACCTCCAGCGAATCCAGAATCAGCGGCACTTCCTCCAGCACATAATTGCCGTTTTTGTCTGTCGTTGTACTGATGTTCGTACCCTTCACCGTCACTTTGGCCTTATCCATCGGATAGTAGTCCTTGTCAATGATGCGCCCCGTCAGTTTCTGTCCCTGGGCCATCAGGCCGGCGGCCATTGTCAGGCCAGCCAGCAACGTATATAACCTTTTCATTTCTTGCTGTTCTTATTTAATGTTCATACTCCAGAATGTTGATTACAGGCGATAGGACACGCCAAACGTCAGCGACCAGTTGTGCTCTCCGTCGTCAAGAGTCATGCCGTAATTATCTATCGGCAATGCCATGTTCTTGCCTGTCACACCTATCATCAGTCGCTTATACTCCACGCCCAGGCCATAGGCCACACCAAAGCTGAACGGATAGAGCAGGCTGTGATGACGTGCGTCATCATAGTAGTTTTCATACTCATGCTCTTTTTTGTAGATATTCAGCTCGGTTTCCTCACCGTCCACATTTCTTGTCACCTTGCCGCTGAAGCCCCACGAAAGGACTGGACCCAGCGACATTACCAGGTTAGTCTTGTAGGCCAACTTATAGCGCCAGCGGAAGAACAGCGGGAAATCCAGCATCATAGGATTCCACGTTTCCTTGTAAATGCCACTCTCGTACACAGAGCCACGACTGGTCAGCTGCACCATGGGACAGAAGGAACCATGCTTCGAATAGCGCATGTCTACACCGATACCCACCTCGTAACCCGGCTTAAAGCTACCACCGTTTACCGTATAGCGGCTGATATTCATACCCGCCGACACCACAAACGAATAGTGTGTGCGTCGCTTGGGCAACTGGATAGGGGTCTCTGTTTCCCACTCAGCCGTCTCCATGCCGACCGACTCCACTACTATCTTGTAGTCGCCCATCGGCACCTCGCGCAGCAAGAACTTACCGTCAATGTCGGTCACCGTACTGATGTCGGTACCTTCTACCCTGACCAGTGCACCTACAACAGGCCTTTCCTTATAGTCGGTCACTACGCCTTTCACGTCGTGCGTGTCGTCCACTCTTTCCGTCTTCACTTCTTGTGCCGTCAGCGCAGCCATTCCAAGCCACGCCAGCAAGCACGCCATTATGATTCGTTTCATTTCTGTCTGTTATTTAATTCTTTAGTTCATAAAGCTATCACTCTACTACTATCCGCAACACCGGTGAATAGCCCACACCGGCCTCGGACTGTGCAAAGGCACGCACATAGTAGATACCCGCCGCCAGCGAATGAAGCACATTCAACTGGCCTCCCGACACGACCTTACTGTCAGCCGTCAGGATAACGCTGCCGGTATCGTCCAGATTGGGCAACTGGTTGTCGGTGCTATAGCAAATACCGGCTTTCATCTCCTCGCTCTCGTTTGGGAAGTTGAAGACCGAGCAAGAGAAAGAATATCCCTGTTCACCCGTGCCTGAAGAGCCGTAACGGACAGCATCGAACAAGCCAAGTATTGGCAATCCGCTACGTTTGTAGTCATAGACGTCAGAATAAACATAGTCGGACCACGAACCGCCAAAGGACATGGCCAGCTCGTAGTACAGAGTGTCCCCCTTGACGTTATAAGCATCCAGATAAGAAGCTCCGAGGAAGAAGAAGCGCTCGTCGCCTCCCTGCTCCTCCAGCTGCTTGAAGGGGGCCAGATTGTTAGACCAGTCAGGATACTCTACACTAGGCAATACATTGCGATTGTCGCTTGCCAGCATCTCGGCCTGCTGTCCGGCAGGAATCCCGACCTTCACCAGCCAGCCGCCTTCACGGCGCATGAACTCCAAGTCACTTTGGGTAACGCCCAAAGTCTCTACTTCATTGTAGGGCAGTTCAGATATATCAATCAGCTTGCCCACCGTATACTCGAAAGGCAGCTCCACAGCGCCCACCGTCATCTTCCATACGGCGGAGTAAGATACCCCTGCCGACGTCTCGGCAAACGCGCGCACAAAATAAGTGCCCGGCTCTGTCGGATAAGCAGACACATTGAGATAAGAGTTGCCAGGAGTCCAGTCGTCCATTCTCACCACCTCGTCAGTAATCGTAGGCACCTCATTGGTCTGGCTGTAGCATACGCCCACCGACTGCGCCAGCTCACTGTTAATAATGGAACCTTCGGCTCTGAAGCCCGACTGCAGATAGTCCTCGGTCAGCACCATCCATGTATGTTCAAAATAAGGTTGGTTGTTGTTGAAAGGATAAGTTTGCGACTGTGACGAGTAATAGACGTATCCCCCGTTATTCAAGCAGTTGTCTACAAATCCCGTCATGTCATCCATGTAGGTAGACTGGGTCATTCTGAATTCCATTGTCCTGACTTCAAAAGGAATGTTACTCCGTTCCAACAGGAAATATACCCGGCCATTCTCAACAGGACAAGCCACCGCGCCATGATAATAATATCCTTCTGTTGATGCGTCATCGGCATCGCGCCACTCCAAATAGCAATACGAACTCTGATCATAGGGCGTCACCTCACCCTCGACCAACATGAAAGAACGCTGGCGCAACTCTTCTGCCGGATAGCCATAGTCCTTGGTATAAGTTGCCAAATGCTCCAGCTCGTCCCACGTCAAATCCGATCCCAGCTTAACACTGGTAATCGACATACTGATAGGAGCCGAAGCCTTGAATTCATCCACCTCGTTGCACGAAACCAGCAACAAAGTCATCCACAATAAGTTCAGTAATCGTTTCATCTCTTTCTCCTAAAATAAGTATATGATTTTTAGACACAAAAGTATATCCTTTATGCTAAATATTCAAACTTTCTCCGAAATTGTTTTTCACATGCCAACACATAAAGCCAGGAAGCCTGCCCCACACGTCCACTGGGCACACTAGCCACACAGACGATAGCGACATTGCCCACTAACAGAGGATTTGAAGCCATACCAGAAGCAAACAGCCACCAGCTAACTTACAGCCCAAACACCATAAACTGACACCAAAGAAACATCGACACCCATGCGATAAGTTTTAACGGTCTGCATGATAAATATTAACGGCCTGCTAATTGACAGTAGACTACTATTGACCGGGCAATGGACTACTATCGACCAAGCAGTGGACTACCATCGACCAAGCAGTGGACTGCTATCGACCAAGCAGTGGACTACTATCGACCAAGCAGTGGACTGCTATCGACCAAGCAGTGGACTACTATCGACCAAGTAGTGGACTGCTATCGACCAAGCAGTGGACTACTATCAAACGGGCAGTAGACTACCATCAAACAAGAGAGACTGGTGCAACAAGTAACTCACGCCCCAACACCAACAAAGGCAAACGATGAATGACCGGTCTTGGAAATGATACTCGCAGGAAGTATTCTTTTCTGCAAAACTCATTTGTAGAGGAAGCGCTTCCTTACAAAATTTATAAGCAATTGATTTACAACTACTATCGTCCTATATCAGCCATCCAAATGTAGAGGTCCATTTCTTGCACGATAGAAAAATACGCCCTAATTTTGTGCTCTCAAAAATCAAAAAAAAGAAATTGCAGCCCCCCACACACGTGTGTGGACATTGGGAGAACAATATTATTAAAACTACAAAAGAATGAACCTGATTAAATCATTAATCTTATTGGCCGGACTGTTGCCTACCTGCGGAGTGCACGCACAACAAACGCAGAAGGATTCGGTCACGATAAGCGGACACGTCAGCGACTATGAGGGCCATGCCATAGGCAACTGCTCCGTGATGTTTCAGAACTCCAACTTTGACACGCTGTTCGAAACCAAGACCGACAAGGACGGCAACTATCAAATCAGAATACCCAAAGGAAGATACAGCAACATGGGAGCCATCGACATGGACACGTATCCCCATACCATGAAGTCCGGCAGCGACCTGCAGGAACTCAGGCTGGAGTTCTGGGGCTGGAACGTGGTTGCCGACCGCGACACGACCCTGAACATCAGATATCACCGTATGGAGGCCTACGGACTGCATGTTTTCCAGATTCCCGGCGGCATGCCTACCTATCAGATTTATGTCCGCCCGATGAGTCTGACCAGGTTTCTGGCCAACAAGGGTATCGGCAATGCCCAACATAAGGAGGATTTGTCGGATATCACCCAAACAGTATCGGCAGACAGTGCCCGATGCGACCGGCTGGCTCCCACTATCGACAAGGCGGGCATAAAAGTCTGGGTAGACGGTGAAGAGGTTCCTGTACTGATGAAACAGCAGATAAAGGAATATTACAAAGCTACTGAATATGGCATAGCCTATTACCTGACCGTTGATATGCCCAAACGAAAGACTACCCTGCCCTACCATGTATTCAGGGTTGAACTGACCGACCTTGAAAACGGCGACCGTGGAGAAGCCGTGTACTACCTTGAAAAGACGGATTACATAGAAAACTGATAATCGCCTCAGCGAGTATAGCGTTCGGCATAAGCCGCTGCCACGCGAAGATAGTCGTGATGACGGCGCACGTATTCCATGCTTTGGGCTGAAAGGTCGGGAATGAGCTGCGGATGGAGCACAAGATCTTCCAACGCGCGGTAAATATCTGTCGGATCGGGCGTCACGTTGATAATGGGACGCAACTGCTTTTCGCCTATCAGATCGTAGTTCTCGGGCTCGCCACCGCCCACCACCACCATGCCCTTGGCCATGGCCAGCAGGGAGTTCATGGAGGGAGTATAGGAATAGAGCTGGTCCAGCTGCACGTCGGCGTTGTCGAGCAACTGACGATAGCGGGCAAAGGGTACGTCACACACCTCGGTCACCCGGCAACGGTCGGGATAGTCATTGGCCACCTGGCGCAGGACGGGCAGCATGACGTCAGTGCCCTTCACGTCGCTGCGCTGCGACTGGATGCCGATGAAGAAGTTGACCCGTTCGGGAGTTGTACGCAGACGTGCCTGAATGCCGCGCAAGTCTATGGGCAGTGGAATGTAGGTCACCTTGTCGGGGCGGTAAAGCCGGTAGGCGGCATAGTACTCCCACAGGCAGGCAATGACGCCGTCGCAGGTATCTACAATCTGTTGGTTGGCACGCGCCGACCTGCCCCAATACCAGTCGTCCAACGTTAGCCGATTAAGAGGAGTATCCCGGTAGTAATCACCTGTTTTGAAATCGGAGTAGCGATAAAGGTCGCTCTCCATGCAGGCTTTGCAGTAATAATAATCGGTACCGAAAGCACCCAGAAACACTTTTCCATTGTGGCGGCGCAGGTATTGATAGACGGGCAATGTGCGCTCGCTGCGCAAGCGCAGGAAGTAAGGGCTGATGAGTTGCACCACATCATAACCACGAAACTCGTGCAGGTGGCGCAAGATGCGGAACAGGCAACGGAAGCCATCGGTCAGGCTATTGGTAGGGCGTGCCAAGTCGATATCGCGCGGATAGTTCTTCCATCCGTTTCCGTCGGAAGCCACACATACCTCATGCCCCAAGGCCCGCAGGCCTTCGGCCAGTGTCCAGTGCAAACCGCTTGCTTCGCCCAACAGTAATATTTTCATGGCTGATAATCGGTATTTAACGTGGATAATCGGAATATGGCAAACAGAACTTAACAGGCTCCAAAGCTGTTGACAGCATCTATTACCCGCTGCACTTCCTCGTCCGTCAGTTGGGGAAAGATGGGCAGGCTCAGCTCTTCACGGTGGAGCCGCTCGGTCAGTGGCAGGCTGAGCGAACCATATTCAAACTGGAACGCCTGCTGGCAATGAGGCGGAATGGGATAGTGAATCTGGGTGGCAACGCCACAGGCGTGCAAATGTTCCTGTAGCTGGTTTCGCAAAGGAGTGAATAGAGGGAAGATGTGGAACACATGATTCTGCATGGCCGGCAGGTCTATCCTGACTCCCACTCTGTCAGGGTCTATACCCCGCAAGTAGCGGCCTGCAATGCGTCGACGGCGTTCGTTGTCTTCGTCCAGCCGGGCCAGCTTCAGGTCGAGCACGGCAGCCTGAATCTCGTCGAGGCGGCTGTTTATACCTTTATATATATGTACGTACTTCTCGGCCGAGCCATAGTTGGCCAGTGCACGGACGGTATCGGCCAGTTCCTCGTCGTCGGTGGTGACGGCACCACCGTCGGACAGCGCACCCAGGTTCTTGGCTGGATAGAAGCTGAATGCTGCCGCATCGGCCAGGGCGCCGACACGAGCCAGCGTTCCATCGCTATGCGTGTACATGGCACCGTGAGCCTGTGCGGCATCTTCCACCAGCTTCAGGCCATAGTTACGGGCCAGCTCCATGAGCCCATCCATATCGGCCACACGCCCATAAAGGTGTACGGGCAGCAGTGCGCGTGTGCGCGGACCTATCAGTTCTTCCACGTCCTCAGCCTCCAAGTTGCAAGTGCGACTGGATGGTTCGCACAGCACAGGCTTCAGTCCAGCCCGCTCCACGGCCAGGATGGTGGCAATGAAGGTATTGGCCGGAACAATCACTTCGTCACCTTCCTGCATCATCCCCATCTGCCTGTAGGCCAGAAATATCAGTGTCAGCGCATCAAGTCCGCTTCCTACTCCTACACAATAGTCGGTTCCGCAGTAGCCGGCATAGTCGCGTTCGAAACGGCGCAAAGCCTCGCCACGCAAGTACCAACCCGAACGAACTACTCGACCGATAGCTTCGGAAAGTTCGGGTTCGAAACTGTCATTCACCCGCTGCAAGTCCAAGAAGGGTATCCGTTTGTTTTCCATACCTTAATCATGTTTTGTTCGTTCACCGGCTGCTGGTTTGTCCAGCTCCAGCACATATTTGTCATAGACCACCGAACGTGCCCCAAATCCTTCTTTCTGAAACAAGAGTCCCTCGTTCAGTATCCGGCCTCCCTGTTCGGTGGAAATACCGAAATCGAAATAGGGAACCTGGCGGTAGCGCACCGTCAGCAGGTGGGTAAACAACAGGTCGAGTGCCCCGCTGTGCCTGCCACGCTCCGACGAAGCGATGTACTGCACATGAGCCACGCAGTCGGTTTCATACACCACGCAGCCGCCCACCGTTTCAGTTCCCTCGCACACCCGGAAGAGCCTTATCCGGTCGGGGAAAGAACGGTGCAGCCGCTCTATTTCTTCCAGCGTATGCACCGGCTTTACGCCATGACGCCGAAGAAGATTCTCTTCCAGCAACGGCCAAAAGAGATGGAAAGCGTCGTCTTCAACCCATGTCAGGCCACACGTACGGGCACGCTTCAGCTGCCTTCTTCTTAACTCCTGCAACGGCAAAGCCATCTCGGGTCTGACAACCGACGATACACAGCGCTCAGCCAGCCGAGCCCCCAAACGCGTCAGTACATACAGGTCGTCTTCGGCCGGATAGCGGTGATAAATATGGGGAATGGCTTTGTAAACCAGCTTAGTGACATTGTAGTGACACTGCAGAAAAGCACAAGCGGTCACCAATGCAGCCTGCACACGGACCAGCGTGATATGCGGATGCAGCAACAGGCCACCATAGGTCAGGCCGTTGTGCGAACAGTAGGTCTGTCCCTCCAGATGTCCGGGCAAGAGAGTCAACAATTGTCGGCCGTAGTAAATCATCAGCGAACAGTCTGTAAAACGGTCAGCATGATAATCCATATAGCCACGACACAGCAGGAAGGTGCCGTTGCGCGACTGCGCAACGAACTCATCCCATTCGTCCTGCCTGTCAGGAGAATATACCTCTACCCGCCAGCCCGGCACCGCCGTCCACTTGTCAAATCTCTGCTCTATATCTGCTTTCATTGCTTCTGCTCTAATGCAAGAAAGTCCGGGAAGTATGTTTATCCATACTTCCCGGACATATTATTCGATATATTCTCTTGCCGTCTTCATACTCTTCTATCACCTTCTGGAACTACTACTCGAGCTGCGCGAAGAAGAGGAAGTGCGTGAAGAACCTCCCGCCGTTGAACTGCTACGGGTGCTACTGCCCGAACTGCTGCGTACACTACTGCTGCTACGAGTGCTATTGTTTTGAGTAGACTGAGTACGCGTGCTGCTTCCAGAGGTAGACCGGGTGGTGCTGGAACTGCTACGGGTGGTGCCCGAAGTACGGCTATTCGACGTACTGCTGCTACTGCGTGTGCTGCTACTTGTCCGCGTACTGCTACCGGTGCGTGTACCACTACTGGTACGTGTGCTGCTGCCAGACGAAGTGCGCGAAGGAGTGGCATAAACATCATCCGGCGTAGAAGATGTCCGGCGTGTTGACGAACTCGTCCTGCTTGGCTGACGGGTTGTATTAGGCTTTATCCGCACCGAACCGAAGTCCGAACGCCGCGTTGTCCTATTGTTCCGCACACTAACCGTACCCGTGTAGCAAGGATGATCGTAACGGCCATGGTAGAAACTCACATTATGATAGTAGTGATGACTATGTCCTCCGCAATAAGATTTATAATGATAAGGCTTGGGGAAATAGAAGTGGTTATGGTTCACATACACCAAGTGAACACGGAAAGTCCAAGTATTATTGGTTATAAAAAGCGGACGGAAGAAGTATTCCCTATCCATAAACTTATGATACTGAGCTGCTGTAAGTACCCACCTGAGGTCATCGTTCCGATAATCCAGGTAACGATAATAATCATTCAAAGCCCATTCGTATCCATCCAACACTTCATCCATTATATCGCGCACCTGGTCTATGAAATCGTAATTGATTTCATACACATCATTATATTGCCCTGTCGAAAGGTTCAGCTCGTAGGCCATCTTGTCAGTCAAGAAACGGGATTCTTTGCGCAAACGGCTATTGCTCATTGCGGCACTGCAATATACAGTGCTCACTACCAGCGTAATCAGTATAAAAAATATTCGTTTCATGATAAAGTCGTTTTTTCAAGTTCAACATGTACTGCCTATTCTCTTTTAATCTCTATGGCAAAATTAACTAAATAAATTCCTACCCAGCGATGAATCTCCCTAATCCTCTATAGGCGTTTCCCTAACGACAGCAGAAGAAAACCTACAACTTGCCAACAGAAACAGGCAATCAGATGTTGTCAGGCCAGTCTGATGCCCTCCTCTGTCAAAACGATTATCCGCTTCTTATATAAGTCGCCTACGGCTTTCTTGAATGTTTTCTTGCTGATTCCCAACTCCTGGTATATGACCTCTGCCGGACTTTTATCATTCAGCGAGGTCTTGCCTCCATGCTGTTTGATGTAGTCCAACAACATTTTAGCAGAATCCTCCACCTTTTCCATGCCAGGCTTCTGCAATATCAGGTCTATCTTGCCGTCTTCGCGCACCTGCTTAATATAAGCGGTAAGCTTCATGCCAATCTGCAAAGGCTGGAAAATTTCGTTTTCATACAACAAGCCACTATACTGATTGTCAATAATGGCTTTATAACCCAAGGCCGTACGTTGCCAGATTAATATATCCACATCCTCTCCAGGTGTATAATCAGCCTTTTCCTTGGACAGGAAATGCTCTACTTTTGCCGAAGCCACAATACGGAAACTGTCTTCATCAATGTGGGCATGCACAATATACTTCTTTCCTATCTCCATCTTCACCTTCTGCTCACGGAAAGGCACAAACAAGTCTTTCATCAATCCCCAATTCAGGAAAGCACCGTATTGATTGACCCAAGCCACTTCCAGACAAGCAAACTGCCCAACTTGAACGAGAGGTGTGAGCGTAGTAGCCACCAGGCGTTCTTCATTATCCAAATAGATAAAGACGTTCAGTTCATCACCCAGTTTGATATTTTCCGGCACGTATCGCTTAGGCAACAATACTTCTCCTTCCTCACCACCATCCAGATACAGACCGAAATCAACTACCTTTACAACCTTTAATATATTGAATTTTCCAAGCTTTAATTCCATATTTTCAACGTTTTCCGGCAAAGATAGGGATAAGGAATAACTTTTTGAATAAAAGATAACTTTTTTCTATGAACAACTATAGCAAAAAACTACTATCTTTGTGAAGCATTATAGAAAGTGAACCATTTAATCACCTTTAAATAGATTATAGATATGGAATTCTTAACAAATGACAAACTGACCATTGTCGGCGCAGCTGGCATGATCGGATCAAACATGGCTCAAACTGCCATCATGATGCACCTTACTCCTAACGTCTGCTTGTACGACCCGTACGCTCCCGGATTGGAAGGAGTAGCAGAGGAACTCTTCCACTGTGGCTTTGAAAACGTAAACATCACATTTACTTCTGACATTAAGGAAGCTTTGACTGGTGCTAAATATGTGGTTTCTTCTGGTGGTGCAGCCCGTAAGGCCGGCATGACACGCGAAGACTTGTTGAAAGGCAACGCTGCCATCGCAGAAGAATTTGGTAAGAACGTAAAGGCTTACTGCCCCGACGTAAAACATGTAGTTGTAATCTTCAACCCTGCTGACATCACTGGTTTGATTACATTATTATATTCTGGTTTGAAACCTTCTCAGCTAACTACACTGGCAGCCCTCGACAGTACTCGTTTGCGCAGCGAACTTGCCAAGCACTTCGGTATTGCTCCTGACAAAGTTGAAAACTGCCGTACTTATGGTGGACACGGCGAACAGATGGCTGTATACGCTTCAACTGCCAAAGTTGATGGCAAACCGTTGTTGGACATCATCGGTACTCCTGCTCTGACTAAAGAACAATGGGCTGAAATCCAAACTAAGGTTACCAAAGGTGGTGCAAACATCATCGCTCTGCGTGGCCGTTCTTCATTCCAGAGCCCGGCATACGTTTCTATCGAAATGATTGCTGCTGCTATGGGTGGCAAACCGTTCCGTTGGCCTGCTGGAACATACGTACACAGCCATGGTTTCGACCACATCATGATGGCTATGGAAACTGAAATCACCAAAGACGGCGTACACTACAAAGAACTGAAGGGTACACCCGAAGAAGAGGCCAAACTGCAAGAAAGCTACAAACACCTCTGCACACTGCGTGATGAAGTTATCGAAATGGGTGTTCTGCCCGCTATCAGCGAATGGCACAGCATCAACCCCAACATCGACTGATTCGCATAATTAAGTATAAACGGCCTCCTTTTATCAAAAAAGAGGCCGTTTTTTTTGATTTTTCTCTTGTTAAGTTTGCAATATCAAAAAATCTGTCTATCTTTGCACCCGCAAACGACAAACAACGGTGCCATAGCTCAGTTGGTAGAGCAAAGGACTGAAAATCCTTGTGTCCCCGGTTCGATTCCTGGTGGCACCACATTTAGAAAATGAAAGATTAGGAAATCCGCTGAAACACAGTCGTTTCAGCGGATTTTTATTTGCTGTCTGCATGCCAAAAGCGAAATTGTAAGCAGATAACACATGGCTGATTCGGTGTTTTTTTTTCAGCCGCATCAAAAACCACCGATTGTTTCATACTTCACTAAACATCAATGTTTTGCCTGTATCATCCCGGAAGCCAAAATAGTAATTTTGTGCATCCCATCGAATGCCCAAACAGCAAAGGAAAAACGCCTTTGCCTGTTCCCATTCATGTTTGGCAAGTCAACCGAATGTACAACATTTAAAAGAGACGAAGATGAAACAAGGCACAATGAACATCCTGTTTTTCATTCTGAAAACCAAACTGCTGAAAAACGGTGAAGCCCCCATCCTTATGAGGGTGACGGTGTCCTGTACTACAAGATACTGCTCTCCAATCCGATCTACAGATAGAACTTCCAAAGCATTTGAGGACAAGGAGACAAGGGGCATCTGTAGCGAACAGCAGCATGTCAGATACCCCTTGCTTTATGACATGCTACAGAATGGTGGCAGGAAAGCCTCCCAACCGAAACGATGGTAAGCTAAGGGAAGTAATCACCGTCCATTCCACTATCCCTTTTCTCACATGCGGCAGCCATTTCCAGTAAATCCCGCATTTATGCCCTCATCATTACGTTAGTACAATGTTATATGGATGCATTAGTGCCTCATTATGTTATTGCATTTAAGCAAAATGTAGAAGAATGGAGTACTATAATCGAAATAAAGCCTTTTTGAGCCACGATATACCCTTAATCAAATCGTCTGTTATCTTTGAATAGAAGGAAAAAGCTCAAGTTTCCCCAAAAACGCCCCATGATAAAAACAGAAAAATGCTCCAATGGACCACAGCATGCTGCAAACGTCGCGCAGCAATCCGCCGGAGGTGGATTCTCTGTTCAAGCGAACAGAGCAAGTTGTGTCTTTGTCCGACAGAAAGTCTTCTGACCGACAAAAACCAACCTGCTTCCCTCACGGTCGAAGGCTTTCCTCCAAAGTCGGAAAAGCCTATGGGGAGTCAAAAACAACTAAAAAAATAAAGCAAAAAACCTGTTGGCGGAATTAAAATAGCGCATATTTAACTCTGCCAATAGGCTTTTCATTTTT
>USEY01000053.1 GCA_900553815.1 uncultured Bacteroides sp.
AACAGAGCAAAGCGAAGTGATAACTTCTATAACTTCTTAACTTCCAGTGAAATATTAAATCAGAACTTAAGTACGTTATTTCCCTTTGGGCAAAAATAAGAAAAGCCGAATGTAGAAAAAACAAGCTTGTTTGTTTTTTATGCTGAGGCGCCTCTTATTTTATCTAAAAATAGTGAAAGGCGAGAGTAAAGGCAAATGAAAACTGTGTTTTCGAATTTGACTTTGCCGAGCTGCCTCCTGTTTTATTTAAAAATAAGAAAAATCCGAAGAATAGAAAGCAGCCTTGCAGAAACTGAAGGAGTTAGAAGGAGTTAAGTCGTTAAGCCAATTCTTTTGCGAAAAGTATGCCAGCATACACCCCAGGCTATCGGCCTTTAGCCCCTCAGCCCCCTCTGCGGGCGATAACTCCTTCTAACTCCTTTCGCTCCTCCGTCCTTAATAAAACCCTATTCTCGCCGTCTTCTTCTCTATCTTCTCCTCCCCGCAGATGCGTGTCAGCATATCCATCGACGGCATTTTCCCACCGATGATTTCCTCCATGGTCACCTTTCTCACCACATTGTCTATCTCGCCCCCACTGAAGTCATACTGTGCCGCCAGTGTGGCTGCTTCGGCAGGCGTCAGCACCGGCAGCTTGTCGCACCAGATACGTGCCTTGGCTTCCACGGTGGGCTTGTCGAAGCGGATTTTAAACAGAAAACGCCGTTCGAAGGCACTGTCCAGGTTGGTAGCCAGGTTAGTTGTTGCTATCAGTATGCCGTCCAGCGTCTCCATCTCTTCCAGGATGATGTTCTGAATGGCATTCTCCGTCTGTGCCACACTGCTACTGTTGCTGTCCTTTCGTTTCGAGAATATGGCGTCGGCCTCGTTGAACAGCAGGATGGGTTTCACCTTGCTCTTCTCGCACAGTCGCCTGTATTGGGTAAACACCCCTTTAATGAGCTTTTCGCTTTCGCCAAACCAGCAGGTCTTGGTGGCCGATATGTCGACGTGCATCACGCTGCGTCCCGTTGCGCGGGCTATCTGCATCACGCTCTCGGTCTTTCCTGTTCCCGGCTGCCCGTACAGCAACACGGCTATGCCCGTGGGCAGCTGCTTACTCTTCAGCCGCTGGCACAGCGACCGGTAGTTGCTGTCGTTCAGGCTGCTGCGCAGGGTCATTAGTTGCCTTTCCAGCCCCGGCTCAAAGAACAGCCGCTTCATGCCTATCTGCTCCGGGGTGATGAGGCTCTGTGTCGGTGCGTTCTCCTCAAACAGGTCGGCGTCTTCCTCCAGGAAAAGTTCCTTTCCCTTATCCGTCAGTACCAGTTCACTCCGGTCTGCCATATTGTTTGCCGTCAGTTCCACCAGTCCCGTCGTTTGCAGCACGTGTGTTTGTTCCTTCAGCTTCCGTTGCACTTGCATGGCGTCTTTCTTGGTGTAGATAATCTGCAACTGGTTGACGTAATACGTGTCCTGGTCGCTCTTTTCGTAGCATATCAGGTAAAAAAGAAAACGGTCGTCAATGTCGGGCAGCAGGATGCGTAGTTTCCTCAACATCTCCAGCTGCGCATTCTCTTCCTCCAGTCTCAGTACCTTTTGCCGTGCCCTGCCGGCTTCATACTTGAAGAACCGCTTCGGTATGTCGCACGCCATGTCATGCACCTTGTCCACAAACTCGTAGCGGTCCAGCCCGCTGTTCTTTTCCACAAAGGCCGATGCCGCTTCGCCGAAGAGCAGGTGCAGAGCTTTGGGCAACAGGTGCAGCTCCGACTGCTCGCGCAGTTCCGCCAGCTTCAGCGTCAGCAGGCAGTGGCTTTCCTCCATGATGGACTTCTTTATCCGCACCCGGTCCATGATGCGGTCGAATATGTCCTGCAGCGTACTGTTCAGGTCCGAATGCCCTCCGTTGCAGTCGTTGGTAAAGTCCTTGCACATCTCGTAGAACAAAACGCGGTCGGCCGTATCCTTCACCAGTTTCCGCAGTTCCTTCACCAGTGGCAGGTCGGTGTGCTCGTTTTCTATCTGTTCGGTCATACTCATTACCTGACTGGTTTCCATTGTCTCGTTGGTACGTTCCTCTATCAGCTCGTGTACGGCTGCGCACAGGTCGAACTGGTCGAAGACCTGCTGTTCCTTTTCCTGGTAAGGCTTTACCGGACTACCCTCAACCAGACTGTTGAACACCTCCGGGCGCAGCATGAATTCCTTGCGGGCAATCAGCTTTTCCCTTTTGTTTTCGGCCATGATGTAGCCTCTTTGTTGCAGGGCACTGATGCTTGGCAGCAGCTCCATGGCCTCCAGTGCCGAACACTCCAGGTAATTGGACAGGTCGTCCAGGTCCGTATTGCGCAGCGAGCACTGCCGGTCAAAGATAACCACCAGCACCATGACCTCTTCTTTCGATGCCAGTTGCAGCTCCTGGCGGATGTTGTCCAGTACGGGAGCCAGCAGGTTCTGACGTTTCAACTTACAGCCTTTCAATTTCGAGGCGGCTGTTCGTATGTTCTGCATGAGCGATGTCTTTTCCATAACATTCAAGTTTATGCTGCAAAGCTAGAAGTATGCCTATGCAATATCGTGGCATAAGCGAATGAAAAAATCGTTTTTTTATCCCTATGTCGTCACTGTCTCCCTGTTCCGGCCTGTTCGCTGGCTATAGCCGAAAGTCAGCCTTTTGCTGTCCAGTTGGCTCATTCCGCTACCCCCTGCATATATCCTGTCTTACTTTTTGTTCAACTATTTTATCATTTCGGCCCTTCCCGCACTTTTTCTCTCAAATGCCCCTTCTTACCTACCTCAATCGCTTCTCAGACGCATCTGCTTCGTTACTTCTTCGAATAAAGGTACCCAAAAGCGAAGAAAGAACGAACAAGGAACGAAGGAGGAACGAACAAAAGGGGGCTGAAAAGGTAGGAAAGGCCGGGAAAAGGATAGAAGGATTTTTTCAATAGTGGAAAAGGAGTAACAGGAGAAAAGAGCAATGGGAATAAAAGAATAAAACGTTACAATGAGAATATAAAAAAAGGATTGACTACTGCCAAGAGACGAGCATAAACCACCACATCTCGGCACACAGGCAGACTACTGACCACTTATCACGAACCACTTACCACTACTTAATACCGCACAATACCACCAATCATCCGACCGTCATCATAAACCATTGAAAGAGACTTCCTATCGCCTACATCGGGTCCACGTCGTAGTAGACAATCAGCGACTTGAATTTGTCTTCAGACAACATTTCCTTCTGCACCTGTACCAACAGCTCGCGGGCTCGGGCCAGGGAGGCGCCCTGCTCTATCTTGAGCACTATCTTGCGGATAAAGAGCATCTGCACACGTGCCACGGGGGGCTTGTCGGGGCCCAGCACACGCTGGCCGAAGACACTGCGCAGCTTGGCGGCCATGGTCTGCGCCATGAGGTCGAGCAAGGTCTCGTTGCGGTTCTTCAGGTAGACGTAGACCAGGCGGTAGAAGGGCGGGTAGCGGAACATCTGGCGCTCGGCCAGTTGGCCGCCGGCCATGCCCTCGAAGTCGTTGGCCATGACCTGGGCAATGATGGGATGGTCGATGCTCTTGGTCTGCAACACCACGCGGCCGCGCTTCTGCCTGCGGCCGGCACGGCCGGCCACCTGCGCCATGAGCTGGAAGGCACGTTCGTAGGCACGGAAGTCGGGATAGTTGAGCATGGTGTCGGCATTGAGTATGCCCACCACGCTGACGCGGTCGAAGTCAAGGCCCTTGGACACCATCTGGGTGCCGATGAGGATGTCGGTCTTGCCCTGCTGGAAGTCGGCAATGATGCGCTCGTAGGCGGTACGAGTGCGGGTGGTGTCGAGGTCCATGCGTGCCACGCGCGCGTCGGGGAAAATGGCCTTCACCTCGTCCTCCACCTTCTCTGTGCCGAAACCGCGGCTGCGCAGGTCGGTGCCCGCACAGGCCGGACACTGGCGCGGTAGGGCGGTGGTGTAGCCGCAGTAGTGGCAGGTCAGCTGGTTCAGGCCCTTGTGGTAGGTCAGGCTGACGTCGCAGTTCTTGCACTTGGGCACCCAGCCGCAGGTGTGACACTCCACCATGGGGGCAAAGCCGCGTCGGTTCTGGAAGAGGATGACCTGCTCCTTCTGCTCCAACGCCTGGCGCACGTATTGCAGCAGCAGGGGCGAGAAGGGGCCGTTCATGCGTTTCTTGTGTTGCAGCTCCTTGATGTCGACGGGCACTATCTCGGGCAGCTGTATCTCGCGGTAGCGTTGCTTCAGCTCCACGAGGGCGTACTTGCGGGCCACGGTAGCGTTGTACCACGACTCCACGGAGGGCGTGGCGGTGCCCAGCAGGGTCTTGGCGCCCAGCATGGAGGCCAGCATGATGGCGGCGCTGCGGGCGTGGTAGCGGGGGGCGGGGTCCTGCTGCTTGTAGGTGGTCTCATGCTCTTCGTCCACGATGACCAGCCCCAGGCGGGTGAAGGGCAGGAAGACGGAGGAGCGCACGCCCAGGATGATGTCGTAGGGCTGGTCGGACAGCTGCTTTTGCCATATCTCCACACGCTCGGCGTCGGGGAACTTGGAGTGATAGATGCCCAGGCGGGCACCGAACACACGCTTCAGGCGGGCGGTAATCTGGGTGGTGAGGGCTATCTCGGGCAGGAGGTAGAGCACCTGCTTGCCGCGGGCCAGGGCATCGGCTATGAGGTGGATGTATATCTCGGTCTTGCCGCTGGAGGTGACGCCGTGCAGCAGGCAGACGTTGCGGGTGAGGAAGGCATCGTTGATGGCATCGTAGGCCTGCCGCTGGTGCTCGTTCAAGGTGTGCAGGGGTTCGGTGGCCGTGTCGGCATCGGCGTCGAGGCGACCCACGGGTTGCCGGTAGACCTCGAAGATACCCCGCTCGACCAGTCCGTTGAAGACGGCGGGCGAGGCCGAGGCACGCTCCAGCAGTTCCTTCTTGCTTAGCGAGGCACCGGCCATGACGGCGGCAAAGCTGTCGGTGCGCACGTCAGCACCCTGTCCGGCCTGGCTGAGGAAGACCATGAGGAGGTCGAGCTGCCGGGGGGCACGGCGTTGCAGCTCATCGAAGGCAAAGTGCAGTCGGTGCTCGTTGCGGGCGGCAGGCGAGAGCCTGACGCGGGTCTCGGTGCGGGGTTTGTAGGTGCGGCGCAGTTCTTCCTTCACAAAGACGGCCTCCTTGTCGAGGAGCGACTTGACCACGGTAAGCACGTTCTTCAGGCCGCTGTCCTTCTCCAGCTTGTTGATGCTCTGCTGGGGCTCGGCCGACAGCAGGTCGAGGATGCGCTGCTCGCGTTCGGGCAGGCGGACGTCGCTCTCAAAGTCGGGGTTATACTCCACCACCGTCTCGCTCTCCAGCTTCAGCCCCGAGGGCAGGGCCGCCTTGTAGACGTCGCCCAGGGTACAGAGGTAGTAGTCGGCCATCCACTCCCAGAAGCGGAACTGCATGGGCAACAGAACAGGACGGGCATCGAGCACCACGCTCACCTCCTTCACCTCGTAATCCTGAGGCTTCAGATAGTGCACGTTGCGCACAATGCCCGTATAGAATTTCTTCTTGCCGAAAGGCACCACCACCCTGCACCCTATGCCCACCTCGTCGGCCATGTCGGCCGGCAGGGCGTAGGTAAAGCAGCTGTACAGCGGCAGTGGCAGTATGACATCTACAAACTTATCCATAAGCGGTTGCAAAGATAGCGAAAGGCGAGAGCAGAGACAAACGAAAATATAGTTTTCAAGATTGGCTATATGGTTCTTTCAATTATAAAGAAAACGGGGTTACCCTTGTTTCAACAATGTTGAAACAAGATGGAACACCGAGGTTGTCAGCGACAAACTATAATCCGGCTTCCATTTCATCTCAACCCGGCAGCTAATGAATGGATACATGGTTTTAATTGAAAGAGCCGTGGAACATTGAAATAATAATCGATACTTATCTTTTAAATGTCAAGACTTTATTGTATTTTTGTTGCCTTGATTTAAGAATGTAGCTACTGACAATGATAAGATTCATAGATTTATTTGCAGGCATAGGAGGCATTCGGATTCCATTTGACGAATTAGGATACCAATGCGTGTTCTCGTCCGAATGGGACAAGGCCGCGTGCGACACCTATACGGCGAATTTCGGTGAACGTCCGGCTGGAGATATTACAAAAATCCCTGCTGAAAGCATTCCATCCCACGATTTGTTATTAGCAGGTTTCCCTTGTCAAGCTTTTTCCATTATGGGCAAGATGCAAGGTTTCGCCGATACACGGGGTACCATGTTTTTTGAGATAGAACGGATATTGTCCTATCATAAGCCTCCCGTTATCTTATTGGAAAACGTCAAGCAACTGACAACGCATGACAAGGGCAGGACATTCAAAGTCATCTTGTCCCGATTGGCAGGGTTAGGGTATTTTGTAAAATGGAAAGTGCTAAACGCTTTGGATTTCGGCCTGCCTCAGAAACGCGAGCGAGTAATCATTGTGGGATTTCGGAACGAACAAGATTTTTTCGATTTCAGCTTCGATTTTTCCGCGCGAAAATATAATTTGGCCGATATATTGGAAAAGGACAACGAGGTGGACAAATCCTTGTTTGCATCAGAAAAAATCATCCAAAAGAGATTAGAAAAGACCAAAGGCAAAGAGGTTTTCTATCCGTCTATTTGGCATGAAAACAAATCGGGCAATATTTCTGTTTTGGATTATGCATGTGCCCTGCGGACAGGCGCTTCTTATAATTATCTGTTGGTGAATGGTTACCGCAGACCATCCTCTAGAGAATTATTACGTTTGCAAGGATTCCCCGAATCTTATAAGATAGTGGTTTCGCATCAAGAAATCAGAAGGCAGACCGGGAATTCGGTCGCTGTACCTATGATCAGAGCCATCGCAAAAAAAATAGACAACATCATAAAGAAAGAATACAATGAAACGGCCTAAATTACGAGATTCATATAAGTTACAAACATCCGAACCTTATCCGATAAACGAAATTCCTGAAGATTTGATAGTAAAAATCGGCGGACATTTCGTTTACCTCCTATATGTGGGGCGCAAAGATTTGACGGGAAGTGATTGGGGAGACGCGTTCTCTGCTGCCGTAGGAGGCACACATTTGGATTCTCCCGTTGGCATTGCAGACGTCGTGTTAGAAAAAATGGCATGGTCCATGAAAACAGTAAAGAATGCCAATCCTTTCCATTGCAGAAACATAAGGCTCATAAGCGGTCGTTGCTCGCCTGATTATTCTTACGGCATTACCGACCCCCATAAGGACATTCAAGAAACAGGAAGAGCTGTCTTAGGCATTTGGAACGAACGAATCAATATAGCGCAAGACAATTATAATCCTGTACGTACCTCCATTCTTATCCGAAGCAACGACTTGCTTTCATATTGCCTGTTTGAGGAAGAAAATCATCGATACAGAACAAGCGATTATGTGTGGGAAGTAAACAGCAACGGAAATTTGATTGGAAAAGAAATTGAAACCGGTCGAGTATGTTTTACTTGGCAACCGCATGGCTCTCAATTCACAATTCATACGATAGTTCCAGACAATGCGTTAAAGTTCAAAATAAAACAGCCTCCTCTGCTGACCAGAAATGCTATTTTGGATTCATTGAACTTTGATGAATCTTGGATAGAAATAATAAAAGGGCAAAATTCACTCTAATGCCTCCCCATACCCTACAGCTCCCTCCGCCGCAACGCCGAGGGAGTTTTCGTTTTCTTCCGGTCGATAAGGCTTCACGTTTTTCTTCCTTAGCCGTTCCAAATAGGTGTGATTGATGACATACTCTAATTCTAATAATGTGTTTTCCCGCGTTTTCGGCTTCAATTGGCATTCCCAAATAGTGATTACCGTCCATCCCATCCGCATCAACGCCTGCTTGTTTTTCTTGTCCCGTTCCTTGTTCCGCTCAATCTTCTTCTCCCAATACTCATGATGGGCCGCAGGAATATGTTTATCCACCTCATGCCCATGCCAAAAACATCCATGTATGAATATCACGACCCCATATTTGCGCAATACAATATCCGGCGTGCCCGGCAGCCCCTTTACATTCTTACGGTAACGGTAGCCCCGGTGATAAAGGTAGCGGCGCACGATGAGTTCCGGCTTCGTGTCTTTGCTGCGTATTTTTGCCATGACGGCAGAACGTTTCTCTTTATCCCAAATATCCATATATCACGGTGTTTCGTGACAAATTTAAGGCATTTCGATAAATATCCCAACGTTCCCCTTGACAAAAAAGGCCTTCGGCACACGACCCTTTCATTTATAAAGAAAGCTGGTTCGTTTTTGTTTCAGCACGCATGAAGCACTGTCTCAGTGTGCATAAAACATTGTTTCAACAGTATTGAAACAAGATGAAACACCAAAATTGTCAGCGACAACATGTGAGTTGGCTTCTATTTCTTCACAGCCAATAGTGGATACATGTTTTTAAATGAAAGAGCCATGGGTAATATGGAGAAAAAGCGATTATAGAGTTCTGAATTCCTGTAAAATAAAATTCGTCCAAAGTTATAAAGCGCCACAAATCACCCGGATTATCATCGTTTTTTTACCTGATTTGCAGATAATCAGATGAAACAATCCGGGTAGTCTGTGGCTGTATGTAAGGCAATAGCCAAAGTCATGCAGATGCGTGACCGCTTCACTCGAACAGGATACGACAGGACATGCCGGGCTTGAAGTCGAGTACAAGCATGTCGGTGGCCTGACTCAGCATGGAGGAGTCGCTGAAGCGCACGGTAGCTCTCCTGAGGCCACGGGGCATCTTCAGCTTGAACTGCCCGCCTTTTTCCGACCGAATCTCAGCTGTCCAGGCTTTGCCATTCTTCCACTTGAGGCTGACCTCTGCTCCACCCCTGACACGCAACCTCTCGAAATAGCCATAGCTCCAGTCATCGGGCAAGGCAGGCAACAGGTCGATATAGCCGTCGTGGCTTTGGAGCAACATTTCGCCTATGCCTGCCGTTCCGCCGAAGTTGCCGTCAATCTGGAAGGGCGGATGCGAACAGAACAGATTGGGGAAGGTACCACTGACGTGGCGTTTCGTAGCAGGGTCGACAGCCGGATGGAGCAGGCTGCGGAAGAGTTTCCAGGCACGGTTGCCGTCACCCAGGCGAGCCCAGAAGTTCATCTTCCAGGCACGGCTCCAGCCGGTGGCCTCGTCGCCACGACGGTTCAGAGTGACGCGGCAGGCTTCGGCCAGTTCGGGTGTACGCCCGGGAGTGATGAGATTGCCAGGATGCAGGCCGTAGAGATGGGACACGTGACGGTGGTGCACATCGGTCTCGCGGTAGTCTTCCAGCCACTCCTGCAAGTAGCCGCCCGGGCTGACCTGCATGGGCGGAAACTGCCTGAGGTCGGCGGCCAGGGTGTCGGCAAAGGCACGGTTGCACCCCAGCAGACGGGAGGCGGCAATGACATTGGTGTAGAGTTCGGTCAGTATCTGCACGTCCATGGTGGGTCCCATGCAGACGCTGACAGGCGTCAGCGTATCACCGGGCAGGTAGAAGCTGTTTTCGGGCGACGACGTGGGAGCCGTCACCAGCCAGCCGTGCCGGGGCTCGCGCACCGTAGTGGAGTGGAAGAACTGCGCAGCTCCCCTCAACAAGGGATAGACACGGCGCAGGTAGTCCAAGTCCTGCGTGTACAGATAGTGGTCCCACAGATGGGCACAGAGCCAGGCACCGCCGGTATTGGTAGCACCCCAGGAGGGATGCTCGCCGGGAGCGGTATAGTTCCACACGTTGGTCATCATGTGGAGCACCCAGCCTTGGGCGTCCTTGCCGTAGAAGGTGCGCGCACTCTCCTGCCCCGAGGGGATGAGACGTTCCATCAGGGTGGTAAGCGGCTGGCAGAGTTCGCCCAGACCGGCCTGTTCCATGGGCCAGTAGTTCATCTGTATGTTGATATTGGTGTGGTAGTCGCCGTTCCAAGGGGTCTGCACGCCGTTGGCCCAAAGGCCCTGCAAGTTGGGCGGCAGGCTGCCGGGCCGGGTGCTGCTGATGAGCAGGTAGCGGCCATAATTATAGTAGAGGGCAGCCAGTCCGGGCGAAGGATGGTCGGCAAAGCGCAACAGGCGCTGGTCGGTGGGCAGGGCATCGTCGGCCGTAGCGGGCAAGAAAAGAGACACACGGTCGTAGAGACTGCGGTGGGCTGCCACATGAGCCTGGAGCAGGGAACTGTTGGCGGAACGGGCGGACTGACGCATCTCCCGGCTGACCTGCGCCTCGGCTGCATCGAGCAGACTGTCGCACACCTGCACATATCGCCGGCCGGGGAAGTCGGTGCCCTCGGCCTCGAACGAGGTAGTGGCAGAGACTATCAGCCATGCTTCCTGCCCTCCCGCCAAAGCAACACCACTGTTGGAGACGGAACGCATGACAGCGCCCTCATTGGCCACCATACGCAGACCTACACGGTAGGCCATACCCGGCTGACTGGGATTGCCACTGTCAAGCCGGCCCGTCAGCACGTGTGTCTTGCCGCTGATGGAAGTACGTCCCCGCTCCTGACGGTCCAGAAAAGCCATAAAAGAAAGAGTGCCGGGCTTGTCGGCCGTAAGGTGAATGAGCATGACATCGAGATTGCGCGACACAAAGTATTCGCGCCGGTAGTTTACGCCGGCCAGCGAGAAGAATGTGGAAGCCACGGCATCGCGCAGAGAAAGAGAACGCTCGTAGCCGCTGACCCGGGAAGGCAGTATGGTATCTTCCTTCAGGCCGGCATGGTCGTAGGAAAAGAGCAGTTCGAGACCGGCCAGCACCTGGTAGGTGCCATAACGGCCATCGGTTTCCTGCTTCTTGGGAACAAAGCTGCGATACATCAGTTCCTGCGCCTCCCGGTTGCGTCCTTCGAAAAGCAACTGACGGATAGCCGGCAGACTGTCGGCAGCAAGAGGATTGCCATAGTCGCTCTCCGAACCGCTCCAGAGAGATATTTCGTTCAGGACAATGTGTTCCTGCCCGATGCCGCCGTCGGGCATCATGCCCAAACGGCCATTGCCCAAAGGCAGTGTCTCCTCCCAGATGGAAGCCGGCGAGGTATAGTAAAGGCGGTGATTGCACGTATCGGCAGGCGCCGGTGCCACAGCACCCGCACCTGCCGACCACAGGAGCAAGCATACGCCAACAAGCAATGCTTTCATTAGCGTCAGCTTATAAGAGTTCAAAATTTACAGTACCACGGATGTCGGTTGATGAAGAGCCGATATAGAGTTTGAACTTGCCCGGCTCGGACTTCCAGCAAGCGGCCTTGTCGTCGTAGAACTGCAAGTCTTCGGGCGTAACGGTAAAGGTAACGCTCTTCTCTTCACCCGGCTGAAGGGCTATCTTCTGGAAATGTTTCAGTTCCTTCAACGGACGAAATACGCTGCACTTGTCATCGCCCACATAGAGCTGGACTACTTCTTTACCGGCCACACTGCCTGTGTTCTTCACCGGCACGGTGACGGTAAGCGTGCCGTCGGCAGCCATCTTCTTGGCCGAAGCGACGGGTTTGCCATACTGGAAGGTCGTATAGCTCAAGCCATGTCCGAAGGGGAAGAGGGCGGGAATTTTCTTGGTGTCATACCAGCGATAGCCCACCAGGATGTCTTCCTTATACACCTCACGAATGCTGTCGCCCGGATAGCTGAGGGCATCGAACGCATGGGCACCGCAGTCTTCGAGCTTCACGGGGAAGGAGAAAGGAAGTTTTCCACTGGGATTGACGGCACCGCCCAGCACATCGGCCAGGGACTTGCCACCCATGGAACCCAAGTACCAGCCCTGCACAATGGCTGGCACCTTGTCTACCCACGGCATTTCCACGGCGTTGCCACTAAGCAGTACCAACACGAGATTCTTGTTGACAGCCTGCAAGGCTTCTATCAGTTCGTCCTGACCGAAAGGCAGGCCGTACTGCAAGCGGTCACCACCTTCGCAGTCCTGGAAATGATTCTTGTTCAGACCACCGAACAGAACCACCAGGTCGGCTTCACGGGCCATTTCCACGGCACGGTTGCGCAGTGAGTCGGTAACAGCCTGCGGAATTTCATCGGCACGGCCATACATGGGACGGCCGGCAGCATAGCCCCGGGTATAAACGACCTTGTCGCCATAGAGCTCGCGCAGTCCGTCGAGCGGCGAAACCATGTCCTTTACCTTCAGTTCGGAAGAGCCACCGCCCTGGTTGAGCAGGCGCACGGCATTGTCGCCTACCACGAGAATCCTGTTGTAACGGCTGGCATCGATGGGAAGCAGAGCGGATTCTTTCTTGCTGACAGGGGCATTTTTCAAGAGTACAATGCCTTCGTTGCCAATCTCGCGGGCAGCCGCATAATGTTCAGGGGTAGCCACAGAACCGTAAGGTTTCTGGCGGTTCATGGCCGTACGGAAGATAAGACGCAGGATGCGCGAAGCCTTGTCGTCGATGGTAGACATGGGTACCTTGCCCGACTTGAGCATTTGCAGGTAAGGATTGGCCAGGTAGTAATCATTATAGGTAAAGGCACTCTCGGAGGTCAGGCCATTGGTATAGGAACCCATTTCGATGTCGAGTCCGTTCATAGCAGCCTCGTAGGTATCGTGGGCACCACCCCAGTCGGTCACTACCACGCCGTCGAACTTCCAGTCGCCCTTCAGAATCTTGTTCAGTGTCAGTTCGTTGTGGCAGGCATGCTGGCCGCGAATCTTGTTGTAGGCGCCCATTACAGTCCAGGCTCCACCTTGGCAAACAGCTGCCTTGAAGGCAGGCAGGTAGATTTCGTAAAGGGCACGGTCGCTGAGTTCTACGTCGATATGCCCGCGCCACAGTTCCTGGTTGTTCAGGACATAGTGCTTCACGCTGACGGCCACACCGTTCTTCTGCACTTCCTGAATGTAGGGCACGCACATGACAGAAGCCAAGTAGGGGTCTTCGCCCATGTACTCGAAGTTGCGTCCGTTGAGCGGCGTGCGGTAGATGTTGACACCGGGCCCCAGCAACACATCTTTTTCACGATAGCGGGCTTCCTCGCCGATGGCTTTTCCATACTTGGCCGACATTTCGGGATTCCAGGTAGCAGCCAGACAAGTCAGGGCCGGGAAGGCGGTGATGCTGTCGTTGGTCCAGTTGGCATAGCCCCAGTCGTTCCAGTTGATTTCGGCACGGACACCGTGGGGGCCGTCGCTCATCCATACTTCGGGAATACCCAGACGGGGCACACCGGCACTGCTGAACTTACTCTGCGCATGGCACAAGGCTACTTTTTCTTCCAGCGTCATGCGGCTGAGGGCATCTTTCACACGAGCCTCAATGGGCTGTGAGTCGTCCAGATAAACCGGCTTCTGTGCCGGCAATGCGCCTGCCATGCAGGCAAACGCAAGAATCAATAAACTTTTCTTTTTCATTTCAATGATATTGGGGTTAACAATTCGTATAAATTATTCGTTTACATCATTATGTGCAGCTGTAAAGACATACTCTCCACCGGCTTGGGTGGGGACATCGTACAGGTAAGTTGCAGGAACGTCCGAGCCGGTCAAATCGGCCTCGGGAGAGATAATGGGGCGGGAAACCTCCATTACCTGATTGAAAGGATTGGGGTTGCTTCCGCTGGCCAACGGAAGGGGCTTTCCATCGGCTCCAATCAAAGGCACGGACGAACGCAAGCGCAGGTTTCCGCCGAGCCTGGACTTCACTGTCAAGGCCGTAAGCCTGTTACTCCCCCACTCCATATCGACAAGGAATCCGCCCCGGGCTACCAGACCTTTTACACGCCCTTTTTCCCAACGGGAAGGCAAAGCAGGCAAGAGATGAACCGCACCGTCGTGGCTCTGCAACAACATTTCGGCAATGCCGGCCGCACAGCCGAAGTTGCCGTCAATCTGAAAAGGCGGATGGGCGTCGAACAAGTTGGCATACGTGCCGCCACTTTGCCCATATTCTGTTGACTGGTTGTTGCCAGTCAGCCGGAGCTGGTCGGTTATCAGCTTATAAGCCCTGTCTCCGTCTTGCATGCGTGCCCAAAGACATACCTTCCAACCCATGGACCAGCCGGTGGCCGGGTCGCCACGATAGTTCAGCGAACGGCGGGCGGCCCCGAACAGTTCAGGGGTGCGATAGGGTGAAATCTGGTTGCCGGGGAACAGACCGTACAAGTGTGACAGGTGGCGATGATGGTCGTCGGGGCGGTCCCAATCGTGCATCCACTCCTGCAACTGCCCGTAGCGTCCCACTTGCATGGGAGGCAACTGGGCACGTACCTGCAACAGGGTATCGGCAAAGGTTTCATCCATCTGCAAGATGTGCGTGGCTTGTACCAAATGGGTGAAAAGCTCATACAGCATCTGGTTGTCCATGGTAGTGCCGGCACAGTTAGTCAGGCTTTTCCCTTGACTGATAAAAGAGTTTTCGGGAGAATTGGATGGAGCCACCACCAGCCAATGATGCACAGGTTCTTCTACCAGAAAATCGAGGAAGAAACGCGCGGCACCTTTCATTACAGGATAGACCTTGCGCAGATAAGCCTCATCGCCGGTATACAGAAAATGCTCCCACAAGTGGCGGCAGAACCAAGCCCCGGCCGTGGGCCACATACCCGGACCGGCATAATCGACTGCTCCGGTGGTGCGCCAAAGGTCGGTATTATGATGCAGCATCCAACCACGAGCACCATACATGTCGTGCGCCGTACGGGCTCCCGTCTCGGCAACCTCGCCTACCATACGCAAGAAAGGTTCGTGAAGTTCGGACAGATTGGTCACTTCGGCCGGCCAATAATTCATCTCCACATTGATGTTGGTCGTGTACTTACTGTCCCAAGGCGGAAGCATCTGGTCATTCCAGATGCCTTGCAGATTGGCCGGCTGTCCGCCCGGACGGGAAGAGGAAATGAGCAGGTAACGACCGAACTGAAAATAGAGCTCTACCAACTGCGGGTCGTCCCCGGTAGCAAAATCACGGATGCGGTCGCGGGTATTCCTTAAGGCAGCTTCGGTTGTACCCAAATCAAGTTGTACACGGTTGAACAACTGCTGATAGTCGGCTATATGAGCGGACTTCAACGAACTATAAGACTTGGCACAAGCTGCCGTCAACGGTTTAAAGGCACGGGTATCGGCATCGGCACTCAAGTCGTGATAGTTCACAAAATTGGTGCCCATCGAAACATACAAGGTGGCCACATCGGCATTGGAAACAGACAGAGCCGTATCGCCTTGTGCCCGGCAGGTACCTTCTTCAAGAAGTACCTTTGTGCAAGCCGTAAAATTCACTTTTCCCTGTAGCCCTTCCAGGTCGCCACTGATACCGCGCAACACCAGACTACCATCCTCGACCGTCACCGCCGACTTTTGGGATGATGTGAAACGAACGGTAAAATTAAGCTTTCCTTTCCGGGAAGCAGTCAGCCGTACGGCAATCACCTGGTCGGGATAGGAAGAGAACACTTCGCGAACAAACTCCACTCCATTGACCGTATAGCGTGTAGTAGCAATAGCCTGTGATATATCCAGCTCGCGGTAATAATCCGAATACTGTTCATGCCCCGGAAAGTCGAGCAACAAATCGCCTACAGGCTGATAAGCCATGCCGTGATTGGTGCGCGATATGACAGTTGCACCCACCAAATCTTGGGCTTCCTTGTAGCGACCGGCAAAAATCAGTTCGCGGATACGCGGAAGAGCCTCCCAAGCAGCCGGATTGGCATTGCTGTTGGGCTGTCCGGCCCATACGGTTTCTTCATTAAGTTGCAACTGCTCTCTGGAAGGGGTGCCAAAGACCATGGCCCCCATACGGCCATTACCCACAGGCAGGGCTTCCACCCACTCGGCGGCGGGTGAATCATACCAGAGCTTTAAATCACGAGCAACGGCCAAATTGCCTGCAGCAAGCATGCAACACCCAAGAACTATATAACTGACTATTCTATACATAAGCCATTGGTTTAACGTGCCGTAATGGAAGCGTCGGCCTTATCCAAGCCTTGGGCAGTAGCCGTCAGACGGATGTCTCCAGGCTTGCCGTTGTTCTGAATCACGACCAGGCACTTGCCATAGAAAGCTTTGCGGTGATTGGCCTTGAAACGTTCCAGGGAAATGGGACTTCCATTGTCTACTCCGGCTATAAAGCCATTGCCCTGCACGTTGAAGGTCACTTCGTTGTCGGCCCAGGGACAAAGGTTGCCATCCTTGTCCAGAATCTCGACGGTTACGAAACTCAAGTCGCGTCCATCGGCCTGGATAACGGTACGGTCGGGGGTAAGACGTACCTGAGCCGGTTCACCGGCTGTACGGATTTCCTGCTCGGCTACCACCTTGCCATCCTTACGGGAAACAGCCTTGATGCTACCCGGTTCGAAAGTTACACGCCAGCATACATGGAATTCGTCCTTACCATTCTTACTGCGCGTTCCCTGTGACTTGCCATTGACAAAGAGTTCCACTTCATCGGCATTGTTATAATAGGCCCAAAGGTCGATGGTCTGTCCGGGTTGCCAGTTCCAGTGTGGGAAGATGTGAAGCACCGTCTTGTCTGTACGCCACTCGCTCTGGTACATATAGTAGATATCCTTGGGGAAACCAGCCAAATCGACAATGCCGAAGTAAGAGCTGCGGGCTGGCCAGCCGTAAGGAGTAGGTTCGCCAATGTAGTCGAAGCCGGTCCAGATATATTGTCCGCTGATGAAATCATTGTTCTTGACATGTGCCCAGGTGCCTTCGTGGCGGTTGCCCCAGGGAGCATGGCAGTTGTCGTAGGAAGAACAGGAAAAACTCTCGTCGTAGAACGGCTTGTCCCAACGCTCGGGCCAAAGGAAAGCGGAATCGCTGGGCATGCGGTAGTAACCGCGGGTCATCAGGGCAGAGACACTCTCGGTCACAATAAAAGGCTTGCCGGGGAAATTCTGGGGAACACCGGCGAACCAATCATCGTGGTAGTTGAAGCCGATAATGTCGAGTGCGCCCGAACGGAAGAGATGGTTGCCGGGATTGGGTTCGTTGCAGCCTGAAGTAACGGGGCGTGTGGGGTCAAGGGCACGTACCATGTCGGCCAGTTTTCTGGTCAACAGTGAGTTGACCGACATTTCATCACCTTCCTTGGCCAGCATATCCTTGCTATGACCGAAATTCAGAATCAGATTGGCTTCTTCCAAACTCAGGGTATCGGCCTTGGCATCGCTCCACTGTTCAAGCACCTCGTTGCCAATGCTCCACATGAAAATGGAGGGATGATTGCGGTCGCGCACAACGAGGTCGGTGAGGTCGCGTTCGTGCCACTCGTTGAAATAACGGGAATAGTCGTAAGTAGTCTTACGCTTGCGCCACATGTCAAAAGTCTCGTCCATGACAATGAAGCCCATGCGGTCGCAGAGGTCAAGCAGTTCGGGAGCAGGAGGATTGTGCGAGCAGCGAATACCGTTACAGCCCATTTCCTTCAGAATCTCCAACTGGCGTTCGATGGCACGGACATTGACAGCCGCACCCAGGCAGCCCAAATCGTGGTGCATGCACACGCCGTTAATCTTCATAGGGCGGTCATTCAGGAAGAAACCTTTCTCCACGTCAAAACGGAAGGTACGGATACCGACTGTAGTGTAATAAGTATCGACCGTGGCGTCGTTGCGTATCACCTCGGTCTTGAGGCGGTAGAGGTAAGGACGCTCCACACTCCACAGCTCGGGCTTGTCGACTTTCAGTTCCTGGCTGTTTTCCAACCGGCTGCCTTGTGCAAGGCTGATGTCAGCAACGGTAGCCTGAGCCACAACACGGTTGTCGGCATCGAGCAAAGTAGAAACGAGCTGTACGGTAGCAGCCGAATCAAGATCGTTCTGCAAGGTAGTACGTACATCCAGAGTAGCCTGTTCGGCAGATACATGAGGAGTAGTGACGTAAGTACCCCACTGCGCCACGTGTACGGGGTCGAGTTTTGTCAGCCACACATTGCGGTAAATGCCACAACCGGAATACCAGCGCGAATTGGGCTGTTCAGCATTGTCAACACGGACAGCCAGCACGTTTTCCTCTCCCCACTTGATATAGGGTGTCAGGTCGTAGCTGAAAGAAATATAACCATAGGGACGTGTACCCAGTTTATGACCATTAAGATAGACTGTAGAATTCATATAGACACCGTCGAAGTCGATGCGCAGGCGTTTGCCTTCATCGGCCTTGTCGACCATGAAAGTTTTGCGATACCAGGCTACGCCACCGGGCAGCGCACCACCGCCCGTGCCCGAAGGATTGTCCTGACTGAAGTCGCCCTCAATAGCCCAGTCATGAGGGAGATTGAGTTTGCGCCAATCCGTATCGTTATACCCCGGACGTGCAGCCAACGTATCATCGCCCAGGCGGAAAGTCCAACCGGCAGTAAAATCCATACTGCGAGCATCGGTAACCGCCTTGTCGGACGAAGTACATGCTCCCAGTGCCAAAGAAAGCCACATAAGGCTTCCTACCATCCATTTCAGTTTCATGTGTATATGTGTTTTTATGGTGTGTATTCTTATCAAAAAAGGAGTTGTGTGTTTTTATAGAGAACGGATGATGCGGTGAATCGGATATCCGGTGCCACATCATCCGTTCAGGAATGATTCAGGATAAGCGTATTACAGTTTCACCTGCTGCGCCTTACCGTCGTATTTCACTACCACACCCTTGGCCTTCAGATTGAAAGGCTGCGGTTTGTCCTTGCTGACGGTAACTACATTGAAAGTACGTTCCTTCAACATGCCGTTGAACTCACCCTGGCGCTCACCGATGGTCAGTGTCTTGTCGGCTTCGTTGTAAGTGAACGGAATCATGGCATACTGGCCCTTCTCATAATTGTAGTTCACGCCTTCATCCTCGTAAAGGGTAAAGCTGCCGTTTTGTCCTTCATACACATAAAGGGTGATTTCAGAAGCCGGTTTTTCGTCGCTATACTCCATGTCGGGACCATAGGGGATGATGGCACCTTCGCGAACGTAAAGCGGAATGCGCTCGTAAGGAGCATTGACTGTCTGCTGCTGTCCGCCGGCTACATACTTGCCGGTATAGAAGTCGTACCAACCTGTTCCGGCAGGGAAGTACATGGAGCGGGTACGGGCACCATATTCATAAACAGGAGCTACCATGATGGCCGGACCGAACATGTACTGGTCGCCAATGTTGTTGACAGCGGCATCGGCAGTGAAATCCATGACAAGCGGACGCATGATAGTGTAGTCGTTGAAATAGGTCATACCTGCCAGTGAGTAGATGTAAGGCATCAGGTTGTAGCGCAGCTTGGTATAGTAGACAATAGAATTATAGCAAGGATGTCCGGCCGGGGCAATGTTCCATACCTCGCGGAAGGGGAATTGTCCATGGGCACGATACAGAGGACAGAATGCGCCGAACTGATACCAGCGGGTATTGAGCTCACGCCACTCTTTGTAGTCAGCATTCTCGCGTCCGGTCCTGTCATATTCGGCCTGTCCGGCTACATAACGGTTTTCCACGCAGAAGCCACCAATATCCATTGTCCAATAAGGAATGCCGCTGACCGCAAAGTTCAAACCGGCAGAAATCTGTGCCTTCATGTCTTCCCAACGGGTGGCAATGTCACCACTCCAGGTAGCCGTAGAATAGCGTTGCAAGCCCGCAAAGCCCGAACGAGTGAGCAGGAAGACACGCTTGTTGTTGTCGACACCGCGCTGGCCATCATAGATAGCCTCGGCATTCATCAGGGCATAAGCATTGAAATACTGTGCCGAAGGACCAAGAGCAGTAGGTCCGCAGAGGTCCTTGCGATATTGCAGGTCGGTACAGTCGCGCACATTGGGTTCGCTGGCATCCATCCACCAGGCATCAAAGCCCAAGGGATAGAGATGGTCTTGCATCTGTTTCCAGAAAAGCTTACGGGCACCCTCGGCATAGGCGTCGTAGAAAGAACCTACATAGCCGGGGCCGATCCAGTCGCGAATGCTGTCTTTAGTAGCTTGCAGATACATCCAACCGTTCTTCTCAAATTCCTTGTAATGCTCGGTAGTGCAGTAGAACTTGGGCCATACGGAAATCATGACCTTGGCATTCATCTTGTGAATGTCGTCGACCATAGCTTTCGGGTCGGGGAAACGGCTCTTGTCGAACTCATGGCTACCCCAGGCATCCTGTGGCCAATAGTTCCAGTCGAGCACAATGTTGTCAATAGGAATATGACGTTTGCGGAACTCTGCCAAAGCACCCACAATTTCATCCTGGGTTTTGTAGCGTTCGCGGCTTTGCCAGTAACCCATGGCCCACTTGGGCATGATGGGTGACTTGCCCGTCAGTGTACGGTAGCCACTGATGACATCGTCCATGTCCTTACCATATACAAAATAGTAATCTATCTGGTTCTGCATTTCGCCCCACCAAGACTGCTTGTTCTGCTCAGCAGCAGGGACAGGACTGAGTACACGCAAACCGCAATAAGAAACGCCTCCATCGGGTTCCCACTCTATCTTCAGCGGTACACGCTTGCCGGCTTCCAGATTGACAGCAAACTTATAGCTGTTGGGGTTCCAGGCCGTACGCCAACGTTCGGGAACTACCAATTCATTGTTGATATATACTTTCGTATATCCGGCATAGTAAAGGATGAAACGGAATGTTCCTGACTCGGCAGGCTCGATTTCGCCTTCATAGCAAACATTGGCACCCATGAAGGGGAACTTCTGAGGCAGATTGACAACACGAGAAAGGTCTTCACGCCTCAGATGTTCAAAGTAAATGGAGTCTTCACGACGAACCAACGTCTCAGCACCAGATTCTTTGGCCGGTACATAAGTACCTGTCAGTGCGCCTTCCTTACCATCCTTGTCATAGAGTTTGAAAACGGCACCCAGCTGAGAATAATCGCGCGGGTCTCCAAAGCGGCAAAGCGAATAGCTGTCCCACAAGATGCCGTAATGCTTGTTGGACACAATGAAAGGAACAGATACCTTCGTGTTGTACTGGAAGAGTTCCTCGTTCTTGCCCTTGTAGTTGAATTCATCGGCCTGATGCTGACCCAAACCATAGAAAGCCTCATCGTCGGCCGACTGGAATACCTGGCGTACCGTATAGGCTTTCTTGCCCTCTACCTCGACAGGTTTAAAAGAACGGCCGTTCTGGTCTTCGGCCACAATCGGAGTACCATTGGCGTCGGTGAACTTCACTTCGCCCGTTGCCTTCGACACCAAGGCACAGACCTGCGAAGTCTTCAGAGCAATCATGTCGCCCTGCTCTTCCACTGTAAAGTCGGCCTTGGCCTGCTGAGGAACAATGACAAGGCTCTTGTCGGAAGAAAACTCGTTTTCGGGAGTAGCCGACACATGTATCAGCTTCTCGCCCATCACTTCGAGACGTACTTTTCTGACGTCCGTAGACTGTTTCTGATTAACAGTAACAATGACTCCATTGGCAGTTTTTTCATACCCACTGCTGCCGCATGCCGCCAGCAGCAAGCCGGCCAACACGCCCATAGAAGTTTTTCTCAGATTCATATAATTATCTTTAAAGTTAAATTCTCTATGCCAAAGGTAAGCATTATGATGCTAAATCACTTATCTAAAATGTTGATAAGAAGGAAGCATTTGGTGCACTCAAGGGGTATTTTGGTTTCTATTAGGGGTGCTATTTGTTATCTTTCCCTCCCTGTCCTGATAAACGGAGGGTAAAACGCCAAATTCTTCCTTGAAATACTTGCTGAAATACTTGGGACTGTTGAAGCCTACCGTATAGGCAATCTCTGAAACATTCATCTGGCTTTCGCGCAAGAACTGGGCAGCACGTTTAAGGCGTATGATACGGATAAACTCGGTCGGAGTCTTTCCCGTTACCTGCAACAACTTCTTATACAAATGCACGCGGCTCATACCTAACTCATGACTCAGCTCCTCTACCGACAGGTCGCCACGGCTCATGTTCTCTTCCACATACCTGATGGCATTTTCTATCAGCTTCTCGTCGAGCGAGGTTATCACTATCTCACTTGGTTCGGGTTCGATGAGAGCCTTGTTTTTCGGTTTTTCCTGACGGTTCAGCTCTATCAGCTTCCGCATGCGCAGCAGCAAGACTTCCACATTGAAGGGTTTCGTCATATAGTCGTCGGCTCCATAGCCCAGGCTCTCCACCTGTGCTTCCACGGTTTGCCGTGCCGTCAACAGGATGACTGGAATGTGTTTCAGCCGTTCGTCGGCTTTCACCCGGCGACAAAGTTCATTGCCGTCCATTTCGGGCATCATCACATCGGTCACAATGATGGCGGGCTTCAGACTGGCCAGCATGTTCCAGGCCTGCAATCCGTTGGAAGCCGACGCTACCTGAAAGTACAGGCTCAGGACGTCTTTCATGAAAGCAACCAAGTCTTCATTGTCTTCCACAATAAGTACCAAAGGTTTGTCTGAGGCCGCATGTTCAGCCTGAGACAATGCGTCAGAATCCGGTTTATCACTGTCGGCAGTTTCGTTACCGGGCTCCTTACCCAACGCGTCAGACTGTGACTGAAGCCGGGCAGAAGCAACTTCTGCATCTGCCGCCTCCTCTTCAACAACCGGCTCTATGGGAATCTGTACTATAAAGACTGTACCCGAACCGACATTGTCCTTCACTTCTACCTCACCATGGTGCAAAGTCACAAAATCGTGAACCAGACTCAAACCAATGCCACTGCCCGTGGAATACTCACCAGCCTCTTTCTGCTCCACCTGGTAGAATCGGTCGAAAATGCGCTTCTTGTCCTCGTCCTTGATGCCGATGCCCGTATCGGCAACCTTTATCTGCAAGAATCCGGGCTTCTCTTCCGATATATCCAGAGAAACATCTACCCGCCCGCCTTCGGGGGTGAACTTGAAAGCATTGGACAGCAGGTTCATCACCACCTTGCCTATCTTGTCCCGGTCGAACGACATGTTCAGTATATTCATGGAAGAACGGAACGTGAGACTTACATTCTTCTTCTCGGAAAAAGCACAGAAGGAATTGCAGATGTTGCGAACATAGTCTACCATATCGCCTTTTGACAGACTGAGGTGCGAGCCATTCATCTCGTTCTTGCGGAAGTCGAGCAACTGATTGACCAACGCCAGCAGCCTGCGGGCATTGCGATACATCAGCTCCAACCGTTCGTGCTGCTTGGGCTCAGCCGGTTCTTTCAGCATGCTTTCAAGCGGGGATATAATCAGCGTCAAGGGTGTACGCAGTTCGTGGCTGACATTCGTGAAGAAGCGGAACTTCATTTGGTTCAGCTCGTCCTGACGTGCCGCCTCCTGCTGAATCTGCCGCAAGCGGAACTTGTTGCGTTCGCGCCGCTGCACCGAAATCAATCCCAGGAAGATAAGACCCGCTATACAGACAACATAAAACAGATAGGCCCACGGAGTGAGCCAGAATGGCGGCAGTATGACAATCTTCAAGGCAGCTGCATCGGCTTCGATGGCACTGTCGCTGTTGACAGCCTTCACCAGCAAGGTATAAGTTCCCGGTGCCAGGTTGGTATAAGTAACCTGCCGCATGCCGGAAGAACTGGCCATCCAATCAATGTCAAAGCCCTCCAGCTTATAAAAGAAATCGGTTTTGCCGGGAAGCACATAGTTATCCGAAGCGAACTGCACCGAAAATACATTCTGCTTGTAGTTCAGCACTACTTTGTCGGCCATGGCCACAGCCTTGTCCAGCACCACGTGTCCGTTGTACTCCTGTCCTACTTTCACTTCCTCGTTGAAGAGCCTCAGCCCTGTAAACATAACCCTCGGCTTCACCCGGTTGTATTTGATATCTTCGGGCGCAAAGCTGTTTATGCCATACAGTCCGCCCACCAGCATTTCGCCCGTGTGCAGGCGAGTCCACGACCGCTGGTTGAAGTCTCCGCCCTGCAGGCCGTCCTTGTCATTATAGGCAAGGCAACGGAAAGTGAATGCCTTATCCTTGTCATCCATGGTGAGCACGATGTTTATCAGCTCACCACCCGTGCTGACCCACATGTTGCGGTCAGCATCCTCGGCAATGCCCAGAATATACAGGTTGGAAAAGCCAGCCTTCAGCGGAACGTCGTACAGTCTGTCGTGGTCGCAGTCGTAAACGTACAGTCCGCCACACGTAGCCACCCAAAGCAGGCCGCGACTGTCCTTGTAGACCTGATTGATACTCTGGTTGGCGAAACGGTCATGGCCGGAACGGGTGCCCGAGAAGCCGGTTATCCGGCGACTCTCCAGGTCGACTATGGAAATGCCGTTGGAAGTTCCTACCACCAAATTGCCGTGGCGGTCGAGACAAAGCGACGAAATGAAATTGGACACCAGACCCGAGTTCTGCACATTGTAGGTGACAAACATACCCGTACGAGGGTCCATACATTGCAGGCCACCTCCCAGTGTTCCTATCCAAAGCAGTCCGTCCTTGTCTTCTACCAGTGCCCACACGTTGTCGTTGGCCAGTGTGCCGGTGCCCCCTGCTCTATAGTGTACAAACCGTTGCCCGTCAAAGCAGTTCAGTCCGCCCCAATATGTTCCTATCCAAAGCTTGCCGTCGCGCGTCTTCAGCAGACTGACAATAATGTCGCTGGAAACAGAATTCCTAGCCATGGAATATTTGTAGACGGTCTTGTCGCCCGTCGCGCGATTCCAGCGAATCAGGCCACCGCCATTGGTGCCCAGCCACACATCGTTGCCACCGCCGTCTTCCACACAGTTGATGTCACCCAGATTGACCGTGCTGAACTTGTAGATACTCTCGTTGTAATAGGAAACGCCTTTTCTGTAAGTTCCCACCCACATGGTACCGGCCTCATCCTCGTAGAGCGCCGTAATGGTATTGTCGGGCAAAGTGCGTTCATTGCCCGGAATGTTGACCAAGTGGATAGATTTACCCTGGCCGTCTATCACCTCGATACCTTCCTGGTCACGGCTCATCCACATGTTGCCCATCGAATCCTCGGTCAGTGCCCGCAAGGAGTTGTAATTGTCCTGCCGGGGCGATTGCAGCACCCAGTTCTTAGAAGGCAAGTCATATATCCATATCCCGGAAATGGCATACACCCAAATGCGCTGCCGACGGTCGACAAACAGCGAGAAATCATCCTTATAATCCTCACCGACCTTACCGGTAGCGATATTACCGATGTTCCATTTGACCATCAGCGATGTCCGGTCCACACAAGCCAGTTGCCCGTCGCTCCTTACTACCACCACACCGTCGGCACACTCGGCAAAGCCGGTCATTTCCTTGTCTGTCGCAAAGAATTTCTGATTCTCCACCTTGACGGCCGAGTCGCTCCCCGACTGATAGTAGAAAAGCCCTTGCCCCGACACAAACACCCAGAAATTCTTCTCATTGTCTACATAGATGAAAGAAGGCACTCCGGATATACCGATGTTGCGCGCCCAGTTTTCAACACGACGGTCGAACCTGTCCTCCGACATTCGATAAATCACGTATCCCGCCCGTGTGCGCAGCCACAAGTTGTTTTCCCCGTCTTCCTGTATGGTCTTTATACTGTTGTCGGGCAACGAGTTTTCGTCATCTGCCTGGCTGCGATAGACACGGATGTCATAGCCGTCGTAACGGTTGAGTCCGGAAGCCGTGCCAAACCACATGAAGCCTTTGGAATCCTTGTATATGGCGTTCACCTGATTATTGGACAGGCCGTCTCTCACCTCCAGATGTTTAAACATATATTTATATTGCGCGCATACTGACAGCGGGAGCAAAAGAAGCCACAAACAAAAGAATAATAAATGTCTCATATATTACACAAAGGTTTTTCCATGACAAATAAAGTAAAAACATACGAACAGTCAAAACAAAGGAATCACTTTTTGCCACCTGACTCACGGCTCTTTCATTTAAAACAACCTCTATAATCCTTGTTATTCTCCGAAAAAC
>USEY01000054.1 GCA_900553815.1 uncultured Bacteroides sp.
ATTTTATTTACTGCCAGAGCCGCTTAGGCTGGGCTAATTTTTAACGAACTATTGATTAATAATATATTTAAATAAAATGAATATATGTATTTCTCTTTAGTTTGTAAAAGGATAACTATTATAATAGGGAGTGTTACTGTTGTTTATGTGGCAAAGTTAATGGAATGAGTGACTTATTGAGAATAATAATGTTTCATATACTACTACATTTGTTTCATTGATAATATTTCTTTTATGAAATGTAACAGCTTAATATTAGTGTGAAGGAGGGAAGCAGATAAAAAGTGATGACTTCAAATTTGATGGGTCCTGTTTGCAATGCTTGTTTCATTGCAGCTGCTTTTATTTATGGATATTCCATAAATAATATAAAAATGATGCTGTGGCAAAATAGAATTGCAAAAGTAGAAATCTTATAGATTGAAACTTAGAACATAAAGATCTCCTGTTTTAGCCTTGTTTATTTCAATTATAAGACTAAAAGTTGGAGATCTTTATGTTCTAATCTTATAGATTATGAGTAAGTCTATCTCTGTTTTTTAGTTTGAGATAGGCTTATTTTGTTTTTGTCCGTTGCAAAGTAAGCAGTTTGCCATGTGTCGTGAAATACCTATTTATAGGCTTTTTCCTTATGGGGCGTTACCTATAAAAGGTTAACTTCTTTGAGGTACGGGGTAGGCATGGCTTAGAGGTCGATTTCCAACCCGTCGTAGGCAAAGAACATGTTGGGAGGCAGCTGTTGCTGTATGTCGGCATGTAGTCCGGCATGGTGGCTCATGTGGATGAAGTAGGTACGCTTTGCGCCAATTTGGCGGGCGGCTTGCTGGGCCTCGGCTATACTTTGGTGAGTAGGGTGGGGCTTTTGGCGCAGGGCATTGATGATTAATACGTCCACTCCCTGCAGGGCTTTGTATGATTCGTCGGGCATGGTCAGCATGTCGGTGATGTAGCCCAGGCGGTGGTTAATGCGATAGCCCAGTATAGGAAGCTTGCCGTGC
This sequence comes from uncultured Bacteroides sp., assembly GCA_900553815.1. Taxonomy (GTDB): domain Bacteria; phylum Bacteroidota; class Bacteroidia; order Bacteroidales; family Bacteroidaceae; genus Bacteroides. The sequence continues at coordinate 999 of USEY01000054.1, forward strand.
ATGACGTGCAATGGAAGGACTTCCGTGCCGTGTATGTGAAAAGCCCGTCCGGCTTCGGTTTCCTGAAGGTAGATGCGTGGCACACCCGGGTATGTTTGTTCCACAAAGCAATAGGGCATGCGTGCACGCAGGTGGTTGGCGGTGTAGCTATCGGCATGAATAGGTATCTCGCCCAGTCGGCAGAAAGGGCGCAGGTCGTCGAGTCCGCCTACGTGGTCGTAATGCTCGTGGGTGATGAGGACTCCGTCTATCCGTTCAAAAGCAGGAGTTCGAAGCATTTGCTCGCGAAAGTCGGGGCCGCAATCTATCAAGATGACGGCATCATCAGTGTGGACAAGTGCAGAGGTGCGCAGGCGGTTGTCGCGCGGGTCGGTGGACGTACATACGGGGCATGTGCATCCTACTTCGGGTACTCCCGTCGATGTGCCGCTGCCTAATATCCTTATTTTCATCATTGTCTTTGTGGAATGTTTAGTCTTACTGTTATTGTTGGGTAGAGCCTTTTGGGGTGCAGATGAAGTTTACTTCGGGATGGATATCGATGCCAAATCTTTGTCGCACGTCTGCCCTGACGGCGTTGGATAAGGCAACGATGTCTTCTCCCTTGGCACCGCCCTTGTTGACGATGACCAATGCTTGCTTGCTATAAACAGCTGCCGGCCCCAAGGATTTTCCTTTCCAACCGCATTGCTCGATGAGCCATCCGGCCGGAATCTTGACGTGCTCGGAGTCTACGTCGTAATGAGGGAGGTTGGGGTAGTGAAGGATTAGCTCATTAAACTTCTCGCGTTCTACAATCGGGTTCATGAAGAAACTGCCTGCATTGCCTAATATTTTGGGGTCGGGTAGCTTGTTTTCACGAATGGCAATGACCGTCTGACGTATGGTGTCGAGGTCTATGTTTCCTCGTTTCTCCACTTCCTCGCGCAGGCTTCCATAGTTCAGGCAATAGTGAGGGTGCTTGTAGAGGTGGAAGACGACATGTGTGATGAACACAGTCTTCATCTGAGGATGCTTGAAGATGCTGCTTCGGTAGGCGTATGCACACTCGGCATTGGTATATGTGCGTTTGTTGCCGGCAATGTCAATGGTTTCGACGGCGGCAATGACATCTTTTACTTCCGCACCGTATGCCCCTATGTTTTGCACGGCGGCAGCTCCTACTTCGCCTGGGATGAGCGAGAGGTTTTCGGTTCCATACCAGCGATTCCTTACGCACGTCTCCACAAACTTGTCCCAAACGACACCTGCCCCCACACGTACTTGGATTTCGGTTTCGTTTTCATGTATCAAGTCTATGTCCTTGATGCGTGAATGCAGAATCGTGCCCTTGTAGTCGCCTATGAACAAGAGGTTGCTGCCGGCACCGATGTGTAGGCAGGGGCTGGTGATTTGATTGCCTGCTATCAGTTGGAGCAGTTCTTCTTCCGAGGTGTATTCCAGAAAGCGGGCAGCACGTGCCTCTATCCCGAAAGTATTGTGGTTGAGTAAGGAATAATTGTTCATGTTTGTTTCAGAACTACATGCTTGTATCTTCGTATTTGTACAATTCCCATTCTCCCCGTTTCTTGCGGAAGTAGAAGACTGTTGAATATCCGTTTCCTATTCCGTTTACTTTCAGAATCTTGGTGGTGGACAGGTCTTCGTTCTTCTGTCCGTAATTGATGTTGGAGAGCCTGTCGGTAGGCAATACGGGACGGAAGGCATACCATTGGTTCAGGTCAAGGGTCGTTTCCAAGATTGAGAATTCATCATCGGGGTCAATGGTGATGAATTTCAGTGGGGTATGTATGTGCTTGCTTTGGTAGACACTGTCTGTCACGAAACGTGCATAAAAGTCTACAAAGTCTTCATTTTCGCCTTTTTCTATTTTTCTCAGGTTGATGGCTTCGAGCATCCACGCCCCCTTGATTCGCTCGAAATAGTATTTCTTTACCATTCGGGTTTTCAGATATACCCATTCCACCTGTACCGATGTCAAGGCCGTATCGCCTACCATGTCCATGTCTTCTTCGCGGTCAAACAGCAGCGTGTAGTAGCTTTGCTGGCTGAAAAGATAATCATGTTCCCAGTATTTCTTTTCTATTTTGACAGGGGTGTCGTCCTTGTAATAGGGCAATGGAAAAATAGTCCTCTGACGCTGCAGGGCATCGTCAGAGGCATAATTGAAAATGAAGTCATCGAACAGTTCGTCTGCTTCTATGGGTTTGGGGCTTTCATCCTCAACGGGTTGTTGCAAGCTATCGGGCTGTTGCCTTGCCGAGTCGACCATCTGGGTCAGTGCGGCAAAGGGGTCACTTGTTTTTTGTTTGTTTCCGCATGCGGCAATAAACAGCAGCAATAGCAAACCGCTAAAAACTTTTTTCATCCGTCATTTCCCCTTGGGGGGCTTTTTATTTTAATCTGGCTCTTAACTTTTCAAGCATGTCTACGGTCATGGACTCCAGGTCATATTGTGGTTTCCAATCCCATTCTTCGCGTGCGCAAGTATCGTCCAGGCAGTCAGGCCAGCTGTCGGCTATGGCTTGCTTGAGCGGGTCGGGTTCGTAGACCATTTCAAAGTCAGGAACATGTTTCTTGATAGCTGCATAAATGGTTTCGGGCGCGAAACTCATGGAAGCGATGTTGAACGCATTGCGATGTTTCAGGCGCGACGGGTCTGCTTCCATCAGCGAGATGGCTGCATTCAGCGCGTCGGGCATGTACATCATGTCCATCAGTGTGCCAGGCTTGATGGGGCAAACAAATTTTTCGCCTTTTACGGCTGCATAATAAATTTCCACGGCATAATCTGTTGTGCCGCCTCCGGGCAGTGTTACGTTGGAGATGATGCCAGGGAAGCGGACAGCGCGCGTGTCAACGCCGTATTTTGTATGATAATAATCACTCAGCAGTTCTGTAGTGACTTTGGTTACGCCGTACATGGTGCGTGGACGTTGCACGGTGTCTTGAGGAGTCTTTACATGAGGAGTCTCAGTTCCGAATGAGCCAATAGAGCTTGGTGTAAATACAGCGCATTTATGTTCACGGGCTACTTCCAATACATTCCAAAGGCCGTCAATGCCAATCTTCCAAGCCAATGCCGGCTTGCTTTCGGCTACGACAGAAAGCAGGGCGGCCAAGTTGTAAATCGTATCAATCTGATAGTTTTTCACAGCTGATTCTATAGCTGCTCTGTCTGTTACATCGACTACGGCTGAAGGTCCTGATTCTTTCAAAATACCTTTAGGTTCTGCACCGGCGATATAACCGGCTACTACATGTTCGTTGCCATAACGTTTGCGCAATTCCATCGTGAGTTCCGAACCTATCTGGCCGGTGGCTCCAATGACTAAAATATTCTTCATACGACTTACTTGGTTTAAGCATTCTGTGGGGCAAAGATAAGCACTTTTTTTTCATCTTTCTATCATTATGCTATTGTTTATTCCAAATAAAATGATGTTCTTTGTGGTACAAGTAACAAAAATGTCTTATTTTTAAACTTATTGATATGTACGGTAAACTGAAAGAACATCTCAGCAATACGCTTGCTGAAATTAAAGAGGCCGGACTTTACAAGGAAGAACGACTGATTGAAAGTGCACAACAGGCTGCCATTACGGTGAAAGGAAAGGAAGTGCTGAACTTTTGTGCCAACAATTATCTGGGCTTGTCCAATCATCCACGCTTGATAGCTGCCGCCCAACAAATGATGGACAAGCGCGGTTATGGTATGTCTTCGGTACGCTTTATCTGTGGTACGCAAGATATCCACAAAGAGTTGGAGGCTGCCATTTCCGATTATTTCCATACCGAGGACACCATTCTTTATGCGGCTTGTTTCGATGCCAACGGTGGTGTGTTTGAGCCTCTTTTCACAGAAGAAGATGCTATTATCTCAGATGCTTTGAATCATGCCTCCATCATTGACGGCGTAAGACTCTGCAAGGCAAAACGCTACCGCTATGCCAATGCCGATATGGCCGAATTGGAGAAATGCTTGCAGGAAGCTCAGGCTCAGCGCTTCCGTATCATCGTGACCGACGGTGTATTCTCGATGGATGGCAACGTTGCCCCGATGGACAAGATATGCGACCTAGCAGAGAAATACGATGCTTTGGTGATGGTCGACGAGTCGCACTCGGCCGGTGTGGTAGGTCCTACAGGACATGGTGTTAGTGAACTGTATAACCTCTATGGCCGTGTAGATATTTATACCGGTACTTTGGGTAAGGCATTCGGAGGCGCCATGGGTGGCTTCACTACCGGACGGAAAGAAATCATCGACCTCTTGCGCCAGCGCAGCCGTCCTTATCTGTTCTCCAACTCTGTTGCTCCGGCGGTGATAGGAGCCAGCCTCGAAGTGTTCAAGATGCTGAAGGAAAGCAATGCCCTGCATGACAAACTGGTGGAGAATGTAAATTACTTCCGCGACCGTATGACTGCCGCTGGTTTCGACATCAAGCCTACACAGAGTGCCATCTGTGCCGTGATGCTCTACGACGCTAAGCTGTCGCAGGTTTATGCCGCCCGCATGCAGGATGAAGGCATCTATGTAACCGGTTTCTACTATCCTGTAGTGCCGAAAGGACAAGCCCGCATCCGCGTGCAGATATCGGCAGGACATGAGAAGGAACATCTGGACAAGTGTATTGCAGCCTTTATTAAGGTAGGTAAAGAACTGAATGTGATTAAATGATGCCTAAGTAATAAAGCATTAAAAAGAAAAACTCACCTGTACGATTTATATTTCGCAGGTGAGTTTTTTTATTCCTTTTGTCTTGTCAGGATTCCCTGTTAAGGAATCAGCCTTCACGTTGGGGAAAGACGCAAGGGTCAGATGAATGGTCTTATTTGCGTTCGCCCAGTTTAGAGTCTACATAATAGATACCAGCATCTCCGGCTCTCTTAATCATGTCAACGATGCCGGCTGCTGTAGCCTCTTCTTCTACTTGCTCGCGAACAAATCCCCACAAGAAGTCTTGAGTGGCTTTGTCTTTCTCGGCAGAAGCTACGTCTACCAGGTCGTCAATCATCTTGGAAACGCGGCATTCGTGCTCATATACTTGTTCGAAAACCGCCAGGGGAGTGCCAAATTCAGTAGGCACGACATCTATTTTGTCCAGTTTAGCTACTCCGCCACGTTTGATAACGTATGAAGCCATTTCGCAAGCGTGTCCCTGTTCTTCAAGAGCTTGTTTCTTCAACCAAGAAGCCATGCCGGAAAAACCTTCTTTTTCCATGTGGAAAGCCATTGAAAGGTAAAGATTGGATGACCACATTTCAGCAGTGATTTGGTCGTTGATTTCCTTTTGCAATTTTTCTGTAATCATAATGAATTAGTTTTATGAAGACCTCTTTTGAGCCCTCTTCTACTTGTACGAGAAAGCTTCGACAAATATTAGATTCGACTTTGGGAAGTCTTCGGATTTGAAACGTTTACAAAAATACAATCTCGTAGTCATAAAATGTACTGTGCATAACATTTTTTAGCATTATTCATCTCTACCTGAATTTTTGAATCGGGTTAAGCTGTATTTATTGATAATTGGGCGTGTCCAAACTGCATTTCGGCCATTCGTTTTAACCGTTCGGTAAACTTTTAGCAACATTTGTTTTGTTTTGTTAGTAGAAATGTTTATTTTTGCCCAAACCCTGATGATTTGAAGATATGAAATCCCGTTTCATCATACGAACCGTTATCACTGTTTCCATTGTGCTGTTGTGCGCGGGCTTTGGCATATACTCTTTTTATCAGCTGAATGCGGTAGAAAGGCAACAGGACTTCAATCTATACGAGCTGGTGCCGGCTGATGCTGTGGCCGTGTTGGAGACAGACATGGCAGATAAGCTGGTGGAGGATATCAATCAGCTTGACTGTAGTAAGGATAATCACTTCCTTTATGTCTCGGACTTGTTCTCCTACCTGAAAAAATATCTTTCCACGCTGACCGACGAAACGCCTCATGGACTGAGCCGGCAGATGAATAAGATGCTGATTAGCTTTCATGAACCCGAGTCCACTTCCAACCAGATTCTTTATTGTGCGTTGGGGACGAAGGACTATGAACTGGTGGAAACTTTCATCAGGAAGTTCTGCTCAAGCGCTTTCCCTGTGAAATACTTCGATTACAAGGGGGCTGAAATCAGGATATATCCCATGAGCGATGGCCGCTTCCTTTCGGTGTATCTGACGTCGGACTATGTTGCCGTCAGTTTCCAGAAGCGTCTGATAGAGCAGGTGATTGATGCCCGTATCAGCCGTCACTCGTTGCTCGACGTTTCTTCTTTCAAGCGAATGCGAAATGAACAGCATAGCAGTGTCGCTGCAAAGTTGTACTTGCGCATGAGGCAAGTGGACATGGGGATGACGGGCGATGAATCGCATTTGCAAAGCTCTTTGGGCAACTGGGCGGAATTTGATATCAAGTGCAATGAAAATGCCATTTATTGTTCGGGAATCAGCCAGGTGTGCGATACGGCCCGTACGTGGATGAACGTTTTGCAGAAGCAACAGCCTGTAAGCGGATTTGGAGGGGAGCGTTTGCCGGTCACTACTTTGTTTTACGACAGCTGGTCTATGTCCGATGTGCGGATGGTAGCTTCTTTTGCTTCGCAGGCTGCCAGCCAGGATACTACCGCATTTGTCAGGAGCCGGGATGAAGAATGGCTCGACTTCTTGCACGAAAATGTGGCCGAGAGGGGCATGTTCTGTCTGTTCCTTCCCAATGATACGGCTCAAGCCTATCCTGCTGCCGTGCTTAATATTCCCATGAAAAACGTTAAGGATGCCGAGCGGAAACTTCGTACGTTGGTTTACGCGTCTCCTTACGAGAAAGCAGCCCCCGTTCCTCCTGCTTTTTCTCCCAAGTATGCCTTATATCCGGAAGCCCGACGCTTTGCCCAGTATTTGCTTCCGCGCAATACGATGCTTGCCCGTTTCACGGGGATTAGCGGCTCGTCCTATTATACTTTTGCCTGCTTCTATCGGGGAGACCTGCTGCTGGCTCCCGATGCGGCCAGTATTTCTGCCTATATTGCCAGGATGGAAAGGGGCGAAGTGTTGGATGGTACACCTTTCTATGAAGAGGGTGCGGGGAGTTTGTCGCCTGCTTACAATTTTGTCATGATGGCCGACATGGGTGAACTCCTGTCTCAACCGAGGTCGTATGTGCGTATGATACCCAGCTTCTTCTTCAAGCACGGTGCTTTTTTCCAACATTTCATTTTGTCCATTCAGTTTACCTGTACCGACGGTGTGGTTTATCCCAATATTGTGCTCCTCTATAAACCCCGTGTCTGATTGGTGTGTCCGTCGGTGGTCTGTGGTAAAATGGCCAGCGGTTGGCGATTAAGCTAATTGTGATTTGTGATTTGTGATGGCAGTCGGCTGATGAGGTATCCGCGGTCGGTCGTCCTCTCCGCGTTGTCATCTGCGTGCATTGTAGTCCCTCCTGTTTGCATACGTTTGCTGACTGCTCGCTGTCCGAAATGCTGCTGGAAAATCATTTTATGCTGCTCCTGCTGTTGTTGTTGCCCCAGTCGTTGTTGTCTTCGTTTCCCGTCGAAGTTGTCTTTGCTCGTCGTCGTCGTAGTCCTCGCCTCCCGGTTCGGTCGGTTCTCTCTCTGTGCTTCCGCATGTTCGCGTCGCGGGTCGTGGGGTGCATGGTCTGCATTTTGTTGGCCTGTCTTCATCGTAGCCGCCGGCTGGCTTTTGATGGTGGTGGCAGGTGTTGTGCGCCATGTTCTCGTTGTGCCGTTTTCTTGCAGGGTGTCATAGTTTAAGGTTCAGATTGTCAAAGAATGCTCGCGCTCGGAAAGGTGGGCGGCTGGTGGGGCAGGAAAGCCGGACGGGGAGGGGCGGCGGGGACGACTTTTCTGCGCGAAGCTGAGCCTTTACCTTTCTGTCGCAAAGATACAAACATTATTTGGAATTGCCAAAAATCAGGCGGTGTTAAGATATGAAAATCTGTTAACAAAAAGTGCTCTTTTTTTGTTGTCGGCAGTGTATCCTGCTTTTTGCCTTTTGGGTGCTTGGATGGGCATGTGCCGGGTGCGCTGAACAAATTGTGCTGTCTGTATTGAATTGCAATTATCACAATTACAATGATTAAGCATATAACCAGCTGTCGCACATATCACAAATCACAAATCACAATTAGCAAAAAATGAGTTGTTGTTTTTGGGATGCTTGTGTAAGTGCTGGTAAAATTAATATTATATATATTATATATAATATATATAATATTAAATATAAATATATGTATAAAGATACTTCTTCTTTTTTTACTTTTTCGACAATGGATTTTTTATTAATTGTGATTTGTGATTTGTGATTTTGTGATGTGCTGCAAGAATGATTGTTTGTTGTTAATATATTGGTAATCAGATTTATATATTGGTATGTATGGATGCAGGAGTATGACTTGACGGCATGATATGGCTGGCTGGAGAATGGAAACCATGGTCGGAAAGGGGGGGGAGGGATGGTGGCTTTTTTGACTGTTTTGGGCGGATTGGGAAAAAGGCAGGCCGACGGTGCATTTGCGGCATCTTTTTGCAGTTTTGCGCGCTTGAGGTGAACGATTTTGAGGCGACCTGGCGCAAAAAAACATCCGAACCATGCTTTGTTGTGCACGATTCGGATGATTCTGATAGTCCAATCTCTCTGTTTTTCATACCCCGTAGGCGGGGTTGTTGCTTGTGTATGGTGGACGAATTCCTGCTGTTTTTGTTTTAGAAGGGCAGGTCGTCGTTGCTGTCGTTGGGAGTAAACTCGGGAGCGGCAGTAGGAGCCATGGGCGGCATGGGTGCATCGGGCATGGGTGCACTGGCTGCGGCGTTCACGCGTTCTACCTTCCAGGCTCTGATGCTGTTGAACCAGCGGTCTTGCCATTGGCGGGCGTCAATGTCGAAAGAAACGGTCAGTTCTTCGTTCATTTGGATGTTGAATTGTTCTATCTTGTCGTTGCCAAAGACTTCAAAGCACATTTTGCGTGGATATTGTCCGTGGTCTTCTATTACAAATTCTTGAACTTTCCATTCGTTTCCTGCTTTGGAAACTCCTCCTCTGGGCGGGAGTATGGCGATAATTTTTCCTGTAAATTCCATGATTCTATTGATTAATACTGCGGCGAAGGTACGATTTTTTGAGAATATCCGAAGAATAATCAATCGTTTTTTTCTTCCTATTTCTTTGTGGGTAGTGAATTCTTTTTCTAACTTTGTCCGACTGTTGGCTCTTCTGGCAGGCGTTGGCAGGAACGATGTTTTCTACCTGCATCAGGCTTGTCTGCACGGGCTGTTTTTAGCGATATACTCTGCCGTGTGAATGCACGCAAGGAATAGGTTGAATAATTATAAAATACAAATATAGAAGTATGAAATTCATTGTTTCAAGTACTGCGCTCTCTAATCGTTTGCAGGCTATCAGCCGTGTGATTAATTCAAAAAATGCGTTGCCCATTCTCGATTGCTTCCTTTTCGATTTGCAGGATGGAACGTTGTCGGTAACAGCTTCTGACAGCGAAACAACCATGGTTACTACTATCGAGGTTAACGAAAATGACAGTGATGGCCGCTTTGTGGTGACGGCCAAAACCCTGTTGGACGCCTTGAAGGAAGTTCCTGAACAGCCGTTGGCGTTTGAAATCAATGTGGAAACGCAGGAAATTACCATCCGCTACCAGAACGGAATGTACAGCCTGGTAGGGCAGCAGGCCGATGAATATCCCACGTGGCCCATGCTGGGCGGAAATGCCGTGCGCGTTGAGATGGAAGCCAATGTGTTGCTGAATGGCATCAACCGCTCCATATTTGCTACGGCCGACGATGAACTCCGTCCGGTGATGAATGGTATATATTTTGATATCACGACCGAAAATATTACCATGGTCGCTTCCGACGGCCATAAGCTGGTACGTTGCAAGGCCCTGTCTTCAAAAGGCAATGAGCGTGCTGCTTTCATTCTTCCCAAGAAGCCGGCAACATTGTTGAAGAATCTGCTGCCCAAGGAGACGGATGCGGTTACATTTGAATTTGATGACCGCAATGCGGTGTTCACGTTGGAAAACTACCGCATGGTTTGCCGTCTGATAGAGGGACGCTACCCCAACTACAATTCGGTTATCCCTCAAAACAATCCTTACAAGGTGATTGTTGACCGTATCTCCTTGATTGGTGCTTTGCGCCGAGTCTCTATATTCTCGTCGCAGGCCAGCAATCTTATAAAATTGCGTTTGCAGGACAATCGGATAGTTGTTTCGGCTCAAGACATTGACTTCTCTACATCGGCCGAAGAAATGTTGGTATGCCAATATACAGGCAACCCTATGAGCATCGGCTTCCGTTCCAGCTTCCTGGTCGATATCCTGAATAATATCACGGCCGAGGAAGTTATCATTGAGCTGGCCGATCCTTCGCGTGCCGGCCTCGTGGTACCTGCCGAGCAGGAGGAAGACGAAGATTTGTTGATGCTGCTGATGCCGATGATGCTGAACGACTGATAATGAGTGGTTTGAAAAATATTGTCAGTCTGAACTGAAACAGAGATAAAAAATATTGAAAGCAAAAAAAATGAAGCTGAACTTAAAGAATCCGTTGGTCTTCTTCGATTTGGAGACCACCGGTACCAATATCAATTCGGACAGGATAGTGGAAATCTGTTATCTGAAAGTTTATCCGAATGGCAACGAAGAATCCAAAACCATGCGTATCAATCCCGAAATGCACATTCCCGAGGAAGCCTCCAGTGTGCATGGCATCTATGACGAGGATGTGGCCAACTGTCCCACCTTCAAGGAAGTGGCGCGCAATATCGCCAACGACATTGAAGGCTGCGACCTGGCAGGATTCAATTCCAACCGCTTTGACATTCCGGTCTTGGCCGAAGAATTCCTTCGTGCGGGCGTGGATATTGACATGACCCGCCGCAAGTTTGTGGATGTGCAGGTCATTTTCCATAAGATGGAGCAACGCACGCTGTCGGCCGCCTATAAGTTCTATTGCGGCAAGAACCTGGACGACGCGCACACGGCTGCGGCCGATACGCGGGCTACGTACGAAGTCCTGATGGCCCAGCTTGACCGCTATCCTGAATTGGAAAATGATGTTGCTTTCCTTTCCAATTATTCCAGCTTTACACGCAATGTGGACTTTGCCGGCCGCATCGTCTACAACGACAAGGATGTGGAGGTCTTCAACTTTGGCAAATACAAGGGAATGCCTGTATCCGATGTGCTGAAGCGCGACCCCGGCTATTACAGCTGGATGCTGAATGGCGATTTCACGCTGAATACCAAAGCCGTGCTTACCAAGATACGCTTACGCGAAATGACCAACAAATAAATCTGCGATTGTCATGACAAACGTACTGAAAGGCAAGAAAATTGTACTTGGCATTACAGGAAGTATAGCGGCCTACAAGGCTTGCTATATCATCCGTGGCCTGATAAAGAAAGGGGCGGAGGTGCAGGTGGTCATCACTCCTGCCGGTAAGGAATTCATTACCCCGATAACTCTGTCGGCACTGACCAGCAAGCCGGTCATCAGCGAGTTCTTCTCGCAACGCGACGGCACGTGGCACAGCCATGTCGACCTGGGGCTTTGGGCCGATGCCATGCTGATTGCTCCTGCCACGGCCTCTACCATCGGCAAGATGGCCAATGGCGTGGCCGACAACATGCTGGTGACTACCTATCTGTCGGCCAAGGCGCCTGTCTTTGTCGCTCCGGCCATGGACCTTGACATGTATGCCCATCCTTCCACGCAGAAGAATCTGGACACCTTGCGTGCCTATGGCAATCATATCATAGAGCCCGCTTCGGGCGAGCTGGCCAGCCATCTGGTGGGCAAGGGACGCATGGAAGAACCCGAAAACATCATCCGCCAGCTGGAGGAGTATTTTGCGGCCAAGGAAGGCGATTTGGTGGGCAAGACCATTCTTATCACTACCGGACCTACTTATGAAAAGATGGACCCTGTGCGTTTCATCGGCAATTATTCTTCAGGCAAGATGGGCTTTGCCCTGGCCGATGAGTGTGCTTCGCGAGGTGCCAAGGTCATTTTGGTGTCGGGACCAGTGCAACGTCAGACGTATTATCCCATGTATCGCCGTTGTGATGTGGAGTCGGCCCAGCAAATGTATGAGGCCGCTACCGCCGCTTTCCCCGAGTGCGATGCAGCCATTCTGTCGGCTGCCGTGGCCGATTACACGCCCGAGCAGGTGGCCGATGAGAAAATCAAGCGCGAGAAGACGGGAGCCATGACTTTGCAGCTGAAGCCTACGCACGATATTGCCGCCACCTTGGGGCAGCTGAAGCGTACCGATTATGCCGATAAAGTGCTGGTGGGCTTTGCCTTGGAAACCAACGACGAGCAGCAACATGCCGAAGACAAGCTTGAACGCAAGAACCTGGACTTCATTGTCCTGAACTCCTTGCGCGATAAAGGTGCGGGTTTCCGTTGCGACACAAACAAGGTCACCATCATCGACCGCGCCGGGCGTACCGACTTTCCCTTGAAGACCAAAGCCGAAGTGGCAACCGATATTGTAGACCGCCTGGTGGCTGTGTTGAACGAGAAACGCTGACAGCCGTCATGAAGCTGCGTTGGTTCTTTTCCCTTGTTTGTACGTGTCTGTCGGTTGGCTGGGCATGCGGGCAGGAGCTTGATTGCAAGATTACGGTCAACGCCTCGCAGATTCAGGGTACGAATAACCAGGTGTTCAAAACGCTGGAAAACGCCTTGATCGAATTTGTCAATAACCGGCGATGGACGCAGGCGCACTACGAAAAGAACGAGCGTATACGTTGTTCCATAACAATGGTGGTAAAGGAATATGATGAAACGCAGGGCCGATGGAACTGCGAGCTGACAGTGCAGTCATCGCGTCCTGTCTGGCAATCTGCCTATCAGACCACCGTGTTCAACTTCAAGGATACGGAGGTAGGCTTCAATTACAGGGAGTTCGACCCGTTGGAGTTGCGCGATAATGTGGTAGACAATAATCTGACGGCTGTGGTGGCCTATTATGCCTGCCTGTTGATAGGGCTTGATATGGACACCATGGCTTTGCAGGGAGGGACGGATATTTTGCGGACGGCCGCCAACATTGTTACCTCGGCACAGATGTTGGGCGAGACGGGCTGGACGGCCTTGGATAGCAATAAGAACCGCTATGCGCTGGTGAACGATTATCTGGAAGACAGCATGCAGCCCTTGCGTACGTTGCTCTACACGTATCACCGGCTGGGTATGGACGAGCTTTCTACCAATGTGTCGAGGGCACGTGCCACCATTACGACCTCCTTGGACGGACTAAAGGAGGCGCAGGCCAACAATCCTATGTCGGTCTGGCCGGGTCTGTTCACCGAGATAAAGAAAGACGAGCTTATCCAGCTTTATTCGAAGGCCGGCATGCAGGAAAAAGAGCGTGTGTGCGAGTTGCTGTCGTCGGTCAATCCTTCGCTGACCGCGGAATGGAACAAGATGAAAGGGCAGTAGCCATTATTCATAAAATAGAACAGTTCAAGAATCTAAATAGTAGGAATACATGTTGCGTTCACTTTATATTCAGAATTATGCGTTGATAGAGAAGCTTGACATTGGTTTTGAAAAGGGTTTTTCTGTCATTACCGGCGAGACGGGAGCCGGAAAGTCCATCATTCTGGGGGCTATCGGCCTGTTGCTGGGTCAGCGGGCCGACGTAAAGTCTATCCGCCAGGGAGCGTCGAAGTGCGTCATCGAGGCGCATTTCGACGTTTCGGCTTATCATATGCAGTCCTTCTTCGAGGAAAAGGAGTTGGAGTATGATGATGAGTGCATCCTCAGACGCGAGCTTTCGGCTTCGGGAAAGAGCCGGGCATTTATCAATGACAGTCCGGTAGCCTTGTCGCAGATGAAAGAGCTGGGCGAACGCCTGATAGACGTGCACTCGCAGCATCAGAATCTGTTGTTGAACAAGGAAGGTTTCCAGCTTGATGTGCTCGACCTCTTGTCGCACAACGATAACCTGTTGCAAGATTATCAAGTCGTCTATCGCGCGTGGAAACAGGCGCAGCAGGAACTCGACAAACTGGTAGAAGCTGCCGAACGCAGCAAAGCCGATGAGGACTACATACGCTTCCAGCTCGAGCAGCTGGAAGATGCCCGTCTGACATCGGGCGAGCAGGAAGAGCTGGAGCATGAGTCGGACATGCTGGCCCATGCCGAGGAGATAAAGGCCGGTCTGTACAAGGCCGGACAGGTGTTGGCCTCGGACGAAGGCGGCCTCCTCTCGGCGTTGCAAGACTGCATCAACATCATGAACAGCCTGCAACGTGTCTATCCCTCATCGGGCGAACTGGCAGACAGGCTGGACAGCGCCTATGTGGAGCTGAAGGACATATCGCAGGAACTGTCCGACCAGGAAGAGGAAGTGGAGTTCAACCCTGAACGGCTTGACGAGGTGAACAACCGCCTGAACCTGATTTACTCCCTTCAGCAGAAGCATCATGTGGCTTCCGTCAGCGAGCTCTTGGCCCTGGCCGATAGCTATGCGGCCCAGTTGCAAGACATCACCTCCTACGACGACCGCATGGAGGAGTTGAAAGCCAAGCGCGACAAGCTGTATGGACAGGTATTGGACAATGCCGCCCGCCTTACCGAAGCCCGCATGAAAGCTGCCCGGGAGGTAGAGCGTCAGATGGCCAGCCGACTGAGTGTGTTGGGCATGCCCAACGTGCGCTTCAAGGTCGAGATGGGTTCGCGCAAGGAACCGGGCGTGCATGGCATGGACACGGTCACTTTCCTGTTCTCGGCCAACAAGAACGGCCTGTTGCAGAACATCTCGTCGGTGGCGTCGGGGGGCGAGATTGCCCGCGTCATGTTGTCGGTAAAGGCCATGATAGCCGGAGCGGTCAAGTTGCCCACCATCGTCTTCGATGAGATTGACACGGGAGTTTCAGGCGAGATAGCCGACCGCATGGCTGACATCATGCAAGAGATGGGCGACCACGACCGGCAGGTCATCAGCATCACACACCTGCCCCAGATTGCCGCCCGAGGCCGCGCCCATTACAAGGTGTACAAGCAAGACAACGACACAGAGACCAACAGCCACATCCGCCTGCTCGGGCAGGAGGAGAGGGTAGAAGAGCTGGCCCACATGCTCAGCGGAGCCACGCTGACCGAGGCCGCCCTGAACAATGCCCGTGCCCTGCTGGGCAAATGAGATTGATAACCTGCAAGCTGATGCACACGGGCCTATCCCTCCGAGCAGGGCCATACATTATATATATGCTTGCCAACCCAAGAACTTTATGCTTATGACAGATAGAACAGAAATGATATTCGGCGCGCGCGCCGTTATCGAGGCCATACAGGCCGACAAGGAGATAGACAAGATATTAGTGAAGAAAGACATTCAGAGCGAGCTTTCCAAAGAACTGTTTGCCGCACTGAAAGGGCGCGTCATACCCGTGCAGCGCGTGCCCGTGGAGCGACTGAACCGCATCACCCGCAAGAACCATCAGGGAGTCATTGCCTTCATCTCGGCCGTCGCCTATCAGAAGACCGAAGACCTGGTGCCTTTCCTCTTCGAGCAGGGCAAGAATCCGTTCTTCATCATGCTCGACGGAGTGACCGACGTGCGCAACTTTGGTGCCATAGCCCGCACCTGCGAGTGCGCCGGGGTCGATGCCGTGATACTGCCCGCCAAGAACAGCGTGTCGGTCAATGCCGACGCCATCAAGACCTCGGCAGGCGCACTGCATACGCTTCCCGTATGCCGCGAACAGAGCCTGACCGCCACGCTGCGCTTCCTCAAGGACAGCGGATTCCGTGTGGTGGCCGCCACGGAAAAAGGCGACTACGACTACACCAAGGCCGACTACACCGGACCCCTCTGTATCGTCATGGGAGCGGAAGACAAAGGGGTGTCCTACGACAACCTGGCCCTCTGCGACGAGTGGGTCAGGATTCCCATGCGCGGCACCATCGAGTCGCTCAACGTGTCTGTGGCCGCTGGCATCCTTATTTACGAAGCATTGAAACAACGAATAGACTGATAACTGATAGTATGAAGACAAGATTGTTAGGTACGCTGCTCCTCTGTTGGTTGGCTCAGTGGAGCATGGCGCAAGCCCCCAAGTGGGTGGAAAAAGCCAAACGCAGTGTGTTTTCCATTGTCACCTACGATGACAGCGACAAGATACTGAAGACCGGCAACGGCTTCTTCGTCTCTGAAGACGGCGTCGCCCTGTCCGACTACAGCCTGTTCAAGGGCGCACGGCGGGCGGTAGCCATCACCGGCGAAGGCAAGCAGATGCCCGTCGAGGCCATCATGGGAGTGGATGACATGTACGATGTGGCCAAGTTCCGCGTGGCCATCGACGGCAAGAAGGTGCAGGCCTTGCCCCTTGCCGCCACAGCCCCTGCCGTAGGAAGCAAGGTCTTGCTCTTGCCCTATTCCACGCAGAAAGACCGCTCCTTCACGCCCGGCGAGCTGAAGGCGGCCGACAAGGCAGGCGAGAAGTACTACTACTACACGCTGGGCATGCACCTGCGCGACAAGATGGTCAGCTGCCCCGTGCTGACCGAGCAAGGGCAGGTATTCGGACTGGCGCAGCTCTCCTCGGGCAAGGACACGGCCACGGTCTGCTATGCCGTCGACGTGCGCTATGCCATGGACCGGAACATCAGCGCCTTGTCCTTCACCGACAACGCCCTGCGCGCCATTGGCATAAAGAAAGCCCTGCCCGACACCGAAGACCAGGCGCTTGTCTTCCTGTTCATGGTTTCCTCGCAAGTCACCCCCGAGCAATATGCCGGCTTGATTGACGACTTCATCGCCCAATTCCCCGGCAGCTCCGAAGGATATCTGCGCCGTGCCACCCACAACCTTGGCCTGGCCAAGGACGAGGCCGCGCTCAAGGGCGTGGAGGACGACATGGAGCAAGCCCTCAAGATAGCCGACAAGAAGGACGACGTGTACTACAACCGGGCCAAGCTGGTCTACAACTACGCCCTCGACCATCCCGACAACACCCTCAAGGACTGGACCTTCGACCGCGCCTTGCAGGAGATAAAGGAAGCCATCGCCCTCGACCCGCTCCCCATCTACGTGCAGCTGGAGGGCGACATCCAATATGCGCGTGCCGACTTTGCCGCGGCCTTGGCTTGCTACGAGCAGGTCAACCGCAGCCCGATGGCATCCGTCACAACGTTCCTCAGTGCGGCCAAGAGCAAGCAGCAACTCCAGGCTCCGGCCGAGGAGGTGCTGGCTCTGATGGACAGCTGTGTGGCCCGCTATTCCAAGCCTTATACCGTCGAAGCGGCCCCTTACCTGCTTGAACGTGCCCAGATGCGCATGAGCTACGGGCAGGCGCGCGAGGCCATTTTCGATTATGATGCCTATTATGATGCCGTAGGTGGCAAGGTAAACGACGTGTTCTACTACCTGCGCGAGCAGGCCGCCCTGCAAGGCAAGCAGTATCAGCGCGCCCTCGACGACATGGCCAAGGCCATCGAACTGAATCCCCAAGACCTGACTTACCGCGCAGAGCTGTCGGTCATCAACATCCGCGTGGGTCGCAACGAAGAGGCCATACGCGTGCTGGATGAGGCGCTGAAGATAGACCCCAACTATGCCGAAGCCTACCGGCTGATGGGACTTGCCAACCTGCAACTGAAGAAGAAGGACGAGGCCTGCCGCTGCCTGGCCAAGGCCAAGGAGCTGGGCGACCCCAACGTCGACGAACTGATAAAGAAACATTGTGAGTAACTAATTCTTACACCCTTGGAAGGAGGAACGCGCGCCCGTACAACGTGGATGACACCTCTAAGAAGTCTCGGCCAGACCTGTGCTAAGTCTCAGCCAGACTTGTGCTAAGTCTCGTCCACACTTGTGCTAAGTGTCAGACCCCCTCCAGAAGGCCGTGTAGGGCATGTTTAACTTAAAATTTTAATACCATGCCGATATTCAAGGCGATTTACAAGAAACTGTCCAGGAAGTGGCACCCGCATGCCATTACCGTGGGCAAACCCGTTGAAATGGGTGAGTTATGCGACCAGATTTCGCTCATATCAACCGTTAGCCGCCCCGATGCCAAGGCCGCCCTCGAAGCCCTTGGCATGGTCATGGGCTCCTTTATGAACAGCGGCCGCAGCGTGCACGTTGACGGCCTGGGAACCTTCTACTATACCTGCATCTCCAACGGGCAGGGAGTAGACACTGAAAAAGAGGTGAATGCCTCGCAAATCACAGGCACGCGCGTGCGCTTCGTGCCCGAATTTACACGGAAAGGAAAGGTGGTCACTCGAGGCCTTATCAGCAGCAACCTGACATGGACCAACATCAAGTCAGTCAGCACACTCGACGGCACCGGAGAATCCTCAACCCCCGGCGGAGAAGGCGGGGGCGAGGAAGAGGGCGGAGGAGGCTCAATGGGCTAACCCGCCTTTTCGTGCACACCGATATTGCCCTCTCCGCCTGTCGGCCCCTCAGGCCTGCGGGCGCGGGCAATATCCCTGCGTGCTTACCCTCTCATTGCTCATATTATTAACTTACCAAATCCATTTACACGTATGAAGAAAGCTATTTGCAGCACCAAGGCGCCGGGAGCCATCGGCCCTTACAGCCAGGCCATCGAGGCTGGTGGCATGGTATTCGTTTCCGGGCAGCTGCCCATCGACGCAGCCACAGGCGTCATGCCCGAAGGCGTGGAAAACCAGGCGCGCCAGTCATTGGAGAACATCAAGCATATTTTGGAGGAGGCCGGACTGACCATGGCCGACATCGTGAAGACCACCGTGTTCCTGGCCGACATGTCGCTGTTTGCCGACATGAACAAGGTCTATGCCACCTATTTCCAGGGCGCTTGCCCCGCACGCTCTGCCGTGGCCGTGAAGGCATTGCCCAAGGATGCGCTGGTCGAGATTGAGTGTATCGCTGTCCGCTAATCACAGGTCGTTTCCTGTCTTTCCGGCGGTGCGGATGGCGCGAAGCTGTACGGATGGTTTTTTCTCGTCCTGCGGTCTCGTGTCATCCGTCGCTTTTTCAGCGGTTGGTCCCAGCAGGTCGCCGTCTGTCTTTGGCCGTCTGTCTTTCAATGACTTTCTCGTCTGTAGCGCTTGCCCGTTCCCGTTCTATATGTCGCTCCTTCAGATTGTCGCTCTGAATCCACGGCTCTCTGGCTTTGCCGTCCCCGCGCTCTTTCCCTGCATCCTCGGTTTTGGTCGCCCTCGCTCCAATCATCCATGTCCTTCGGGCAGAAATCTTCATTTTTAGTTGACTCTGCCCCCGGCTTTCCTTATCTTTGACTTTTACAAACCCTAAACATTTTTTTGATATGATGAACCGACTTTTATTCCTGTTCTTTGCCTTGTGCCTGCTCTCTGCATCCGCAGTTCGTGCACAAGAAGCCCAAGCCGACAGCACGGGCTATATTGTCCGTGTAGGCGACGTGGCACCCGATTTCACCGTTACCCTTACCGACGGCACCCGCCTCACGCTCTCCAGCCTTCGTGGCAAGGTCGTTATGCTTCAGTTCACCGCCAGCTGGTGTGGCGTCTGCCGCAAGGAGATGCCCTTCATCGAGCGCGACATCTGGCAGCGTCATAAGTCCGACTCCGGCTTCTACCTGCTGGGCATCGACCGCGACGAGCCATTGGAGAAGGTGCTTGCCTTTGCCAAGTCCACCAAGGTGACCTATCCCCTGGCGCTCGACCCCGGTGCCGATGTCTTTGCCAAGTATGCCTTGCGCGAGGCGGGCATCACGCGCAATGTCCTTATCGACCGCCGTGGCCGCATCGTCATGCTCACCCGCCTCTACAATCCCGAGGAGTTCAGTGCGCTGGTCAGCAAGATTGATAAACTGCTGAAGTAAGTCGGCTCTCCTGCGCAGCATTGTTTTTTGCCTGCTTATTCTACTTTACTGGCAGTGTGTCAAGTGTCTGATAGACCAATCATTCTGTCATGCTGAACGAAGTGAAGCATCTCAAAAGTAACAGCTTCTGCTCCCGGATTCTTCACTGCGTTCAGCATGACATTGCATTTTGATTTTATTTTTCTATTTTGAAACACCTCCGTGCCCAACGGGCGGGGTGGTAGGTTTGATGTAATGTTTTCGGTGAAGAACAACCTCTTTAAAGAAGAGAGTTGATGATTCCCCGATTTCAACCTATTCTCATGCTCACCTTTATTCCTTTTTCTCTCTATGAAACCCCATCCTTTCTTCTTCCTCTGTCTGTTTCTCGCCTTGTGCATGTTTACTTCCTGCCACAATGCTTCCCGCCGTTACCTATCCCTGCTGGCTACCGACAGTCTCATGTCTCTGCCTGCCGATAGTGCCTGCCGTGTATTGGAACGTCTCTACCCCCTGGTGCCCGATTTCCCTGAGCGTCAGCATCGGCTTTTTGTGTTGCAGCAGCTCAATGCCTTCTATCACAGCGACCAGTCCCTCTCGCCCTACCGTGCCGAACTGGACGAGACTTGCCAATATTTCCTTGATTCCGGCGACAAGGTTCATGCCGGCCTCGCTTATCTGTTGCGAGCCCGCCTGGAATTGGAGGAAGCGCATCCCATGGCGGCATTGCCCCACTTCCGGCAGGCCATCCGTTTGCTGGAACATTCGGAGAAGGGGATATATCTGGCTATGGCGTATGGAGATTTGGGCGATGTTTATATGCGGCAGGATTTGTATAAGGAGTCAATGGTAGCTCATCAGAAAGCCCGCTCTGTTTACTTGTCTATCCACGATATCCGTGGTGAACTGATTGAACTCAATATGATAGCCTATCTTTATCTGTTTGAGGGACGCTGTGAGGAAGCTTTGCGCTTATACGATGAGAGGTTGGGAGAAATGGAAACCGGAACTGATACGCTGCTGTGGGTATCGTTGCTGAATAACGCGGGAGTGGCGGAGCAGGAGTGTGGAAACTATCGGGAAGCCTTGGCAAAACATAAATTGGCTGCTTTCTTATCGTGCCTGACAGGGCAATCTCCCAATTATCAGGCATTGGGGGAGGTCTTTTATGGTTTGGGAGAGAAAGATTCTGCTTTTTACTATCTGGAGAAGGCAGCCATATCGGGCAGTCTTGAAACTAAAGCTACGGCCTGTTCTTTACTTTCTGCATTACATGAAGAATCGGGCTGCGCGGAAGAGGCATTGCATTATGCTTCACTTAGTAGTCAATACAAAGATTCCATCTTTCAGCAGACTCATTCGCTGGAGGCAATGCGCATTAGTTATAAGCATCGTCTGGATGAGGCATTGCAACAAAATGAGGCGAGCCATTCCATTAGGATGTTTATGTCTGTGCTTGCATCTGTTTTGGTTATCGGATGTTTGGTTGTTCTTTTATATCGTAAGTCCAAAACTGGAAAGCAACGTTTGCAGGAATATCAGCAAAAAATGTTTGGTCAGGAAAAACATATAGCCAGATTGGTAGAGGAAGCCGGTTTACTTCAGAAGGATTTGGAACAGCTGAAAGAACAGAGACAGCAAGGTACAAGGGAAGAGGATGCTCGTTTCCTTTCTGAAATCCAGTTGAAGGAAGACAACATCAGACTGTTAGAGACAGAGATTCTTGATTTGCAGATTCGACTGTTTCATTCCACGCCTGTCGGTCAGCTCGTGAGGCGTGAGGCGAAGTATAAGCAAGATATATTGAAACCGGCGGAACGGGCCACGCTGGTTAAGACATTGGATAACGTGTTTTCTCATACGGTTCAATCTATCAAAGAACAGGCTCCCGACCTCACCTCTGAAGATTGCCTCTATTGCTGCCTTTCCCTTTCCGGTTTCTCTACCCAGACCATTGCCGCCTGCTTTGGCTATCAGGATGGACAGGTAGTGCGTCAGCGCAAGTACCGGGTCAGACAGAAATGGCCCCTGCCGGCACGCAGCTCCTATTTGTATAAAAGGTTGTTTGGAGAGGAAAAGGATACGTAAATCGTACATGACAGGGGCAGGAAAAGTACATTGTTATGTTTTTGCTCTCTATATATCTGATTTACAGTATTGAACTTGCTTCCATTGTTATGCGAAATTTTAGTTTGGTTGAAAGGGGTGTTGTAAGTTTGCAGCATCGAATTCATTAAACCAAATCTAAAATTGTATGAAAACAAAACTTTTCTTTTTATTCGTTTTTTGTTTGTTGTCAACTCATGTTTTTGTTTACGGGAATGGTGAACCGTCTGTAAAGAAACGTATCGCCTTAAAGGGTGATATACGCACCGTCAAGCGTAGCATCATTTCTCCCGATGAGATTGTTACAGCCACTTACAACGAACATCAGTTGGAGCTTCATTTCCATCAGCCGGTAGGTTCGGTTTGCATCACCGTCTGGTCTTCCGGCAATCTGTTGATCGAGGATGAACAGGTGATTACCGACAATGTGGAGGTTCCTGTCCTGATTCCCTTGGATGGTTTTCAGGAGGGTGATTCCTCTATTGAAATCAGGTTGGAGAATGGGCTTCTGTATGGTGTGTTTTGATGTATGTGTCTGAAAGATGAAACATGCTGTATGGTTGTTTGGCTTGCTGCTGATAGTGGCAGGCTGTGTTTCGCCCGTTGAGCGGGCTGCATGGGAGGTGGTTGGACAAGTAGGAGACAGAAACGGGGAGTTGGCCCGCTTCCTGGAACATTACCGGCACTCCGGCGATAAAGAGAGGTATCAGGCCGCCTGTTTTCTCGTTGCCAATATGCTGGGCAAGCATTCGCTGGCTTCCGACGGGCATACGCCCGTTTACGATGTGGATGTGGTGAAGGCCGATTCTTTGATTGCCTCTTTGGAATACTCTTTTGCGCTGCGCGAGCGTTGCGCCTTTTTGCAAGACTATAGTTTTGAGCAGTTTTGCGAATATGTGTTGCCCTACCGGGTGGCCAACGAGCCTTTGCAGTATTATTGGAAGTGGGACTGTGCCCGTCGTTTCGGCACCGTGCAGTCCGAAGACATGACAGAGGCGGCGCGGCAGCTCAATGCACGGGTCAGGTTAGGCATTTCGCCCGAGTTCTACGGCGTTCCCCAAAAGTCATATTCCGAAATGATGCGTACCGGCTATGGCAAATGCGACGACCGTGCCACGCTGTTGGTCATGGCGTTGCGTTCGGCGGGCATTCCCTCTGCTTTCGAGTTTGTCCCTTATTGGGGTAGCAGCAACAACGGCCATTCCTTTGGCTCGCTGGTGAAACCCGACGGGAGTGTCGTCCTGTTCCAGAACGACAGCAACGACGAGGAAGGCAGCCGCCTGATGCGGAAAGTGCCGAAGGTCTATCGCAAGACTTACGCCCTGCAACGCAGTATGTATGCCTCGTCCGACACCTTGTCCGATTTGTTCCGCCATGCCGATGTGCTCGATGTGACTGCCGCCCACGAGGTAGGGTGCAGGAGCGTCTGTTTGCCCGCCGGAGCCGCAACGGGCATCCGCTACTTGTCTGTATTCTCGCCGGGCGGATGGTTGCCGGTTGCTTTCAGTGCTTCGGGCGAGTTCCGGCAGGTAGGCACGGGGCTTCGCCCGGGTGTGGCGGGCAATGAAGATGAAGCGCTGCAGCTGGGCAACGGCATCCTCTACCTGCCTTCTTCCTGGTCGGGTTCTGAGGCAGAGCCGGTGGCATGGCCTGTCATTGTGTCTGCCGATACCGTCAGGGTCTTGCAGTTGGATACCCTTCGGCGGGGCACGGTGTTGCTGGAGCGGAAGTATCCGCTGAGTGCCCGCATGGTGCGCTATGCCCGCAACATGGTGCGCGGTGTTTTCGAAGTCGCCAATACTCCCGACTTCTCCGATGCGCGCGAGCTGTACCGCATCACCGACACTCCTCAAAGCCGTATGCAGCGCATCCGTCTGGCCGACGGTGCCGGTTTCCGCTATGTCAGGTATCGCCGTCCCGCCGGGCGGTTCAGTCTGGCCGAACTGCGGGCGGTGGACAGCGGCGGGCATCCGGTAGAGTTTATTCCTATGCTCAGTAAGGCTATGTCGCGTAGCGGCGGTGCTTCCAAAATATTCGATTCCGACCCGCTGACGTATTTCGAAGTCAGTGGAGCGGTGGACTTGTGGGCAGGTATGGACTTGAAGCAACAGCGGCGCGAAGTCTTTGTGGAGTTTGCTCCGCGCAACGACGACAACGCCGTGTCGCCGGGCGATGTGTATGAACTGTTTTATTGGGACAACGGCTGGATGCCGGCCGGTCGGCAGCAGGCCGAAGGCTATGTGCTCCGTTTCGACAATGTGCCGCTGAATGCCTTGTTCTGGTTGCGCAATCTGACACGTGGACACGAGGAACGTCCCTTTACCTACGAAGGTGGCAGGCAAGTGTGGTGGTGAAATTATTAATCTAATCTTTTATTTAATCTTTTATTTAACTTACAATAGTTCGTTAAAAATTAGCCCAGCCTAAGCGGCTCTGGCAGTAAATAAA
>USEY01000055.1 GCA_900553815.1 uncultured Bacteroides sp.
GGTTTTTCGGAGAATAACAAGGATTATAGAGGTTGTTTTAAATGAAAGAGCCGTGTAGTCAAACTTGAAAACTTCGTTTTCTGTTTGTCTCTGCGCTCGCCTTTCGCTATCTTTGCAGGCAAATAATTGAACAATAACTAAAAACAAGATATACTTATGGCATTAAAAGCAGGTATCGTGGGCCTTCCCAACGTGGGAAAATCCACCCTTTTCAACTGCCTGTCCAGCGCCAAGGCGCAGGCGGCAAACTTTCCTTTCTGTACCATCGACGCCCAAATGGGACAGGTGTCCGTACCCGATGAGCGACTGACCCGTCTGGCCGAAATTGTCCACCCGGGACGTATCGTGCCCGCCGTGTGCGACATTGTAGACATTGCCGGACTTGTAAAGGGCGCCAGCAAGGGCGAAGGCTTGGGCAACCAGTTCCTGGGCAACATCCGCGAGTGCGACGCCATCATCCACGTGCTGCGCTGCTTCGACAACGGCAACATCGTACACGTTGACGGCTCTGTCAACCCCGTGCGCGACAAGGAAATCATCGACACCGAACTGCAACTGAAGGACCTGGAAACGGTGGAAAACCGCATCAAGCGCGTAGAAAAGGTAGCCAAGGTGGGCGGCGACAAGAACGCCAAGGTAGAATATGAACTTCTGCTGCGCTACAAGGAAGCTCTGGAGCAAGGCAAGAGCGCACGTACCGTCGCCCTGCTGAACGAAGACGAAGAGGCCTGTGCCAAACAGATGTTCCTGCTCACCACCAAGCCGGTGCTCTACGTGTGCAACGTGGACGACACCTCGGCCGCTACCGGCAACGCCTACGTGGAGCAGGTGCGCAAGGCCATCGAGGGTGAGGATGCCCAACTGATGATTATCTCAGCCCAGACCGAAGCCGACATCGCCGAACTGGAGACCTACGAAGAAAAGCAAATGTTCCTGGAAGACCTGGGACTGAAGGAAAGCGGTTGCAACCGACTCATCAAGGCCATCTACAAATTGCTAAATCTGGAGACGTTCATTACCGCCGGCGAAATGGAGGTGAAAGCCTGGACGTACCACAAAGGCTGGAAGGCCCCGCAGTGTGCCGGCGTCATCCACACCGACTTTGAGAAAGGCTTCATCCGTGCCGAGGTCATCAAGTACGACGACTACATCAAGTATGGCTCCGAAGCTGCCGTGCGCGAGGCCGGAAAGCTCAGCGTGGAAGGCAAGGAATACGTGGTGCAGGACGGCGACATCATGCACTTCCGGTTCAACGTGTAAGAAGAAACTTACAGGCTAACATCCGATATGTATTGGCAGTTGTCGCAAAATTTGCGACAACTGCCAATATGATACTCCTCATTTAAAAAGAGACGGATATGGAACAAAAGGAAGGAGAAATCATACTGTACCAGCCTGACGGGACACTCAAACTGGAAGTGCGGTTGGAGGATGAGACGGTGTGGCTGACACAACAGCAGATTGCAGACCTTTTTGGCACACAAAGGCAGGCCATAAGCAAACACCTGAAAAACATCTTCAACAGTTACGAACTGGAAGAGAACTCAGTATGTTCCATTTTGGAACGAACTGCAACAGACGGTAAAACATATAAAACAAAGATATATAACCTTGATGCCATCTTATCTGTAGGATATCGTGTAAATAGTAAAAATGCCACTCTATTCAGACGCTGGGCCAACCAAGTCCTGAAAGAATATCTCCTCAAAGGCTACTCCATCAACCGCCGCATCGAGCAACTGGAGAAGACCGTCGCCCGACACGACGAACGCATAGAGTTCTTTGTCCGCACCTCGCTGCCACCCGTCGAAGGCATCTTCTTCGAAGGACAGATATTCGATTGCCTTCTCCCGACTGCATTTCAGCCCGCAGGAATTGCTTGAACGAATAAAATAGACACTATAATACTAACCCCAAAAACAAATACATCATGAAGAACTATCTCATTGCAGGTACCGGCGGCGTAGGCGGAAGCATTGCCGCCTTTCTGGCACTGGCAGGCAAGAACGTGACCTGCATTGCCCGCGGCGAACACCTGGCCGCCATGCGCGAACACGGACTGCGTCTGCACTCCGACCTCAAGGGCGAACATACCCTGCACATCCCTGCCTGCACGGCCGAGGAATACCAGGACAAGGCTGATGTCATCTTTGTCTGCGTCAAAGGCTATTCGGTAGACTCCATCACCGACCTCATCCGCCGTGCTGCGAAACCCGAAACCATCGTTATTCCCATCCTCAACGTCTACGGCACAGGGCCACGCATACAGCGGCTGGTACCCGGCGTGACGGTGCTCGACGGATGCATCTACATCGTAGGCTTCGTCAGCGGCAAGGGCGAAATCACGCAGATGGGCAAGATATTCCGCCTGGTCTACGGCGCACACCGCGGCACAGTTGTTCCCCGTGAAACACTGGAGGAGGTGCAGCGCGACCTGCAGGACAGCGGCATCAAGGCCGACCTGTCCGACGACATCAACCGCGATACCTTTGTCAAATGGTCGTTCATCTCGGCCATGGCCGTAACGGGAGCTTACTACGACGTGCCTATGGGCGAAGTACAGAAGCCCGGCGTCGTGCGCGATACATTTATCGGCCTCTCACGCGAAAGTGCCGCCTTGGGCCGCAAACTGGGCATTGAGCCGAAGGAAGACCTGGTGGAGTATAATCTCAAGGTAATGGACAAGCTCGACCCGCACAGCACCGCCTCCATGCAGAAGGACCTGGCACGCGGACACGAGAGCGAGGTGCAGGGTTTGCTGTTCGACATGATTGCCGCCGCCGAGGAACACGGCATTGACATTCCCACCTACCGCATGGTAGCCGAAAAGTTCCGAAATCTTTGAGGACACTGTTTGTGGCCTTAAAAATAAAAGCTATTTTTGGCAACTGTAAGCAAGAGGATATGAAACCGGCTGCCACCCAGAACGACAGGAAACGGACGGCAAGCCGACAGGTTTCATCAAGCCCAAGACAGAAAACCCATAAACCGACTACTAAAACTTATTTAAAGACATGTTACCATTACTTACCATCCACTGGAATCCAGACCCCGAACTGTTCAACATCTTCGGCATTTCCATTCGCTACTACAGTATCTTATGGATTATCGGACTGGCTCTGGCCTACTTCATCGTGCGCAGGCAGTATCGCGACCGCCGGATAGCCGACGAGAAGTTCGAACCGCTGTTCTTCTACTGCTTCTTCGGCATCCTGATTGGTGCACGTTTGGGACACTGCCTGTTCTATGAACCCGAATATTACCTGAACCACTTCTGGGAAATGATATTGCCCGTGAAGTTCCTGCCCACGGGTGGATGGAAGTTCACCGGCTATGCCGGACTGGCCAGCCATGGCGGCACGCTGGGCCTCATCATAGCCCTGTGGCTCTACTGCCGCAAGACCAAGATGCACTTCATGGACGTGCTCGACATGATTGCCGTAGCCACCCCCATCACCGCCTGCTGCATCCGCCTGGCCAACCTGATGAACTCTGAAATCATCGGCAATCCCGCCAGCGTGCCTTGGGCATTCGTGTTCGAGCGGGTCGATATGGTTCCGCGCCATCCGGCACAGCTCTACGAAGCGCTGGCCTACTTCATCTTCTTCCTCGGCATGATTTACTTCTACCGAAAGACGCAAAACGGCACCACAGCCCGCCGCGGTTTCTTCTTCGGCCTCTGCCTGACGGAAATCTTCCTCTTCCGCTTCTTCATCGAGTTCCTGAAAGAAAACCAGGTAAGCTTTGAAGACGGCATGACGCTCAACATGGGCCAGTGGCTCAGCGTCCCGTTTGTCATCATCGGCATCTACTGCATGTTCTTCTACGGTAAAAAGAAGAAAGCCTGACGGCATAAAACGCTAATCCTACAGCCCCTTGCATCCGGAGTATCGCCCCCCTCGCCGGATACAAGGGGCTTTCATTTTACCTGTACGGAAGCAAAAAATACAAAACAGATACCTGTAGGAAACAAAAGCATCCCCTCCGTAAACTCCCTATTGACTACCTTTGAAACCAAGACAAAACCCTATAATCTGAAACAAACATGAAAAAGAAACTCTTATGCCTGCTGTGCTGTCTGGCGCTATGGCCTACGGCACAGGCACAGAAAAACACATTCGCCTTTCGCGACACCACGCTGACCGACCAGCAACGAGTAGAAAACCTCCTGTCTGTCCTCACACTGGACGAAAAACTATCGCTCCTCTCTGCCAACCTGGAAGTGCCCCGACTGGGCATACCCGCCTGCGGACACTTCGAAGGCCTGCACGGGCTTACACTGGGCGGACCGGCCGCATGGGGTGGCCGGGAGAAAGACCAGAACGGCCGGATGGTACCGACCGACAGCCCCACCACCATCTTTCCGCAGTCATACGGCCTGGGCTGCACCTGGGACGAGAGCCTGATAGAAAAGGTAGGCCAACAGACTGCCATAGAAGCCCGCTACTACACCCAGCGCCCCGGCAGCAAGCACCATGCCCTCGTGATGCGTGCACCCAATGCCGACCTGGCACGCGACCCACGCTGGGGACGCACGGAAGAAAGCTTCGGCGAAGACCCCTTCCTGACGGCACGCCTCACCGTGGCCCACATTCGCGGACAACAAGGCAACCATCCGCGCTACTGGCGCACAGCAGCCTTGATGAAGCACTTCCTGGCCAACAGCAACGAGGACGGGCGCGACAGCACCTCCTCCGATTTCGACAATCGCCTCTTCCGCGAATACTATTCCTACCCCTTCTATAAAGGCATCACAGAGGGCGGCAGCCGTGCTTTCATGGCCGCCTACAACAGCTGGAACGGCACACCCATGAGCATACACCCTTGCCTTGTCGACATTGCCCGCCGCGAGTGGGGACAAAACGGCATCATCTGCACCGACGGAGGTGCCCTGCGCCTGCTGTTCACCGCCCATCATGCCTATCCCACGCTGTCGCAATGCGCGGCTGCCGTAGTAAAAGCCACTACCGGACAATTCCTTGACAACTACCTGCAACCCGTGAAAGACGCCCTGGCCAACAACGAACTGACCGAGGCCGACATAGACAACGCCATACGCGGCAACCTCTACGTGGCTCTGAAACTGGGACTCCTCGACGGCGACAATGCTGCCAATCCCTATCTGTCCATCGGCAAAGACACCATTGCCCTGCCGCCCTACCTGCAACCCGAGGCCAAGCAGCTGGCGCGCGAAATCACCGCCAAGTCCGTCGTACTGCTCAAGAACGCCGCCACCCCGCAAGGCAACCCGCTGCTGCCGCTCGACACCCGGCGCATCCGCAAGATAGCCCTCATAGGTCCCTACGCCGACAAGATTGTGCAAGACTGGTACAGCGGCACGCCGCCCTACGAAGTGACCATCCTGCAAGGCCTGCGCAACGCGCTGGGTGAGCAGGTGGAAATACAGTATGTACCCGACAACGCCATGGGACGTGCCGAAGCTGCCGCCGCACAGGCCGACATAGCCATCGTCTGCACCGGCAACCACCCCTTCGGCACCCGCACCGACTGGAAGTTCTGCCCCGTGCCCAGCGACGGCCGTGAAGCCGTAGACCGCAAGTCACTGACGCTGCCCGACGAAGACCTGCTGAAACAAGTCTTCAAGGCCAATCCCAACACCATCCTCGTGCTAGTCAGCAGCTTCCCCTATACCATCAACTGGAGCCAGGAGCATCTGCCCGCCATTGTCCACATCACCCATTGCAGCCAGGAGCAGGGCAACGGGCTGGCCGACGTGCTGACCGGCCGTGTAAACCCTGCCGGACGAACTGTGCAAACCTGGGTGAAGGACATTACCGACCTGCCGCCCATGATGGACTACGACATACGCCACGGCCGCACCTACCTCTACCACCAGGGCGACGTGCTCTACCCCTTCGGCCACGGCCTGAGCTACACCACCTTTGACTACACCCGCCTCCACCCGGGCAAGCAGGACAAAACCCATCTCCGCCTGGACGTAACCGTAAAGAACACCGGCAGCGTGGACGGTGAAGAAGTGGTACAAATCTATGCCTCCTGGCCCCAATCCAAGGTAGAACGCCCCCTGAAGAAACTCTGCGCCTTCCGCCGCGTATTCATCCCCGCCGGACAAAGCCTCACTGTCTGCTTCACCATCGACAAGGCCGATCTGGGCTACTGGGATGATGCCCGCCATGCCTTCACCGTAGAGCCTGGTCCCGTCCTGTTCATGGCTGGCGCCTCGTCACAGGATATCAGGCTGGAGAAAGTAGTGAAGATAAAATAAGCAAACATATAAATCGTCTCTCCCAATCATTTCCCAAAGCAGTCTGATACCTGCTTGACAGTAGTGGACTACTATCATCTGAGGAGTTAACTACTATCGCGTTAGCAGTCCACTGCTATCACGTCAGGAGTTAACTGCTATCGAGAGCCGAGTTAACTGCTAACATACGGCCTCCTGAATACACTGCAAGACTGGTCGTTTCTCTCACGTACCGCCTCCGCAGAAAGATATAATCGGTCATGACAAGAAACGTCACAAGCCGCCCCAGACAGCCTGAAGGCGGCTTTTTCTATTTATTTTCATGACATTTCTTTCCATATTTCTGCCACTACATGTCCACATACTCTTATGACACGAAATCATACCCTATACCTCGCCACAATCCCTACCTTTGCATACGGTTTAAACAACGTAATAAACATATAAAGGGACGTAAAAAGGTAAACAGATTCAAAAAATCAGGAGAAAGAAGGAATTGGCAGCCCAACACGCTGCCACTCCTTCTTGCATTCAACGAGAAACACAGAACTCAGCATTTAGAAAAACAACAACAATGAAAAAGACACCGCAAGTCATCTTCGCTCTATCCATTGCTCTGATTGCCGCAATAGGCTGCAAAACTCAGAAACAAACTGTCGTGGGCAACGAAACAGCACTGGCACGGGCTACACAGACACTCGATTCACTATATGCTCACTACTCTGTAGAAGGCACCTGTCTGCTGCGCGAAAACTATCCGACAGACATCAACTACACAGCCACCTACCTGGCCTCATCAGAACAAAAGAATACACCCAACTTGTATTCATACCTGTGGCCCTACTCAGGCACGGTCTCAGCCGTCAGCGCTCTGGCCGAGGCTACTCATAACAAAGCCTACCAGACAATGCTTCGGGAAAGAGTATTGCCGGGAGTGGAAGAATACTTCGACAACAGCCGGCAGCCGGCAGCCTACTCTTCTTATATACGTACAGCTCCGCGCTCCGACCGCTTCTACGACGACAACATCTGGCTGGGTATCGACTTCACCGACCTCTACCTCGCTTTCAAAGAAAAGGCATACCTGCAAAAGGCCGAGCTAATCTGGAAATTCATAGAAAGCGGTACCGACCAACAACTGGGTGGAGGCATCTACTGGTGCGAACAAAAGAAAGAATCAAAAAACACCTGTTCCAATGCCCCCGGCGCCGTACTGGCCTTGAAGCTGTTCAAGGCCACACAAGACAGCATCTACTTACAAAAAGGACGCGCCCTCTACCACTGGACACAGAAACACCTGCAAGACAGTACCGACTGCCTCTACTTCGACAACGTGTCGCTGGACGGCAATATCGGCAAAGCCAAGTTTGCCTACAACAGCGGGCAAATGATGCAAGCCGCCACCCTGCTCTATCAATTGACCGGACAGGCCTCCTACCTGGCCGAGGCGCAGGCCATAGCTCGTGGCTGCTATGCCTACTTCTTCACCGACCACAAAACCGAACAGGGACAAGCCATCAGGCTCCTGAAGAAAGGTGACGTCTGGTTCACGGCCGTCATGCTGCGCGGCTTCATCGAGCTATACCATGTCGACCACAACAAAACCTACCTGAACGCCTTCAACGAAAGCCTGGACTATGCCTGGCAACACGCACGCGACGCCCACGGCCTGTTCAACACCGACTTCAGCGGCAAGACGCACGAAGAGCGCAAATGGCTGCTCACACAAGCCGCCATGGTCGAAATGTATGCACGCTTGTCAGCCATCAAATAAAACAAGAATATAAACTAATACCATATATCAGCACATGAAAAAGAAAACCCTTGGGCTATGTGCCCTTGCCATGCTATCGCTGGCTCACAACACCCGTGCCAACGAAATGACAGCGGTTAGAGACAACACAACCGTCACCAATCATGCCCTGAAGGCAGCCGCCTACAAAAGCAACCGGCCTGCTCTGAAAAACCGCCTGTTCACCTCCAAGGCTGTAGAAGCGGAAATAGCACGCATCAAGCAGCTACTCACCAACCCCAAACTGGCCTGGATGTTCGAGAACTGCTTTCCAAATACGCTTGACACCACCGTCCACTTCCGCATGCTCAACGGCAAGCCCGATACCTTTGTCTACACCGGCGACATACACGCCATGTGGCTTCGCGACTCGGGCGCACAAGTATGGCCTTACGTACAACTGGCACACAAAGACCCGGAACTAAAAGAAATGCTCGAAGGTGTCATACGCCGCCAGTTCCTGTGTATCAACATCGACCCATACGCCAACGCCTACAACGACGGTCCTGTGGGAGGCAATTGGATGAGCGACAAAACCGACATGAAGCCCGAACTGCACGAGCGCAAGTGGGAAATAGACTCACTCTGCTACCCCCTGCGCCTGGCCTACCAATATTGGAAAGAGACAGGCGATGCCAGCATCTTCGACAACGAATGGCTCAAGGCCATAGCCAACATACTGCAAACATTCAAGGAGCAGCAGCGCAAAGACGGGACAGGCCCCTACAGCTTCCAACGCAAGACAGAACGCGCACTCGACACACTGAACAACGATGGACTTGGTGCACCAGTCAATCCCGTAGGTCTCATCGTGTCTTCATTCCGCCCCTCCGACGATGCCACTACTTTCCAGTTCCTCATCCCTTCCAACTTCTTTGCAGTATCATCGCTGCATAAAGCAGCCGAAATACTGACCGCCGTCAACCATCGTCCCGACCTGGCCGATGAATGCACAGCCTTGGCCAATGAAGTAGAAGCAGCTCTGAAGAAATACGCTGTCTACAACCATCCCGAGTTTGGCCCCATCTATGCCTTCGAGGTCGACGGTTTCGGCAATCACATGCTCATGGACGACGCCAACGTACCCAGCCTATTGGCCATGCCCTACTTGGGCGACGTAGACATCAACGACCCCATTTATCAGAACACCCGCCGCTTTGTATGGAGCACCAGCAATCCTTACTTCTTCCGTGGCACGGCAGGCGAGGGTATCGGTGGTCCACACATAGGTTATGACATGATATGGCCTATGAGCATCATGATGAAAGCCTTCACCAGTCAGGACGACGAGGAAATCAAATGGTGCATCAAGACCCTCATGGACACCGATGCCGGTACCGGCTTCATGCACGAATCCTTCCACAAAGACAACCCTGCCAAGTTCACCCGCCCCTGGTTTGCATGGCAAAACACACTGTTCGGTGAGCTGATACTGAAACTGGTGAATGAAGGAAAAGTGGAGCTGCTGAATAGTCTGTAAAGAGACAACAAGAAGCCTTTCTATCAACCAGAAACGACATACGTATGAAAAAAGCTATTTTATATATTGTCATCGTTCTGATGAACCTTTCTTTTGCTTGTGCAAAAGAAAGTAAACTGCCGCGGCCGGAATATCCTCGCCCACAACTAAAACGTTCGGAATGGATAAACTTGAACGGACAATGGACATATACATTCGATTTTGGCCAGTCGGGCATGAATCGTAAACTTTATAACAGTCAAGGTTTTGAAAACTTCATTACTGTTCCTTTCTGTCCGGAAAGTAAGCTATCCGGTGTTGGATATACAGACTTTATTCCTGCCATGTGGTATCACCGTAGTATACAAATACCTGACTCATGGAAAGGAAAACAAGTGATATTACATTTCGGAGCCATCGACTATTATTCGGTAATCTACATCGATGGTAAAGTAATGAAACGTCATTGGGGTGGCAGTTCTTCGTTTGATGTCAACATAACCACTGCTGTCAGTGATGGGAAACCACATCACCTGGTAGTTCGTGTAGAAGATAACTGTAGAAGCGGTATGCAAACCCGTGGCAAACAATCTGGCAATTACTATTCACAAGGTTGCGAATATACACGGGTTACCGGAATATGGCAAACTGTATGGATGGAACCTGTAAACCAATTTGGCATCAAAAGCCTCCAAATTCTACCTGAACTGGACAAGAAAAGCTTTACTATCCTCCCTCAATTCTATGCCTTGTCTGCCGGCCAGCAAGTGGAAGCCGTCATAAAAGAAGATGATAAAATAGTCTGCCGACGTATTGTAAATGCTGCCACTCCGCTCAGTATAGAACTTCCGCTCAAGAAAATCAGAACCTGGTCACCCGAATCTCCCTTTTTGTACAACATAGAGTTATACATCAGAAATAAAGACGGTAAGATTATAGACCAAGTAACCTCTTATGCCGGAATGCGCAAAATACATATTGAAGGGAACCGTTTGTATCTGAATAACAAGCCCTACTATCTTCGCTTTGTACTCGATCAAGGATACTATCCAGACGGAATATGGACTGCACCCACCGACAACGACTTAAAACGCGATATAGAACTGAGCATGGCTGCCGGATTCAACGGCGCACGCCTGCACCAGAAAGTATTTGAAGAACGCTATCATTA
Organism: uncultured Bacteroides sp.; assembly: GCA_900553815.1. Lineage (GTDB taxonomy): Bacteria > Bacteroidota > Bacteroidia > Bacteroidales > Bacteroidaceae > Bacteroides. The sequence goes on from USEY01000055.1 coordinate 10,649, forward strand.
TTGGGCTGACCGCTTGGGTTATCTCACCTGGGGAGAATCGGCAAGTTGGGGAGTCAACACCAGCAGTCCGGAAGCAGCCCGCAATTTTCTGTCTGAATGGAGTGAAATCGTGGAACGTGACAGGAATCACCCATCCATCATTTGCTGGACTCCATTCAACGAAACCTGGGACCGTCCCAACAACATGGAACAAGCTGCACAGCATGACCGTCTCATAGCCGATACCTACCGCCTATGTCACTTACTTGACAACCGTCCAGTCAATGATGCCAGTGGAAACTATCATGTCATAACCGATATATGGAGTGTACACCACTATGCTCAAAATGGACCCGAAATGAAAAAACGTTTAGAACCCCAAAATGGCATACCTACACAGAAAGACGTTAAGATGGAAGTCCGATACAACGGACAACCATACTTTATCGACGAATATGGAGGTATCAAATGGGTATCGGGAAAACAGTTCTCCCAAAACAGTTGGGGGTATGGAAAAGGACCACAGACATTGGAAGAGTTTTATGCACGTCTGAAAGAAATTACCGATGTAATTCTTTCATACAAACATATATCAGGCTATTGCTATACACAACTCACCGATGTCGAACAAGAACAGAACGGAATCTACAATTATGACCGCACACCCAAGTTCGACATGCAACGCATAAAGGAAATATTCAGTCAGAAGCCATACTAAAGCTTTAATTTTAGGATGTATTTCTGCCATATTTGTCCTTATCTGTGTCATTTGCCTTACTCATACTAAAATGTCTCAAAAACATATAGCAAACATTCTCCGCCCATTCTACTTTTGTCGTCAGAAAACCGGAGTTACAAAACATGATTCCCCCAAGAATCTAGAATCATTAAACAAAAAAAGCTAATTCTTAAAACACAAAAGATATGAAAAACTTTCTAACTATCATCTTGCTGACATTTGCCTGCTATGCATACGCCGGGAAACCCGGAAAGATATTCAAAGACTGGCCAAGCAATGCCTCACCCGAGGTTGTAGGAGACTTGCTGAGTCAACGCTTTGTAGAAGTACCTCATCCTAATTTCAACGGAAATCCGGCACCTCCCAACGAAATCACCTATCCTGAAACTTGCGCATGGTTCGGTGCACTGCGCTATGCACAGGTAAGAAAAGACTCCCGCCTGCTTTCATTGTTGGAAGACCGTTTCTTACCCATTTTTGGCCCTGAGCGCTACTTACAACCCAAACCCGACCATGTAGACCATACTGTATTCGGTTGTATACCTCTCCAACTATATCTCCAGACGAATAATAAGATATACTATCACATGGGAATGTGGTACGCCGACGAACAATGGAAAATGCCTCGCAATACCAAACATAAAGCAGAATATCAGGCTTTACTCGACAAGAATCTGTCATGGCAGACACGTTACTGGATTGATGATATGTTCATGATTTCTTGTATACAAGTACAAGCTTATCTTGTGACCAAAGACCGCAAATACATTGACCGGGCCGCAGCAGAGATGGTTACTTATCTCAACAAGATACAACGTCCCAACGGCTTGTTCTATCACGCTGAAGATGCCCCTTTCTTTTGGGGACGTGGTAACGGATGGATGGCTGCCGGCATGACAGAACTACTCAGTTCACTTCCACAAGACAATCCTAACTACAGCCGTATTATGGAATCGTATCGTAAGATGATGAAGACACTGCAAGAATACCAGAAAGAAGACGGACTATGGGGACAACTCATAGACGATAAAACTTCCTGGAGCGAAACATCCGGTTCTGCCATGTTTACCTATGCTCTTATTAAAGGAGTGAAAAAAGGTTGGCTGGATGAAGATTCATTTGGTCCTACCGCACGGAAAGCTTGGATTGCACTGGTAGGCCAGTTGGACGAAAAAGGCGACCTTGCCGGCGTGTGCGAAGGAACCAACAAGAACAACGACCGCAATTTCTATCTGAACCGTAAGACACTGCCGGGCAACATGCACGGACAGGCACCCATGCTGTGGTGTGCAACCGCCCTGCTCGAAAAATAACAAACGTAAACTCTGCATAATAACAGTAACCGTATGAATACCAAGATTCTATTTCTATTGATTGCCGCATATTTTTCTGCCTGCTGCTATTTGCATGCAGAGAACGGATATGAACTGTGGCTGCGCTACAAGCCAACAGATAATACCCGCCTGCTCCATGAATATCAGAAAAAGAACAGATACATTCTGTTCCCGGCAAATTCACCCCAGCTACAAGCTGCCAAGGAGGAATTGGAAAGAGGCCTGCAAGGTATGTTGCAACTCAGTCTGAACGAAACAGAGGAAGTAAAAGACGGAACACTGATAGCAGGAACACTACAAACCATAGCAGCTTATTGCCAACAAGCACTGCTGACCGACAGCATAAACCAACTGACCGATGAAGGCTATATAATTGCCAGCCGGAAAATGGAGCAACAAGAGGTCATCATCATTGCCGGCAAAACCGATAAAGGAACCTTATATGGTATATTCCATTACCTCAGACTGATGCAGACACAGCAGAATCTGGATAATCTGTTTATCAAGGAAAATCCTAAAATCAGTTACCGGGTTCTGAATCATTGGGATAACCTGAACGGTAGCATAGAACGTGGCTATGCTGGCTACAGCCTCTGGAACTGGGAGCGGTTGCCCATGCATAAGAACGACGACCGCTATAAGGATTATGCCCGAGCCAACGCCTCCATCGGCATTAATGGTGTCGTGTTGAATAATGTCAACGCACAAGCCAAGAGTCTGCGCCGTGAATGGCTGGTAAAGGCTTCAGGCCTGGCCGATGCCTTCCGTCCTTATGGTATACGGGTTTATCTGACTGCCAAATTCAGTGCACCCAAAGAAATTGGAGGCCTGAAGACAGCAAGTCCCAAAGACCCGCAAGTAAGAGAATGGTGGAAAAAGAAAGTACAGGAAATCTATTCCATCATACCCGACTTTGGCGGTTTTCTTGTCAAAGCCAATTCAGAAGGCCAACCCGGTCCTCAAGATTATGGCTGCTCGCACGCTGACGGAGCCAACATGCTGGCCGGAGCCTTGGAACCATTTGGTGGTATCGTATTCTGGAGAGCCTTTGTCTATCAGAACGAAAGACATGTCGACAGAGTGATTACCGGCTACAACGAGTTCAAACCTTTGGATGGCCAATTCAACCGGAATGTATTCGTACAGCCCAAGAACGGTCCCATCGACTTCCAGCCACGCGAGCCATTCCATCCGCTATTCGGCAGCATGCCCAATACCCCCCTGTCCATGGAAGTACAAATAACACAGGAGAACTTAGGACACACACACCATTTGGTCTATCTCGGAACCCTGTTTGAAGAAGTCCTCCAATCCGATACTTACGCAAATGGCCAAGGCTCAACCGTCTCCAAAATACTACAAGGATATGAAAAAAGCCACCATATCTCAGCCATTGCAGGAGTACCTAATATTGGCAGTGACATTAACTGGACCGGACAACTGTTCGGACAAGCCAACTGGTATGCTTTCGGACGTTTAGCCTGGAATCCCGACGAAAAGTCACAAGACATTGCCAACGAATGGATTAGAATGACTTTCTCCAATGAAAAAGAAGTCATAGCTCCTATTCTGAAAATAATGCTTATGTCACGAGAAACATACGTCAACTACACCATGCCGCTGGGGCTGAACCACATCATGAATTACGGAACCCACAACGGGCCGGAACCTTGGCACGATGACCCTGTATGGACTGCTTTTGACTATCACAAGGTGACACGCGACAGCATAGGCATAAACCGTACAAAAACTGGAAGCGGTGCAGTATTGCAATACCATAAACCCGTATGCGAACAATTCAACAGCCTTACCAACTGTCCGCAAGAATATCTGCTATGGTTCCATCGACTGCCATGGAATTATTCAATGCCTTCGGGCCGGACACTGTGGAACGAGCTTGTCTTCCACTATTACAAAGGTGTAGACGAAGTACGTGAAATGCAACAGCTATGGACTCAGGTAGAAGGAAAGATAGACAAGGAGCGCTATCGCCACGTAGCCTCCCTGCTGAAATATCAGGAAGAAGAAGCCATTTGGTGGAGAGATGCCTGCCTGCTCTTCTTCCAGGAATATTCGGGCCAGCCCATTCCTCAGGAACTGGAACAGCCCCGTCATTCACTTGACTATTACAAAAGAATCCCATTCCCTTACGAATGGAACGGATATTACGATTAAAACAAAATAAACTGAAAAAATGAAATATCTATTATTATTTACCACCCTCTTCTGCTGCCTGCCTACTATTATGGCACAGACCGATTCTTATTACAGCAGTCCGCAAGGAACCTACGAAAGCCGTCGCAACGAGTTCCTGCAGTACTATGCTGAAAACGGAGACGAAAAAGGACTTTACAGTGTTTTCCGTCAGGCAGCCCGGGCTACAGCAGGATTATCCGTTGAGAGAGAAAATCTGCAAGACGTGCTTGCAGTCATCAAGTCCAATCGCGACTGTAACGATTTTGCCCTCAACTGCCTGCTCCGCATGGTATATCTTAACAACCAACAGAAGTATCTGCCCGAAGACATGAAAGATGACATCAAAGAGCGCATACTCGACTTTAAATACTGGTGGGACGACGGACGCCGCGACACGACCTATCGCTGCTACCACACCGAAAACCACCAGGCTCTGTATCATACAGCCGAACTGCTCGCTGGTCAGCTCTATAAAAAAGAACGTTTCACCAACGGCATGACCGGCAAGCAACACATCAAGCACGCACTACCCCTTATCAATAACTGGCTCAACTGGCGCTTCCGTTTCGGATTCAGCGAATGGATGTCCACTTACTACGACGTAGAGGTGTTGCTTCTAGCCAATCTCTATGACTTTGCCGAAGACAAACAAATAAGAAACAAAGCAAAAGCCGTACTCGACCTGCTCATGTTCGACCTTGCGCTCAACAACTATCGCGGTTACCTTGCCTCAGCCAGCGGACGCACTTATGCCACCTCGCTCATCAACGGTGCACACCTCACGTCTTCACTCACCCGCCTTGTATTCGGCGTGGGTACTTTCAAGGTAAACCCGGTTGTGGCTCCCGTAGCGCTGGCAAGCAGCAACTACCGCTGCCCGCAAATCATCTGCGACATCGCCACCGACTACAATACCCCCATGCTCAGCAAACAGCGTGTCAGCATCAACGTAGAAGATGCTCCTGCATACGGCCTTTCCTACGACAAGGAAGAAGACTGTCATCTGTTTTGGGGTATGCAGGAGTTCATCCATCCCATGGCCATCCGCATGTCCAAACAAATATCAGAGAAATACGATGTATGGCCGTATCGTAACTATAACGACTACATCCGGAAAGACGAAGCACAAACAACCGAAGCAGGCAAACAAGCCCAGCTGCGTCGCGACCGCTTCGCACTTTCCGAAGCCAATATTGAAACCTATCGTACAGCCGACTATATGTTAAGCTGTGCCATGGACTACCGAAAAGGAGCTCCCGGCTACCAGCAACACATCTGGCAAGCTACTTTAAGTAACGAAGCACTGGTCTACACCAACTGCCCGGGTGGAAAGAACCTGCGCTGGTCACCCAATCATTGGTCGGGCAATGAGATACTGCCTCGTGCAGCACAACAACGTAACGTAGTAGTGTGTATCTACAACATACCAGCCAACAAGCAGAAAGACTTCACCCACGCCTACTTCCCTGTTGCAGCGTTCGATGAAGTACACATAGCCGGACACTGGATATTCGGACGCAAGAACAAGGGATACGTAGCCCTCTATTCGCACGCTGCTACCGAATTGAAAGCCGATGACAGACAGGTGCTGTGCGACCTCACGGCTAAAGGCAAACAAAACGTATGGATATGCGAAACCGGTTCGCAACAGCAATGGGGCAGTTTCGCTAAATTCATCGGAGCCATACAGAAAGCCGCAGTTAAGACAGACGGACTCAACGTCAACTATACATCACCCTCCGAAGGTATCATTACATACGGCTGGGATAAGTCTTTCACAGTAAACGGCAACGAGAAACCCTTACGTTGGCAATACCGATACAACAATCCTTATTGTCAGGCACCTTTCGATTCCGACCAAATCGTCATTGAAAGAGGTCAAGATAAACTCATACTGAATCTGAACAAATAAGTAATTCAAACAAATCAATAATCGTTTAATTTTAAAACTAAATTTATGGCATTACGAAAAACACGTATCATATTGGCACTATATATGATACTATTAGTCAGTGTAAATGCAATGGCCTCCACCTGGCAGGCTGTGCAGCAAATCAAAGGAAAGGTTGTGGACAAGACCGGTGAGAGTATCATCGGAGCGAATGTACTTATCAAAGGTACAACTATCGGTACCATCACCGACATTGACGGTAAATTCCAATTAGACGTAAATATCGGCTCTACATTAGTAGTAACCTTTCTTGGCTATGTTCCTCAGGAAATCAAAATTGAAAATAGCCAACCTCTAAATGTTGTACTGACAGAAAATGCAGAAGTATTGGATGAAGTGGTAGTGGTAGGTTACGGTACTCAGAAAAAAATCTCGTCCATCGGTGCACAATCCAACATCAAGTTGGTATCCGAATTAAAGCAACCCGTTGCACACCTCTCCAGTTCGCTGGCTGGACGCATCACTGGTCTAACAGGAAAACAAGGTAATGGTGCCCCAGGTTCAAACAATTCACAAATTTGGATTCGCGGTATTGCAACCTTAGGCGGAACAGACCCCTTGGTTCTAGTTGACGGTGTAGAAAGAAGTATGGATGAATTAAATCCGGAAGACATAGAGTCGGTCAGTATCATGAAAGATGCGTCCGCCACTGCCGTCTTCGGTGTACGTGGTGCCAATGGTGTCATTATCATCAATACCAAGAAGGGTTCTATCGGAAAACCAAAAATCCGTGTTGAATACAACTTCGGTGTAACAGATTTTACCAAAGTACCCGAACTAGCAGACGGTATCACCTACATGACCGCTGCCAATGAAGCTTATACCACACGAGGCAAGGATGCTGTTTATGACAATACATACGTAACCAAAACCATCAGTGGTGAAGACCCTTATCTGTATCCTAATGTCAACTGGTTTGATGAACTATTTACCAAAATGGGAACTACCCAAAATGCTTCAATCAGCGTAAACGGAGGTACAGAAAACGTACAGTATTATGTATCTGCTTCAATGTATAACGAAACAGGACAGCTCACGACTGATGATTCACAGACATTCGATTCAAGCCTGCGATACAAACGATTTAATGTTAACTCTAACGTAAACATGAAGATTACAAAAACTACCGACTTGAAAGTCAATGTAAAAGTCATGGTCGGTGATTCGAACAAACCTAAAAATGGTGCTTCTGCTCCTTTCAGTGATGCCATGAACATGCCTCCTATACAAATGCCTGTACGTTATCCTGGCGGAGAGATTCCCTGGATTTCTACAGGAGGTGGTCTGATGAATCCTTGGGCCGAACTAACCCAGACAGGATTTGCCAGCGATGTACAAAGCAAAGTCATGGCCGATATGACCATTAACCAAAAGCTTGACTTCCTTTTGAAAGGATTAAACCTTAGAGCTTTATTTGCCTACGACACATACAATCGGTCATGGTTAAATAGAGAAAAAGGATATGACACTTATTGGGCAGAAGGCCGAGATGAAAATGGTGAACTAATTCTGACACAAACCAATACAAGTGGTAGTACCAGTCCTTATCCGACTACGAGCGGTGGCTCAACAGCTAACGAACGCAAGTATTACTTTGAAGCAGCCCTTAACTATGACCGAACTTTCAATTCAGCACATCATGTTACCGGTATGATGATGTTCAACCTCAGCGATAGAGTCAATCTACTGGCTGGCGACCTCGTTTCCTCATTACCCTATCGTTCCATGGGAGTAGCTGGACGCTTTACATACGGCTACAACGATCGTTACATGGCTGAATTCAACTTTGGTTACAATGGTTCTGAAAACTTCAATCCCGACAAACGCTTTGGTTTCTTCCCCTCTGTCGGTGCTGCATGGGTAGTATCCAATGAAAAATGGTTTGAACCATTACATAGTGTTGTTTCATTGTTCAAACTGCGCACTTCTTACGGTTTGGTAGGTAATGACCAGTTTGGAGGTACACGTTTCATGTTCCTTTCTGAAATGGATGGTGGTGCTGGTGGCTACAAATTTGGTGTTCCAGGTTCCTACTACAATGTCGAAAGCGGGTATCAAGTCTCCAAATACGGTGCAGACGTAACGTGGGAAACTGCTAAGAAATTCAACTTCGGTATTGACCTGAATCTGTTCAACGATATGATTGCACTGAACATTGATGTATTCAAGGAGCGTAGAGAAGACATATTCCTGAACCGTGGTTCCATTCCTTTAACTATGGGTCTGACCGGAAACATTGTCGGCAACCTAGGTATTGTTGAAAATCATGGATTTGAAGTCAATACAGATATCAATAAGCAATTTGGTAAATGGAATATAGGTTTGAAAGGAACATTCAGTTACAACAAAAATAAAATCATAGAAAACGATTCTCCTGCAAAACCTTACCCATGGATGGAATCTCGTGGCACCATCATCGGACAACAATATGGTTTCATCTGTGACGGTTTCTATACACAGGAAGATATCGACAATCCTGATGTGGCAAAAACTGCTGAACCAGTATTGGCCGGCGACTTGAAATACCGCGACCTGAATGGTGATAAAATCATTGACGACTACGACAAGACCTATATCGGACAAGGAACCGTTCCCAGATTCACATACGGTTTCGGAACCACCATTGAATACAAAGGCTTCAGTATGGGAGCTTTCTTCCAAGGTGTAGGCCAAAACGATATATATGTAAATGGTGCCTTTACTCCCTTCAAGAACGGTATCGCCAAGGGTAATCTTCTTGCTAATATTACCGACCGTTGGACGGAAGAGAATCCCCGACAAGATGCTTTCTATCCACGTCTGAACTATGCATCGGACAACAATAAGAACTATGCTACCAGTACACACTGGATTAAGAATGGAGCTTATCTGAGATTAAAGACACTTGACTTCGGGTATACGATTCCAGCAAACATAACCCGAAAGATGGGATTATCAAACCTTAGAGTTTATGCATTATTGTCCAATATATTAACATTCTCATCCTTTGATTTATGGGATCCGGAATTAGGCAATGGATCAGGAACCACCTATCCTAACATTGCCACCTATAGTCTAGGGTTAAGTTTTCAATTCTAATCATTCTATTTAATACCAAAAAAATATGAGAAATATAAACAAATTCATAGCATCAATCATCATAGGCTGCACATCTTTAACCTCATGCAATTACTTAGACCAAGTACCTGACGATGTAGTAAGTCTTGATGCCGTATTCTCTACACAAAGAGACGTAGAACGATTCTTAAATACCACTTACAATCCTATACCCACCGAACTGAATCCTAAAAGTGGTGGAGGCCCCATCTGTGATGAATTGGATTTCCCTTGGCCAGAATACGATGAGAACTACATTAATCAAGGATCTATGACCCCATCCAAAGGTTATCGCCAATCTTGGGGCGGATTTTATAAAGCTATCCGCCAGGCATCTATCTTCATTTCCCATGTAGATAATTGTCCGGATCCAAATCTTACAGCCGAAATGAGACGCCAGTATAAGGCCGAAGCCCGTTTCCTACGTGCTTTCTACTATTTCAACTTATTCAGATGGTATGGACCACTGGTCATTCTGCCCGAAACAGAGTTAGATCCCGATGCAGATCTTTCCACAATCAGTATTCCACGCAGCACAATTGAAGAAACAGTACAGTACATCTATGACGAACTAGAAAGAGCCTGCAACGAAGGTTTGCTCAGATGGTATAACTCACCAGTAGAATACGGACGTGCTACTCAGGCTGCCGCAAGGGCATTACAATCCAGACTCCTACTTTATGCTGCCAGCCCTCTCTACAACGGAAATACAGACTATGAAAAGTTTGCTTATTTCAAAGCCAAAGACGGTTCTCCCATGTTCAATCCTACTTATTCAAACGAAAAGTGGGTACAGGCACGTAACGCCGCCAAAAGATTCATTGATGAATTCAATGGCCAATTCAGCCTTTACAAAAATCCAGATAATCCAGACAATGACCCAATGAAAGATTATCAGTATCTATTCTTAGAACCCGATTGGAGCAAAAACAAAGAAATCATCTTTGCACGCAACAACTGCAGCTATTGGGACCTAGAAGCCAACGCACCCCGTTTCGTTAACGGATGGGCAGGATATGCCATTACACAGAATGTAGTAGACGACTACTACACTGAAAAAGGGCTCCCCATCAAAGAAACAAGTTGGTCAGAGAAAGATCCCGACTATCCTGCCAATGATGAAGGATATAACCCCTGTCCGGAGCCTACAAGATATGCGTTGGAAGGTACCGACCTTATGTATGCTAACCGCGAACCACGTTTCTATGCTACCGTATGCTACGACAACAGCCGATGGATTGCTCCTTCTTCCACTGCTGAAGAAAAACGCCCCATCTGTGAATTCTACAAAGGCGGAAACACGGGCGTAAGTACCTCAAGAAACAAATCAACTACTGGATACATTCTGCGTAAATATTCCAACCCAAACGTAAACTGGAAGAATAGTCAAAAAGTCGACAACCGTTATATGGCAATCATGCGTCTAAGCGAAATATACCTAAACTACGCTGAGGCCGAAAATCAGTGTGACGATCGTAACATCGAAACAGTGCTTCACTATGTCAACCTTGTTAGGGAACGTGCAGGCCTACCCGGATGGTCCGTAGGCAACGAGCCCGGATACAACAAATTAAAAGCTACTGATAAGGAAACCATTGCCCAAATGATACAACGCGAAAGAAGAATCGAACTGGCATTCGAAAACCACCGCTTCTTCGATATAAGACGCTGGAAAATTTACCAGGAAACAGACAAGAACGGCATTTGGGGCATGGACATCAACCAAGAAGAGCGTCCAAACTTCTATAAGAGAGTGCAAACCGAAACACGCCCCAGTGAATTCAAATATTACCTGTGGCCTATTCCGCAAGATGAACTGTACAAGAACAAAAGTCTAATACAAAATCCGGAATGGGAAGCAGAGCAATAAATCAAACAAAAATATAGACAAGTTACACAATTATGAATAGAAGAATCTATATTTTCTAAAAATATAATAATCAGTTCTATAAAACGCGGATAAAACGGATAAAAACTATTAAATAGATTCCGTAATATCCGCGTTTTGTTTTCTCTAACCATTTTTCCTATTTACAATGAAACATAGTAACATATTATCCTTACTAATTTTGCTTTTATGCAATCTATCATGCAGTAATGATACAACAAACAATCCCGGAAATACAATCAAAAAGTTTAATATTATTACTCCTGATATGGAGATTGTCCTGTCAAGCACTAATCCCGAGCCGATTATACTATCATGGGAACGTACATCCAGTACAAACAATGCAAGTATATTCTATAAAATATTGTTTTCCAGTAAAGAAAAGGATTTCAGCAACCCTCTCTGTGCCATTGAATCCGATAAAAACGGTTATGATACATCCATCGCACTTCAACAGACCGAAATTGATAACATAGCCGGTCAGGCAGGCATAGAACCTGGTGAAACGGGAGACATCTACTGGACAGTCGAAGCCGAATCAGGACTGGACAAATACATCAATCCTGATGCCAGAACCATTACCGTTACCCGAATCAATGCCGAGAACTCCAATCCTGAAGTAAAATACTGGTCAGAAGCGGCCGACAGCCTGAACGAGGTGCTTGTGGAAGAGTTTCTGAACAAAAATACAGGAACCTTCTGGGGAAGCGCCCACAACGCGCTAGACAATTCCGATGTTCTCTACTGGCAACAGGCACACTACATCAACGTCTTGATTTATGCCTACGAAAGGATTCATCAATCAGCCGATAGCCAATACCGGGAATTGGCACAGGAATACAAGAGATATTTTCAGCTGTGGTTTGAAAACCATGCCAATAACTGGCACAATCCAGACGGTTTCTACAACGGTTATACCGATGACATGTGCTGGATGGTACTGACCCTGATACACATGACAGAAGCCACAGGAGACAAAAGTTACTACCAGGAAGCCAAACGGCTTTACGATGAAGACATCATCACCCGCGCCGATGATGACGGGAAAGGCTGGGCACTGCCATGGACAGACAAAGATTCAAAACGTATTGCATGTACCAACAATCCGGCTTGCATCGGCGCCTGTCTACTCTACGAAAAGACCCAAGACCCCAAATACCTGGATGATGCCAAGAAACTGTACGACTACATTGTGAAAAACATTATGACTGAAGACGGGAAACTGGAAAAAGTTCCACTCTCCTACACGCAAGGAACCTTCATTGAAGCTGCCCGCCGACTCTATCACCTTACTGGGGAAACAAGATACATGGAAAAAGCAGAGTACGTCATGAAACAGACTCTTGAAGCCGGCTGGTGTACCAAAAACGGTCTTCTAAGAAATGAAGGAACCTCTTCCGACCAAAGTGTCTTTAAAGCTATTTTTGTACCCTATGCCGTCAATTTTGTATTGGACTCCGCTGTCGGCCGCTCCATCCGCACCACTGCCAAAGAGTTCTTGCTTTACAACGCCGAAACCCTATGGAAATCCAACCTGGACCGTAACAAATGGCCCAAGATGTATTGCAGCTTCTGGTGGGGCGAAACTTGGTCAGACGCCAACGAAGAACAGTACAAGGGCTCCACTGGTGCCCATACCAGCGGATGTTCCTTGATAGAAAACGTGGCAAGAATGGTAAAAGAATACAATCTTATTAACTAAAAATTGTCATTTTGAACTCTTCTTCATTCGGTAGCAAGCTTATAATAAATTCTTATTGTAGGCTTGTTACTTTTTTATAGATGCCCTGTTTTATTCTCTCCCTCTCACCCAGTACCCATTCCCATACCTCGTATGCACCCTTCTGCCCGTCTGTGCCAACAATCGGCTGAAGGCCATACACGAGTAGCCTGCCATGGCTGCCCGATTCCTCTGCTTCAAAGTAGCATAGATGTCGGAGGCAGACATCAGGCGTGCACCCTGTTCATCGGCCCCAGCAAAGCGGAAGCAAGATTCCAAGACTTCTTCGGCAGGGATGGTACGGTAGAAAGCACGGTTATGCTGCTGTATTTCGGCTTCTTCCTGCTTGTTGAACCAGCAACGTTCACCGTTCTTTAATTCTTCCTTCAGCTGGGCATACAGCTGTGCATGTTCAATGGGCGTAGTGCAGTCAATTTGTTTTTCCACTTCAATACAGATAAACCGTCGACTGCCCGAGGCGTCCACCAACAGGTCTTTCCGGTTCGCCGTACCGATAAACGAAGCAATGCGCGGCAACGGCTCCGTACTCCGCTTATAAGCACGACGGATGTGCAAACTCTCCATCTGCATCAGGTTCTTAAGCAACGGCATACGGGTGGCAGACAGGCGGTCAAACTCATCCAGGTTGATGAGGCCATACGACGCCAGCTTGTTTTCTGCCGATGCAATATTGGTCAGGTCGAAGCTTTCGGTGAAATATTGCCGCAGTTCCTTGGGCAGTAACATACGGCAGAAAGTAGACTTGCCCATGCCCTGCACAGTGCTGACCAGCAGGGGAGCAACGCTGTTGGCACGTTGCCCTTGTTCGCTGTTATTCATCCACTGAGCCGTGACACCCAGCATCCAGCGGTGGAAGGAGCGTACCCACAGGTCGTTGTCAGATACACGCCTTGCCAGTTCCTTTACACGGTCTTTCCCATCCCAGCGAGGTAGATGTTCGAAGTAATCAGTAAACGGATGGTAAGCCGGGGCATGTTCCGAATCTATGTAGCGCTTGATGTCCACATCCCAACAGTCTACGCCTTCCTCCATGGCGGCCAGCGATATGGTGTGCAACAGGCGGTCGTCCACAGGACGATAGGTCCGGTGATGGGTATCTTCATCAGGCTCTTCCGTATTGAGCACAGCACATTCTGCCCGGTCAGTCAACCGGTTGTAGCGGAAGGCATAGTGCAGTTGCAGGAAGTTGAGCAGGCGACGCATGGTCAATTGCTGGCGGATAGGTTTAACTGTTTCTTTCACAGCAACCTCTTCTTTCACAACAGGTTCTGTCTTTGCCTTTTCTTCTTTTTCCTGCGTCTCCGCCCATTCCACGACCTCGCTCTTGCCGTTCAGCCAGAACTGGAATTCCTTGTTCTTCTTTATAC
>USEY01000056.1 GCA_900553815.1 uncultured Bacteroides sp.
AAGTATTTGGCTTCGCACAAATCAACTCCGAGCACTGCCGCCACAAAATCTTCGGTGGAACATTTATCATCGACGGTGTAGAGCAAGAGTCTTCACTCTTCCAGATGATTAAGAAGACCACGCAAGAAAATCCCAACAAAATCATATCGGCCTATAAAGACAATGTAGCCTTCGCCGAGGGCCCTGTCATCGAGCAATTTGCTCCGGCCGACCACTCAAAACCCGACTACTTCCAGGTGAAAGATATCAAGAGTGTTATCTCACTGAAAGCCGAAACCCACAACTTCCCTACTACGGTAGAGCCGTTCAACGGTGCTTCAACAGGTACGGGTGGTGAAATCCGCGACCGTATGGGTGGTGGTAAAGGTTCTTGGCCCATTGCCGGTACAGCGGTTTACATGACCTCTTACCCTCGTACGGAAGAAGGACGCGAGTGGGAAGAAATACTGCCCGTTCGCAAATGGCTGTATCAGACACCTGAACAGATTCTTATCAAAGCTTCAAACGGTGCCAGCGACTTCGGAAACAAGTTCGGACAACCGCTTATCTGCGGTTCGGTATTGACCTTCGAACACAAAGAGAAGGAAGAAGTCTACGGTTACGACAAAGTCATCATGCTGGCAGGTGGTGTGGGCTACGGCACACAACGCGACTGCCTGAAAGGCAAACCCGAAGCAGGCAACAAGGTTGTTGTAATGGGTGGTGACAACTACCGCATCGGCTTGGGTGGTGGTTCCGTATCATCGGTAGACACCGGACGATACAGCAGCGGTATCGAGCTGAACGCCGTACAGCGTGCCAATGCCGAAATGCAGAAACGTGCCTACAACGTGGTACGTGCCCTCTGCGAAGAAGAGACAAATCCTGTTGTTTCCATCCACGACCACGGTTCGGCCGGACACGTCAACTGCCTCTCTGAATTGGTAGAAGAATGCGGCGGACACATCGACATGAGCAAGCTGCCCATTGGCGACAAGACCCTTTCTGCCAAAGAAATCATTGCCAACGAGAGCCAGGAGCGCATGGGATTGCTTATCAAGGAAGAAGCCATTGAGCATGTGCGCAAGATTGCCGAGCGCGAACGTGCCCCAATGTATGTAGTAGGTGAAACTACCGGCGACCACCGCTTTGCCTTCGAGCAAGCCGACGGTGTCCGTCCGTTCGACCTGGCTGTCGACCAGATGTTCGGTTCTTCACCCAAGACCTACATGGTAGACAAGACCGTAGAACGTCACTACGAAATGCCTACTTATGAATTGCCCAAACTCCATGAATATCTGACCAACGTTCTCCAGCTCGAGGCTGTTGCCTGCAAAGACTGGTTGACAAACAAGGTTGACCGTTCCGTTACAGGAAAGATTGCCCGTCAGCAGTGCGTAGGCGAATTGCAGCTGCCGTTGAGCGACTGCGGCGTAGTTGCCCTCGACTATCGCGGCGAAAAAGGTATCGCCACTTCGCTGGGACACGCTCCTCAGGCTGCATTGGCCAACCCGGCAGCCGGCTCGGTACTTTCTGTAAGCGAAGCACTGACCAACCTGGTATGGGCACCTCTGGCCGACGGACTGGACAGCGTATCACTCTCTGCCAACTGGATGTGGCCCTGCCGCTCACAGGAAGGCGAAGATGCACGCCTCTATACCGCAGTCAAAGCTTTGAGCGACTTCTGCTGCGCCCTGCAAATCAATGTACCTACCGGCAAAGACTCTCTGTCAATGACCCAGAAGTACCCCGACGGCAGCAAGGTCATCGCTCCGGGTACGGTCATCGTATCTGCCGGAGGTGAGGTAAGCGACGTCAAGAAAGTAGTTTCACCCGTATTGGTAAACGACCACAAGACAACACTCTACCACATCGACTTCAGCTTCGACACCCTGAAGCTGGGCGGTTCAGCCTTTGCACAGTCATTGGGCAAAGTTGGCGATGATGTACCGACCGTACAAAATCCCGAATACTTCCGCGATGCCTTCCTGGCAGTACAGGAACTTGTTAACAAGGGTCTCATCCTGGCCGGACACGATATTTCAGCCGGTGGTCTCATCACTACCTTGCTCGAAATGTGCTTCTCCAACGTTGAAGGCGGTATGGAAATCAGCCTCGACAAGATTAAGGAAGAAGATCTCATCAAGATATTGTTTGCCGAAAACCCGGGTATCGTTATCCAGGTAGCCGACAAGCACAAAGATGAAGTGAAGAAGATTCTCGAAGATGCAGGTGTAGGCTTCGTGAAGATTGGTAAGCCGACCGATGAACGTCATATCCTCGTTGAAAAGGACGGTGCAACCTACCAGTTTGGCATAGACTATATGCGCGACGTATGGTATTCTACCTCTTACCTGCTCGACCGCAAGCAATCCATGAACGGCTGCGCCAAGAAACGTTTCGAAAACTACAAGATGCAACCCATGGACCTGGCCTTCATGCCTGGCTTCACCGGCAAGTTGTCACAATACGGCATCAGCGCCGACCGCCGTACTCCTTCTGGGGTTCGTGCCGCCATCATCCGCGAAAAAGGAACTAACGGCGAACGCGAAATGGCATACTCGCTGTACCTGGCTGGCTTCGATGTGAAGGATGTGACCATGACAGACCTTGTAAGCGGACGTGAGACACTGGAAGACGTAAACATGATTGTCTTCTGCGGTGGCTTCTCCAACTCCGACGTACTTGGTTCAGCCAAGGGATGGGCTGGTGCATTCCTCTTCAACCCGAAAGCCAAGGAAGCACTCGATAAGTTCTATGCCCGTGAAGATACTCTTTCATTGGGTGTCTGCAACGGTTGCCAGCTGATGATGGAGCTGAACCTCATCAATCCTACTGACGAAAAGCGCGGACGCATGCTGCACAACGACTCGCACAAGTTCGAAAGCCGCTTCCTGGGTGTTACTATCCCCACCAACCGCAGTGTGATGTTCGGCTCGCTCAGTGGCAGCAAGCTGGGTATCTGGGTGGCTCACGGCGAAGGAAAGTTCTCTTTGCCTTACGACGAGGACCACTACAACATCGTAGCCAAATACACTTACGATGAATATCCTGGCAACCCCAACGGTTCTGACTATTCTGTAGCCGGTATCGCCAGCCCCGACGGCCGTCATCTGGCCATCATGCCTCACCTTGAACGTGCCATCTTCCCCTGGCAAAATGCCTACTATCCTGCCAACCGCCTGCACAACGACCAGGTAACGCCATGGATAGAAGCTTTTGTCAACGCACGCAAGTGGGTAGAAGAAAAGACCAAGAAATAAAAGGTTATACTTTCAGAAGAGAGGAGGGCTGCATTGTCCTCCTTTCTTTTTTTCATAAGGTGTTTGCCCACACAAATACTGCTTCAACACAATACTATCTTCTTCTCCTTCCTTCGCTTTGACGCCCCACGCATCTTGTGCAACAATTTCCCTTATAGAA
Organism: uncultured Bacteroides sp.; assembly: GCA_900553815.1. Taxonomy (GTDB): domain Bacteria; phylum Bacteroidota; class Bacteroidia; order Bacteroidales; family Bacteroidaceae; genus Bacteroides. The sequence goes on from USEY01000056.1 coordinate 3,403, forward strand.
GAATCTGTGAACAATATCCAACCTCACCATCATCTGGCGCACGATTATTTTGTTGCCAAGTCTCGCAATCAAGTCAACATTCAGTCCACATTACAATAACAAAAAACAATATTTATACCCTAAAACGAGAATTTTAATCGAAAAGTTTTTGTAATATCCCAGTAAACTGTATATTTGTGTACAATTTTGGCGTAGTGATGACAGACGAAGATAAGAAGCTATTAAGCACCTTTGAAGCCAGACTGAGGCATTTGATTTATCTGCACGATGAATTGAAACGCGAAAACGCTGAGCTCAAACAACTTCTCAAAGCCAAAGAGGAGGAATGTGCAAAGGCGCATGCCGACTATCAGGAGCTTGAACGGAACTATGCGAACCTAAAAAATGCTACGACAATCAGCCTTAACGGCAGTGACGTAAAAGAGACGAAACTGCGATTGTCCCAATTAGTGCGTGAAGTCGATAAATGCATCGCTTTGTTGAATGAATAAAGACCGGATGTATGAACGATAAGATAAAGATAAACCTGCAAATGGCAGGCATCACCTATCCCATCACTATCCTCCGCGAGGACGAAGAAATGGTGAGGGCTGCCGCCAAACAGGTAGATATCCGCCTCAATGCCTACAAGGAACACTATAAAAACGTCCCGGCAGAGAGGCTCATGGCCATGGTGGCCTACCAGTTTGCATTGGAAAGCCTTCAGTGGAAACAACGTAACGACACCCGGCCCTATATAAACAAAATAGAGGAATTGACTGGAGTACTGGAAGACTACTTCAAGCAGCAATCATAAAGAAACGCTACGAGAGTACCTTTACAGAGAAACACACAGCAGAAAGATAAGAAATCGCGCACTGTTGAAAAGCTTAACGTCCCGTCGACGAGAAGCTTTTGGCAGTGCTTTTTATTTATATATTTATTAAAAAACAAATTAAGATGACAGTAGTTACAATAGTAGTATCCGTTGCCTGCCTTATAGTTGGAGGAGTAGCTGCCTATCTGTTCTTCAGATACGGGCTCAAATCCAAGTACGAAGCCATCCTGAAGGAGGCAGAGGCCGAGGCAGAAGTAATCAAGAAAAACAAGTTGCTGGAAGTAAAAGAAAAGTTCCTGAACAAAAAGGCTGACCTGGAAAAGGAAGTGGCTGCCAGAAACCAGAAGATTCAGCAGGCAGAAAACAAGCTGAAACAACGCGAAATGGTACTGAACCAACGCCAGGACGAACTGCAGCGCAAGAAACAAGAAGCTGAAGCCATCAAGGAAAACCTGGAGGCGCAGCTGGATATCATTGATAAGAAGAAAGAAGAACTGGACAGACTGCAACAGCAGGAAATCGTAAAACTGGAAGCCATCTCAGGACTCTCGGCCGAAGAAGCCAAGGAACGCATGGTAGAATCGCTGAAAGAAGAGGCCAAGACACAGGCACAGTCTTACATCAACGACATCATGGACGATGCCAAGATGACTGCCAACAAAGAGGCCAAACGTATCGTCATCCAGACCATACAGCGTGTAGCCACCGAAACTGCCATTGAAAACTCTGTCACCGTATTCCATATTGAGTCAGACGAAATCAAGGGCCGCATCATCGGACGCGAAGGCCGCAACATACGTGCCCTGGAGGCTGCCACTGGTGTTGAAATCGTGGTTGACGATACCCCCGAAGCCATCGTACTCTCAGCCTTCGACCCCGTTCGCCGCGAAATTGCCCGCCTGGCCCTGCACCAACTGGTAACCGACGGACGTATCCATCCGGCCCGTATCGAAGAAGTCGTTGCCAAGGTGCGCAAACAGGTAGAAGAAGAAATTATCGAGACCGGTAAGCGTACTACCATCGACCTGGGTATCCACGGTCTGCATCCCGAACTGATTCGTATCATCGGTAAGATGAAATACCGTTCTTCCTACGGCCAGAACCTCTTGCAGCATGCCCGCGAAACGGCCAACCTCTGTGCCGTCATGGCATCGGAACTGGGACTGAACCCCAAGAAAGCCAAACGTGCCGGTTTGTTGCACGATATAGGCAAGGTGCCCGACGAAGAACCCGAGTTGCCACACGCACTCTACGGCATGAAGCTGGCCGAGAAGTTCAAGGAGAAACCCGATATCTGCAACGCCATCGGCGCCCATCACGACGAAGTGGAAATGACCAGCCTGCTGGCTCCCATCGTTCAGGTGTGCGATGCTATCTCTGGTGCACGTCCCGGTGCACGCCGCGAAATCGTGGAAGCTTACATCAAACGACTCAACGACCTTGAACAACTGGCCATGTCCTATCCGGGCGTAACCAAGACATACGCCATCCAGGCCGGACGCGAGCTGCGCGTCATTGTCGGTGCCGACAAGATTGACGACAAGCAGACCGAAAGCCTGTCGGGCGAAATAGCCAAGAAGATTCAGGACGAGATGACCTACCCGGGACAGGTGAAGATTACTGTTATCCGCGAAACACGTGCAGTAAGCTACGCCAAATAACAAGAAATGTACCTGACCCAATAGACTATACACAGAACAAAGGACGGAGTTATTTCGTCCTTTGTTCGTTTTTTATTACGAGTATTCCCCATGAAAAAGTATTGTTTTGAAATCTGCGCCAACAGTGTGGAAAGCTGTGTGGCTGCACAAGCCGGAGGAGCAGACCGCGTGGAGCTCTGTGCCGGCATTCCCGAAGGAGGAACCACGCCATCCTGCGGCGACATAGCCACGGCCCGCGAGTTGCTGACCACTACCCGCCTGCATGTCATCATCCGTCCACGTGGCGGTGACTTCCTCTACTCTCCCATCGAACAGCGCATCATGCTGAAAGACATTGAAACAGCCCGGAACCTGGGAGCCGACGGCGTCGTATTCGGCTGCCTAACGCCCGAAGGCGACATAGACCGCCCCCTGATGGAACAACTGATAACGGCCGCACAGGGCATGTCCGTCACCTTCCACCGCGCCTTCGACGTATGCCGCGACCCATACAAAGCGTTGGAAGATATCATCGCCCTGGGTTGCCACCGCATCCTCACCTCCGGCCAGCAACCTACTGCCGAGGCTGGCATCACCCTGCTCCGCGAACTGCAACAGCAGGCACAGGGACGCATCACCCTGCTGGCCGGATGTGGCGTAAACGAAGGCAACATTGCCCGCATAGCCTCGCAGACGGGCATCAGCGAGTTCCACTTCTCGGCCAGGGAACAGGTAGAAAGCCTGATGCGTTTCCGCAACCCGCAGGTGTCCATGGGTGGTACGGTCTGCATCGAAGAGTACAGCCGCCCCGTCACCACCACCCGCCGCGTAAGGCAGACCATAAATGCCTTGCAACAAGAGAGCCCAATCCATGAACAATAAAAAAACGACCTGTACAATCATGAAAAAAAGATATTCCCTACTGGCCGCCGCCCTGCTCTGTCTGAACCTGAGCGGCCTGGCCCAAATCAACCTCCGGTTTGTAGATGCTGCCGAAGCAGCACAACTGCTTGCCACCGAAGACGCCACCACCAACCAATGGAGCAAGTTCGACTACGAGGCACGCCTTGGCCGCCCGGGTGGTACCAAACAGGAACTGATAGACTTCATCAGCCAGCAGGCGCGCAACTGGAGCGAGAACGACAAGCAGATAATGCAGGCAGCAGCCGACGCCCTGAACCGCACCATCAACGAACAGCACCTGAACCTTCCTCTGCCTAAGGAAATAAAGATACTGAAAACTACCATGGCCGAAGAAGGAGGTGCCGGAGGTTATACGCGCAAAGACTACATTGTGATAGAAGAGAAAGTAGAAAAATTCAGCCCGGCCACGGCACAATACCTGCTGGCACACGAACTGTTCCACATCCTGACACGCAACAACCCCGACTTCCGCCGACGCATGTACGCCCTGATAGGTTTCAGCATAGCCGACCGGGAGTTTGAACGCCCCGCCGACCTACGCGACGTGCTCATCACCAACCCCGACGTCAACCGCTTCGACAGCTACGCCACCTTTACCATCGACGGCGAGAAGAAGCCATGCGCCATGGTCATCTATTCGTCCAAGCCCTACGAGGGAGGCAGTTTCTTCAAATACCTCACCATCGGTCTGGTGCCCCTGAAGGACGGAAAGCCCGAGCAGAAAGACGGAAAGACACAGGTCTATCCCATATCGCGCGCCAGCGACTTCTTCGAACAGGTGGGACGCAACACCAACTACATCATCAACCCTGAAGAAATCCTGGCCGAAAACTTTGCCGCCGTCATGCTGGACAAGCAGCAGGCCAAGACGCCGGAACTCTACGAAAAGATAAGAGTGGAACTGAATAAATAACCGCAGATTCGACATAAGCTCCCCTCCTGTCCCGCTTCACGAATTGTTTTTCCAGTCGGATTGTCCGACTAACCTGGTCGGGCTATCCGACTAATACAGGTCGGGCTGTCCGACTAATACTGGTCAAGCAGTCCGACTGACACTGGTCAAACTATCCGACTAACACTGGTCAAACTGTCCGACTGACATTCGCCTACTAAAAAAAGAACCGGCCATCGCTTCACCTGGAAGCCAGCCGGTTCTTTCCATATTATCCGTCAGGCAGATTCAGCACCTGCCTTCCTTCATATCATAATCCCTTGACTGTGCGCATCAACTGTTCGCCCAGACCGATGGTATAGCCTTGCGAAACAAAGACTACGCGATTGAATGTGTCGGCAATGATGAACACCGGCAACGAATCGCGGTGCTTCAGCTTCATGTTCTCCATTATCTGCCCGGCTATGCCGTTGCTGTCTATGCCATATATCACCGTCGACGGCAAGCCCGGGAAGTCTTCGGGACGGAACTTGGCATACTTGTCGGCATCGGGGAAGAGTAAGACAAGTTTGCGTCCCCACTGCTCCAGCTCCTTGTTCAGCTTGGCAATGTCCTTCAAGGCATGATTGGTAGGCTCCTGACCCACGCCCAATACACCGACCACAAAGTAACCACGTCCGCAGGCTTTCAGCAGGCTGGTAGTCTCGGCAGCCACAGCCCCATCCGTCACAGGTGTGAAGAGCGACTCCGAATTGAAGCTGCCAATCACCTGTATCTGGTCCTTGCTCTCACGCATGGCCAAAGGTGTTGTCAAGGTCTTTCCGGACTCCACATTGAAGGCACTGACATGTACCAGCACGCCACCGCTCGCCAGACGCGTACCGCTGACCATGACGTAATAGCCTGCCGGCATCGGCAAGGGCCTGCGCAGCAACGTACCCCACGAGGCATCGTTCTCGTCATAAGTCTGCAAAGACAGCACGCCATCCTGACAACGCGACAAGGTGAAATGGCTGTAATATTTAGGGTCGTCAATGTACTTGGTAGGTTGGAAGGTAGCTGCAAGATTGCCTACGGGCGACACATCCTGCACCTTGCCGGCGCTGAAGTCCACATCGTAGACCGAGCCTCCGGTCTTACTACGCTCTCCTGCCTTCAGATTGACTCCGTCCCAATAGCGCACACCACCGGTCACTGCATCTATCCAGGCCGGAATACCGCAACTGCGTGCCACGGCCACAAAGAAGATGTCGCGCGAACGCTGGTCGGCCACACGTGCCTTCCACACTCCTTCCGGCGACATGGGTATGCGCTGCGAGTTCAGCGTATCGTTCAGCACAATATTGTTCTTGCACCATTCTACCAGCTGCTTGGGCTGCTGACGATAGGCAGCGGCTGTCTCCTCGTCAATGACACGCTGGAAGAACGACTTGTATGGAGTCAGCTCTTCTGTAGCCACACGCGGGTTCAACAGGTAGCGGGTTTGCAGGTCGGCGTTGAACACATTCGTTCCGGGCAGCTCTGCCGTATGTGCCAAGTGGTCTTCCAGCACCTCCAGCTTCACGTCACGCAGGTCTTTCTCCGAGATGGCGGTCAGCAGGTCAATGGCTTTCAGTTCCTTATAAACGATGTGGCGGTCGCCCTTCGGTTGCCCGGCGCCTTCCTTCCTCAACCCGGACAGGAAGGTGGTCAGCGTGGCATGGTTGCCTCTTGAAGCCACCAGCAGGGCAGCTACCTTCTCTTTCATCGCAGCGGGTTGCAAGGTGGTGCCATAGCACTGGTCCACCCACGCCCGCGCCTTCTCGGGCGTCATCATCGTAGCGATATAGGTATTACGGATGGAATCTTCCTCGGCCATGCGGCGGTCGTTCTCCGCACGCTGTTCAGGTGTCACCTCCGGCAGATTGGCCGACTCCACGGGCGGCACAATATCCATATCCAGTTCAAACGTGTCGCCGTCCTGATGGTCAAGCGTCACCGTCAGCGCATCCTGCTTGCCGAATGACAGTTTCTGGAAACCGAAATGTCCGTCTTTTGATGCCCATACCAGCATGTCACCCTTGCCGGCTGTCAGCGAGGCCACTCCCGCAGCATCGCTCACCTTGCGTGCCACGGTATAGAATTCGGCATAGTTGTAGAGCTTGAACTCCACCAGCGCACCGCTTACCGGCTTTCCAGCCTTGTCCACCACCGTCACCTTTGCCTTGGCCGTAGGTGCATAGTTATCTATCACATTGATTTCCGTATAGTTGGGAGTTACCGACATCACCTCTTCCGGTCCTTCGTAGCGGCCAAACACCTTGGTGTGCATCAGCATACCCCGGCTGGCAGGCGCATTAAACCAACCCAGGTTCAGCACCGGCTCAGGCTCGCAGGCACCCAGGAAGTACCACTTGCCATCGGCCCAGGCCTCTACCCAGGCATGGTTATCGTCGGTATGTGCCCAGCGGGGGGTGTAGACCTGACGTGCCGGAATGCCTACCGAACGCAGGGCAGCCACCAGGAAGGTCGACTCTTCGCCACACCGTCCGTAAGCCGTACGCACGGTGGCCAGCGGCGAGCTGGTACGTGCATCGCTGGGCTGATAGACAGCCTTCTCATGGCACCAGTGGTTCACCTCCAGAATGGCATTGCGCATGGACAGGTGCTCCACACGCGGTTTCAGTTCCTCGTAGAATATCACGCGGGCACTGTCCAATGCCTCATTATTGACCCGTACCGGCAGCACGAAATGGCGGAACAGTTCTTCCGACACCATGCGTCCCCAGGGCATCTCGTCGGCAGCACGGCGTGCCGCCTGCACATTCATCAAGTGAAAGCCGCCGGAATAGTCGGTAATGTCGGCCAACGGCATGTAGGCATAAAGAAACTCCAGCGCCTCACGCTCGTAAAGAGTCAGGTCCGTATCGAAAATGGCAAACAGGGTGCCCTTGGGCATCAGTTCCTGCTTATGCTGGAAGTCCTGCTCCACCTGCAAACGATAAGATTCATCACTAATGAAATGGGCATGGTTGCTGCTACACGCCACAAGCAACCCTAACAGCCAGCCCCAGCTGAGAAGAGAAATGAGGTATTTCATAATCTTTAGATTGTTGACGGACAAATATACGACAAGTTTTCTATTCCACCAACCGCCACTGAAACGTAACCATCCGAAATCCGCCGTGTTTTTTCCCTTATCCGTAGTTCCGACCTATTGACCTGCGTAAAGGCGTCGGGTTCCGCTCCATGCGCTGGGATGAACTCGTACTTCTGATGGAAGGCATGTCACCGCAAGCGGCGCGTAGAAAAAGGCTTCCCACCGCCAAGAAGATTCGCCTCATCCAGCCCGCGCCCGTGCTCCACCTCACGAGCCTCGCCCTGCGACCGTGGCCTCATGCGCATTTCGGCGCGGCAAGAATGTAAGGGATTTTCCGCAAACGCCGGAAGGCTCCCCAGCAGCCTCCCCACCTTATCCACCATAAGGTGGGGAGGTATACCCCCATAAGGTGGGGAGGTATGCCACATAAGGTGGGGAGGTATCCTACCCCCCGTCAGAAGGCCTTCTGGGCGGGGTTCCGCCCTTTTCCGATGTATCAATATAATTTACCGTTCAACCCGCATGCCTTCTGCTCCGCACGGCCACTCATGCCGAGCATAAAAGAATCCCTCTTGCCCACCCCAAACGGCAGACAAGAGGGATATTGCATGAACATCAAAGCTGTCCTATCAGATACCCAGCGACTGGCGTACAGCCTTCACCTTTTCTTCGGCTTCGGCACTGGCGCTTACATAGCACTTCGGACAACCCATTTCGCCTTTCACCTCGATGTAGAACTTAATCTTGGGTTCCGTACCCGACGGACGTACAGAAATCTTCGTATCGTCTTGCGTAAAGTACTGGAGTACGTTGGACGTTTCGGGCATGTCAATATCGCTCACATTGCCTTCACCGTCAGTAGCCTTCAGCGACTTGTAGTCCTTGGTCAGAATAACCTTCGAACCGCCGATTTCCTTCGGAGGATTGGCACGGAAATTCTCCATCATGGCCTTAATCTCATCGGCACCACTCTTACCGGGTTTCACCACATTGACAGTTGTTTCCTTTGAGAATCCATATTCCACATAAATCTCCATCAATACGTCATAAAGCGTCTTGCCCTGGTCTTTCGCCCAAGCGCAAATTTCAGCCAGGAGGGCGCAAGCCGATACGGCATCCTTGTCACGTACGAAGTCTTCGGCCAGGAAGCCGTAGCTCTCTTCGCCACCGCCAATGTATTGCTTGATGCCTTCGTTCAGACGAATCTGGCGAGCAATCCACTTGAAGCCGGTGTAGCAGTCGTACATCTCAATGTGGTTCTTATCGGCCACCGCCTTGATAAGCTCAGTCGTCACGATGGTCTTCACAATAAACTCATTGCCCTTCATCTTGTTCATGGCAATGCGGTTCTTGATGATGTAGTAAAGGAAGATAAGGCAAGTCTGGTTACCGTTGATGAGTACCCATTCGCCCTTGTCGTTCTTGCAAGCCATGCCCACACGGTCAGCATCGGGGTCGCTGGCCATCACAATGTCGGCGTCAATGCTCTTGGCCAATGCGATAGCCATAGACAGCGCCTCTGCATTTTCAGGATTGGGCGAAACAACCGTCGGGAAGTCACCGCTCTTCACCATCTGCTCGGGCACGCAATGCACATTCTCAAAGCCCCACTGCTTCAGGGCACGCGGAATAAGCATCATACCTGTGCCGTGGATAGGCGTATAGACAATGCTGAGGTCTTTCTGGCGTTTGATAACTTCCGGGTCAATGGATATGCTGTGTACCTTGTCCAGGTAAATGCTGTCCACATCCTCACCGATAATCTGAATCAAATCCTTGTTTCCCTGGAACTTGATGTCGGCAGCCGAAGCGATTTTGTTCACTTCGTCAATGATGCCCTTGTCGTGCGGAGCCAATACCTGCGCACCGTCATCCCAATAAGCCTTATAGCCGTTGTACTCCTTCGGGTTATGGCTGGCAGTCAGGATAATACCGCTCTGGCAACCCAGGTGGCGGATAGCAAACGACATCTCTGGCGTAGGACGCATATCTTCAAAAAGATATACCTTGATGCCGTTGGCAGAGAAAATGTCGGCAGAGATTTCGGCAAACTTGCGGCTATTGTTGCGGCAGTCATGACCTACAACAACCGAAATCTGACCTTTACCGGCAAAGCACTTGTTCAGATAGTTGGACAAGCCCTGTGTAGCAGCTCCCACGGTATAGATGTTCATACGGTTGCTGCCTGCACCCATGATGCCACGCAAACCACCCGTACCAAATTCCAGGTCCTTGTAGAAGCATTCTATCAGTTCTGTCTTATCCTCGTTCTCTAACATGCGTTTCACCTCAGCCTGAGTTTCGGCATCATAAGCCGGGGTAAGCCATCTTTTGGCCTTCTCAGTCACCTGTTTGATTAATTCCTCATTTTCCATAAGACTATTTATATTAAAAGGTTAATTATTGAAGTCGTTATAATGAAAGATTCATACTATCAAATTAAGATTAAACCGTCCACAAAGGTAACGATATTAAACGAACCACCAAATTATTCAGGCATTTTATAACGGTCGCCGGTCTGCTTCACATATTCTTCAAGGAAGTCCTTGGGATAACCCGGACGGAGAACACCTGCCGGCTGACCAATGGCGTTTCGTTCAAATTTACCATCCTTTACGCGCTTCACCACACCATCGTTGTATTTTACAATCAGGAACTCGCCCAAGCGCTTCCAGGCATCCACCGTACTTTGTGCCATCTGGTTCGTATAGCTGGTCAGGAATGCCTTGGCCTGTGCCTGGTCCTTCTCATAAAGTTTCAGTGCCGCACTTTCTATGCCGGCCTGTGCCTGTGCAAACATGGTCTCCAGCTCATTCTGTACACTGCGCACATCGTCTATCATCAGGTCGTAGCGCGGATAAACCATGTTGGCCACCCAGTTGAATATCCAGAAAGCCGAATTCCAAGAGAAAGTGATATAATCGGCACCATCCACGCGCGTATAGCTCACCGGCACTTTGTCCGTACAGCAATATACAGGAACAAACACCGTCATGTTGGCATCGTCAATTCCAAACCACAGTACGCCACCTACCGCATCAGGAAGGTCGGCACGCATCTGTGCCACAAATACGAAAGCCGACTGCTGGGTAGAGATAGGGCGCTCGTTGAAATATTTCTGACCGTTCACTTCAAACTCCAGCGGCGACAAGCGGTAAGGAGTATGGTATGGGCCGGCACCGAAATCCTTGCTGATGTCAAGCGCTGTACCTTCATAGTGGTCGCGCATGGCATGCTGCACATCCTGCACCGATATGCGGCGGTTTGCTTTCACGTAGAGCGGCATGGGCTCGTCAGTCTTTCCCTCTATATAAGGAAGGTAGTCGTTGCCATGGTCGGTAAACATATTGAAATAGCTCCATACACGTGCCTCGCAATAGCGGCGTGCGCCAAAGTCAAGGGGAGCATAAGCCTTCGAAAAGCTGAAATCGCGGTTCACTCCACTGAAGTAACCTTTCTCGCGTGCAAACGAAATGACATCGGACGAATAAATGCAATTGTCCTTATCATTGAGCGGGAACTGATGAATGCGGCTCTGGTTGGCATGTGCCGAGATGCAATCGTCAGGAATACGAACAGCCACCCACACGGCACCGCGCACACCCGGTCCCTTGCCAATCATTTCCATCACCCACACCTCGGTAGGGTCGGCTATGGTGAACGACTCACCACTGCTGTAGTAGCCGTATTCTTCAACCAGGTCGGTCATGACCTTGATGGCCTCGCGTGCCGTACGCGAACGTTGCAAAGCCAGGTATATCAGGCTGCCATAGTCAATGATACCGGTTGTATCCACCAGTTCAGGACGTCCGCCAAAAGTCGTTTCACCGATGGTAAGCTGAAACTCGTTCATGTTTCCTATGACGTTGTAGGTCTGTCGGGCCTGCTCTATCTGTCCCAGATACTTGCCGGTATCCCACTCGTAGATGTCAATCATCGTACCTTTCTTGTGCATACCTGCCGGATAGTGATACAATTCGCCAAACAGGCCATAAGAGTCGGCCGAATAAGACACGATGGTAGAACCGTCGGCAGATGCATTCTTGCCCACGATGAGATTAGTACACGGCCAAGCCGATAGCAAAACGGCCCAAGCAAACACTGCAAAAAGAGTGATTCTTTTGAGATTCATGATAACAAATAATTTAAAGGTTTCCTTTTTGTGCAAATATAACTTAATTATTCCAGCTGCGCAAGAGGCAGTTTCCTAGTGGTCAGCGGAAAATGAATGGAGAATGACAAAGGGTAATGATGAATGGTTAATGATTAATGGTAAATAACTCTCCACTCTCAACCCTCCACTCTCAACTCTCACCCCTCAACTCTCAACCCCCAACCCTCAACTCTCCACTCCCAACCCTCAACTCTCCACTCTCAACCCTCAACTCTCCACTCTCAACCCTCAACTCTCCACTCTCAACCCCAACTCTCCACCCTCAACTCTCCACCCTCAACCCCAACTCTCAACCCCCAACCCTCAACTCTCAACTCTCAACCCTCAACTCTCAACTCTCAACTCCCAACTACCACACAAAATTATACCGCTCAGTCGTACGGTTGCCACACCCGTCGGTCACGGTAAACTCCAGCAGATGTGTTCCCCCTTTCTTTACATGTCGAGGGTCAAGCTCACACACCAGCTGCCCGTTTACGGCATTGGGCTTGCCAAACAGGGCATACTTGCCGTCGATAGTTCCCCTATACGAAGTAATGCCGGTCTGTGTATCCCTGGCCTTCAGCACCAGTCGCCCTGTACGCCCCCATTGCTTGGGATTGACAGGAGTGATGACGGGCGCCACTGTATCGACCTCTACCGTATAAGTACCCAGCTCGCGGATGCGCACCTTCATAAACCCATTTTCATAACGGCCACCCACATTGTATTTCCTGCCACGCGACGTAACTCCCGCCACATAGTATTTTGTCGTATCGGCCACAGGATGGCGACGAACCCCAATGCGCAGGGTGCAATAGTCGTGCAACGGAACAGCCTTGTCGTGCAGCTGATAGGTATAGGCCACGGCGGCACTATCGGTACGCACCTTGTAATGCAGGCACACATCCTGATAGAGCATATCGCGCGGCACCACCAGTTCCAGCCCCGGCTCCTGCAAATAGTTGACACGGTCCCAGCGGAAGAAATACTTCTCGCGACACTCTCTGTCGGGTATGTCCATGCGCTTGCCCTGCACGGTGAAGCGCACGCGCGATGTATTGCCCAACGCATCGCTCAGCGTATATTCAAAACGATAAGGACGCTCCTCGTCTATCGTCACCAGACCACGGTTGCCGTTCGAGGCATGCAGCATGCGCAGGTGGTTGCCGGGGTCGATAAACGACTTCATGTATTGCCCATAGGTCCATGAATTGATATAGCGGTTTTCGTCATAGGCAAAGCGGTCCACCACGCTACGAAACACCTCCTTGCCATCCACCTTCAGCACCACCGTATGTACTCCGTAACGGTTGCGCACCCCATCCATATAGTCATAGGCCCGTATGCCTATGCCCACTACTCCCCAAGCGTGGGGAGTCTGCGATGGACTCAACGCATACTTGCGGGGCTCATCGTCTCCGTCCACCACACCCTGACCCGATTGCGGAAAGAGCATGATGCCCTCGGCACGCGGCGCCGTATGATCCTTGACCTTGTCAGCAAAGAACGGCAGGGGGTCTACATATTCATCGGTAGCAGTCTCAAACACATCCAGATGCAGATGAGGGCCAAACGAATAGCCGGTATTCCCACTCAGGGCAATCACCTGCCCTGCCTTGACGGGATATTCATCGGGCTGTGCATCAATGGTCACCTCCCAGCTTTCGCGCTCATATTGCAGTGCCTCCACCCTGCGGGCTATGTCGCCCACAAATGCGCTCAAATGGCGGTTGATGGTAGTGTAGCCATTGTTGTAAACCACATCGAGCACATAGCCCGACCCATGTGTCACGCGGATGCGCTTGATGTATCCGTCGGCCAATGCACGCACGGGCTTGCCAGTCACGCCCCCCGTCTTGAAGTCGAGTCCGCCATGAAAATGGTTGGCACGCAGTTCACCAAAGTTACCGCTAAACACAATAGGGAAATCAAAAGGAGGGATAAAGCCCTCGCCATAAGTAGCTGTAGATTCTTGCACATTTTGAGCTGTTGACGTCCACCAGGAACAAGCCAACAGACAGGCAGACAACAGGTAATATCGTATCATTATTATAGTGTGTTATTTTTTTAAGTTGACAAACAGACATTATCAGAAAAAACATCTGCCAGCCAACAGAAAGTTCACACTTCCGTTAGCCGGCAGAATATGGAAGAGTTGACGAATCAGAACGGAGGAACATCTGACACACTGCCTCCAAACGGGTCCATCGGCGGCAGGTCAGAAGGTGTCAGAGGCGGAGCAGGCACCTCGCGCCCTACGGGTGCGTTCATGCGCGAACCGAAGGTGGCTCCCCCATCCACATCGGGCAGGGGCACCATGTCGTCCTCGGGATTTTGGAAACGCGTGTACTGACCTATGAATCGCAACCTCACGTCGCCCACCGCACCATTACGGTGCTTGGCTATGATAATCTCGGCAATACCACGCAGGTCGGCTCCATCCGACGACGTATAGATTTTATAGTATTCGGGGCGATGTATGAAGCACACCATATCGGCATCCTGCTCAATGGCTCCCGACTCACGAAGGTCGCTCAACTGAGGCCGCTTGCCTTCCTCGCCCTCGCGGTTCTCCACACCACGGTTCAACTGTGACAAGGCTATGATAGGTATGTTCAGCTCCTTGGCCAAGCCCTTCAACGAACGCGAAATGGTACTTACCTCTTCCTGACGGCTGCCGAAGGACATGCCACTGGCATTCATCAGCTGCAAGTAGTCGATGATAATGACCTTCACCCCATGCTCACGCACCAGACGGCGTGCCTTGGTGCGCAGCTCAAAGACTGACAATGACGGCGTGTCGTCCACATAAAGCGGCGCGTCAATCAGGTCGCGCAGCTTATAGTCCAGCTGCTGCCACTCATAGTCAGCCAACTGACCGCTTTTAATCTTCTCGCTCGGAATCTCGCACACGTTGGATATCAGACGGTTCACCAACTGCACGTTGCTCATTTCGAGCGAGAACAAAGCTACCGGGTTGTGATAGTTGACGGCAATGTTCTTGGCCATGGAAAGCACGAAGGCCGTCTTACCCATGGCAGGACGGGCGGCAATGATGATAAGGTCGGAGTTCTGCCAACCCGAGGTCATCTTGTCGAGCTTGGTAAATCCACTTTCCAGACCACTCAAACCATCGGTACGGGCAGCCGCCTTCTGAATAAGCTGGTAGGCCTCCTGAATGACAGGGTTGATTTGCGTGTAGTCCTTCTTCATGTTCTGCTGGGAAATCTCGAAGAGCTTTCCTTCAGCCTCCTGCATCAGGTCGTCCACATCCAAGGTCTCGTCGAAGGCCTTGGTCTGAATGTTGCTGGTGAAAGTAATGAGCTCGCGTGCCAAGGCTTTCTGCGCAATGATGCGGGCATGATATTCGATGTGTGCCGACGATGCCACCTTGCTGCTGAGCTGGGTGATGTAGAAAGGTCCTCCCACCTCTTCCAGCTCGCCCCGCTTCGACAGCTGCTCCTTCACCGTAAGGATATCCACAGGCTTCTGGTTGACAGCCAGGTCGGTGATTGCCGCATATATCAGCTGGTGACGATGCTCGTAAAATGATTCAGGACGCAATATCTCGCTCACCTGCGAATAGGCATCCTTCTCTATCATCAGCGCACCCAGCACAGCCTGCTCCAGCTCAGGAGCTTGCGGCTGGATACGTCCGTAGTCGGTTATCGGCTGAGGGGTCTTGCTCCTCGCCGTGCGTGTATTTCTTCTTTGTTCAGCCATCTTTTTTAATCGTATATTTTAGTTATCATCCCGAAAGGAGGAGCAAATATAAGGTTTTATTTGATGGCTATGCACATCACCTGGCAGAAGTTATACATATTTTATTAACTTTGCACCGCTATGCAGCCTGCCCCGCCAGACAAGGGCAAGGCCCTCCAAATGCCAAACCAAGAAAATTTCATTGACTATGATAACCTTTCCGAATGCTAAAATAAACCTGGGACTGAACATTACCGAAAAACGCCCCGACGGCTATCACAACCTGGAAACAGTCTTCTACCCCATTCCGCTGGAAGATGCGCTGGAAGTGACCGCCGGCCACCCTGAAGGCAACGCCAAATATACCCTCCACCAGGGAGGCATACCCATAGAAGGCGACCCCGACACCAACCTCGTTGTAAAAGCCTATCGCATGCTGGACGAGCGCTTCAACCTGCCGCCGGTCGACATCCACCTGTTCAAGCATATACCCTCGGGGGCAGGCCTGGGAGGAGGTTCGGCCGATGCCGCCTTCATGCTGAAAATGCTGAATGAGGAGTTCCGGCTGAAGCTCACCGATGACGAGCTCGAAGCATACGCCGCCCGTCTGGGTGCCGACTGCGCTGTCTTCATACGCAATCGTGCCACCTACGCCGAAGGCATCGGAAACATCTTTTCACCCGTCAGCCTTTCGCTCAACGGCTATCGCCTGCTGGTAGTAAAGCCCGACATCTTCGTGTCTACCCGCAACGCCTTTGCACAAATCAGGCCACACCGCCCCGAACACCCAGTCCGCGAAGTCATAGCGCTCCCTGTAGAGCAATGGAAAGGCCTGCTGACCAACGATTTTGAGGACAGTGTATTCCCTCAATTCCCAGCCATAGGAGCAATAAAAGAAGCGATGTACAGACAAGGTGCGCTCTATGCCTCGATGTCGGGTTCAGGCTCTTCCGTCTACGGCCTTTTCACACCCGAAACAAGCATCGACGAAAGCAGGTTTGAAGGCAATGTATTCAATTTGCTGCTGAAATAGGGTTATACAGGGGTGAGTGGTGAGTGGTAAGTGATGAGTGGTGAGTGATAAGCAGGGGTGAGTAGAGAGTGAAAATTCAATCCGTGTCATCCGCGCAATCCGCGTCTAAAAATTTAGGAGTTAATGTCGATACAAAACAAAGGAGTACCGTGCTAGCAATGAACGGCTAACTTAGTAGAGACGGGGCGTGCCCCGTCTTGAGGATAATTAGGTATTAAATCATTTGTTTATCAATTGATTAAATCAAATTTTATACGGAGACGCGGCACGCCACGTCTCTACTAAGATTACCATTTATCCGCGCAACCCGCGTCTAAAGAATATCAGTTACTCATTTCATTATGCGCCATCCCTCCGCAGGGTCATCCCGGCCTTGAGCCGGGAACTTATGCACAACGATGGAATTGGCTTAAGTTCCCCTATCTCTGCATGACCGATATAGAGTCGCCATACGTGCGCAGCACCTCCAGCGTGCGCTTACGATTCTTCATCGCGCGTCGATTCCAGAAGTCTTTGGTAAACAGTTTCATCAAGTCGCCCGACATGATGCCACCTCCCCAGTCCGACCTTTGCCAGCTGCCCACGGCCACACCATTGGCCCGCTCCGTCACACGATAGCGCAAGCCCGTGGCTTCAATCTGCTCAACCGTATTGCGCGGCCCCTTGTCCAAGGGAGTCTTGGCCCAGTTGGTGTATATGTACAGCGATTTCATTTCATAGAAGGGGTCGCTACGCCAGGTGTTCTTGTCAATCTTGATTTTCCTGCGGCGGACAGGGTCCCAGTCATAGCGCGTGTTGGCCGTATAGGGCATCAGGGTCAGCACCACCTTGTTCTTCTGCTCGGGCGTGTCGGTCACGTCAGGCAACGTATTGTCAAATTCAAGCCAAGGCTTATCGGTAGAGAGCTGGGGGGTGCCATACAGCCTGTCACCCTCCACCTCCTTCAGCACGTCGCGATTGATGACTATCTCGCCCGGACTTTCCAGCAATTTCTTCAGCTGCAGGGAGTCCTTGGCCGTCCACGATTGCGCACAAAGCCTGCCGGCTACCAGCAATAGCAGCCCACACAAGAAGACCAGTTTTTTCACCGTTCAGTTATTCAATAAAAACAACGCTATTTACTCTCTCCTACTCTTGTTTTACCACCACATGTAGTTGCTGCCACACAGCGGCTCGTCGGAACAAGGGTCTATGGTCCACATGGTGCGTGGATATTGGCGCGACTCCCACCAGCGACGGTAGCGGGCTGCCGCATCCAGCACTTCCTCGTCCGTCAGGAAGTAGATGCCCTCGTAGTTATCGGCATCCGTATGCACCATCTTGCACCCCAGCGAAGCCTTGTGCCCCAGCCGGATGGTCTCCACCGTCCACAAGATACACTCGCCCAAACGCAGCTTGCCACCCGCCGAATAGGAAATCGTGGCCAGCGGAAAAGCAGGAATGACAGACAGGTCTTCGGCATACTCCAGCAGTTCCTCCACATCGTCCATGGTAAACTGAGGCATCTTTGCCACGCCAGCCTCGTTGACCAGCGAATACTTGCCGTTTTTGAGTTGCTTAACGAACACATCCACATCGGGGTGGCTGTAATCAAGTGTTTCGTCGCTGCATGCCGTCAGCAGGAAAGAAGCGCAAAGCGCCACACACAACGCCACTGCCCGGAATCGAAGTACCGCGCCCCATGCAGCAGCCAGACGACGGCAAGTCATATAATGGAAATAAGAACCGATTGTTTTCATTTTATCAAGATTTGTATTTGTCAGGTTAATAAATCATACGTACACCGCACAGCAGGTTCAGGTTAGTAGGCCTCTCCGTGCGCAAGGTCTGAAGCGGCGAGTCGGTATCGAAGCTGTGCGACACGCTGGGCTCGGCAAAAAGAGCGATGCGGTCGTTCAGCTTGTAGCGCACACCCAGTCCGGCCATGGCCGACAGCCTGACCGGCTCTGCCTTGAAACTATTGTCGGGAGCACCTGCCACACACTTCTCGGCCGCCCCGCCTGCCGACACATAGAGGTCCAGCTTACCCGCCTGCAACAGGGTCAGGTTGAATTTCAAGGGTACGGACAACGTATGCAGGTTGCGTCCTTTCTCGCCCTTCATGGGCAGAAGATTGTATTGCAGCCCCGTCTCCAGCCACACGTTGCTCTTGCCCAGCTTCCACTCGCCTGTAACTCCAGCCGTCAGCGGCATGGAGCAATCGCCCTTGGGCAACGACGTGCCCACCATGGCCTTCAGCGCACGTCGGGCGGTGGCATGGCTCAGAGGCTGAACGGCGGCAGCCTGCGTTTCGCTGCCTCTGTCTGTCCCTGCATTGGCGGCCAGTCCGTTGCCGCCATAATTATCTGTAGCCGATGTATAATTATTGTTTCGTTGCGAAGCATAATATCGCCCGTTGGAAGGATGCTGACTGCCATAGTGACGCTCGGTAATCGTGATGGATACCCTTACCGACACCGACTCGTCATCGCCGTCGGCCAGGCTGGCAGGCATTCCCTGATGAGGAGCAGCCGTCGAGGTCTGTTTGCCCGAAGGCTGTGCCTGGGCTATGGAAGGAAAAGTCTCCTGCACACGGTCCTGCATCAGATTGCCCTGAGGCACCACCACGGCCACTTCGTCGAAAGCGTCCCTGATTTCCTCTTTCGGAGAGAAATGCCAGAAGGCAGCCGACGCCGCACCCAGTATCAGCACCACGGAAGCCGCGGCTGCCACCCGGTAGTAGCGTGGCGACAAGAACCGGCGTTTACCTGCCACGAGAAGGGCCTCCGCCTTGTCGGTCTCTCCGTCCGCTTCGGGTGCGGCCTGCAACAAGTCGTGCTGCAAGTCTTCCCAAAAACCATCCCTGAGCTCCATGCGGGCATTGCCCAGGCGGTTGCGGAACAAGTTTTCCAAACCATCGTTATTTTTCATTGTCGGTATATTCTTTAATTCTTTTTGCCAATAAATATTTGGCACGATGCAGTTGCGAAGTGGAAGAATGCTCTTTGATACCCAGCAATTCGGCTATTTCCTTGTGCGACCTTCCCTCGAACACATAGAGGTTGAACACCGTACGGCAACCATCGGGCAGCTCGGCCACAAACCCCAGCAGTTCTTCTTCGCTAAGGCCATAGCCCAACCGGGTTATCTCGTCCTCATCGGCCACGTCGGGCAGCTGCTCTTCGGTCATCACCAGCCTCGTCAGGCGTTCACGCTTCCTGATGTAGTCAATGGATTGCGTCACCATCACCCTCGTCAGCCACGTGCCCAGCCCGCATTCGCCCCGAAAGGTAAAGCGGGTGAAGACCTTGATAAAACCGTCGTGCAGCACATCGTGCGCAGTGTCCAGGTCACCCGTATAGCGGTAGCACACCGCCAACATCTGTTCGGCATAACGGGTGTACAATGCCTTCCGGGCACTATCCTTGCCTGCCCGGCATCCTTCCACCAACTCTATTTCAGTTTCCAAATCAAATGTTGTTTTTTATACGGACACCTCTTCGTGCCTTTTTTCAACTATTAGACGTTGCCCTCCTGCGAATGCTGCAACGAAAAGAATAAAAGAATGTTAAAAAAGCGAGTATTTTTTCAGCCTCCGCGCGTTCGCCATAGGCACGAATTACGCGGATTGCACGGATTTCCTCTTCCAGTCTGCTCTGATGAAATCCGCGCAACCCGCGCCTATCATATACCCAACAAAGGGTTTATCCTTGCTTCCGCAGGCTCAACAAGCCTTGAAACTCATGTCAAGTCCCTTCACCGAATGGGTCAGCGCACCCACCGAGATAAAGTCT
This sequence comes from uncultured Bacteroides sp., assembly GCA_900553815.1. Classification (GTDB taxonomy): domain Bacteria; phylum Bacteroidota; class Bacteroidia; order Bacteroidales; family Bacteroidaceae; genus Bacteroides. The sequence continues at coordinate 23,419 of USEY01000056.1, forward strand.
ACACCACACTCGGCATAGTCGCGCAAGGTGTCAAACGTGATGCCGCCCGACGATTCAGTCTCATAACGTCCGCCCACCATCTCTACCGCCTTGCGGGTCAGCTCGGGCGTGAAGTTGTCAAACATGATGCGGTCTACGCCGCCCAGGTCCAGCACCTGTTGCAGTTCATCCAGGTTGCGCACCTCAATCTCAATCTTCAGGTCCTTGCCCTTGGCCTTGCAATACTCGCGTGCACGCGTGATGGCCTTGTCAATGCCTCCGGCAAAATCCACGTGGTTGTCCTTCAGCAATATCATGTCGAACAGGCCGATACGATGGTTCACGCCTCCGCCTATCTTCACCGCCATCTTCTCCAGTATGCGCATGCCCGGCGTCGTCTTGCGCGTATCCAGCACGCGTGTCTTCGTGCCCTCCAGGCGCTGCTGATACTTGTGGGTCATGGTTGCAATGCCGCTCATACGCTGCATGATGTTCAGCATCAGACGCTCCGTCTGCAACAGCGACTGCACCTTGCCCTCAACAATCATGGCCACATCGCCCGGCTTCACATGGGCGCCATCGCCTATCAGCACCTCCACCTTCATGGTGGGGTCGAAACGGCGGAATACTTCCTTGGCCACCTCTATGCCGGCCAGAATACCTTCCTCCTTGATGAGGAGCTTCGACTTGCCCATGGCCGTATCGGGAATGCACGACAGCGTTGTATGGTCGCCATCGCCTATATCTTCTGCAAAAGCCAGGTCTATCAACCTGTCAATCAGTTCTTCTTCCTTATTCATCTGTCTTATCTATCCTTATTTGATGTATAAAATACTTGTTCTGAATACGCTTGAAAAAGCAATTCACACGGAAACTGCCGTTTACGGTAGTCAGCGTGCCAACAAAGAAGCTCGACTCGTCGCGCTTACCCTGATGCTTCACATTGAAGCCATTAACCTTGTTCTGCGAGAAGAAAGCCGTTATCTCGGCTCCGGCCGCATTGCGGTCGGCCGTTGTCGTGCGGTCCTGAATGGTCAAGTCGACCTTCTCGCCCAAAAACCTGTTCAATTCCTGAGAATTCCCCTTCTTAAACGCAACCACCACTCCCACAGGAACATCCTGCGCCAGCAGTGAAGAGGCCCAGAAACACAGACAGGCCAACAGGAAAATTACTCTTTTTTTCATACGCATGTCGTTTAGAAGCTTGTGAGCAACGCAAGAAAACCCGCTCCGCCTGTCCTCCCCATCAGAAGAACAATGGTCTGAATTTCCCCGGCCCATTTGCCTCATTAATAGCTGTTATGTAGGTCAGCGGCATTGCTGCCGCTTTCCCCATTAAGAACTGTACGTGCG
>USEY01000057.1 GCA_900553815.1 uncultured Bacteroides sp.
GATTAAAAATTAATCGTTTAACTACAGTGATGTGATTTTTATCGCACCACTAATAATGTGATATTGAAAACTGTCGGTTGATATTTGTCGGAAGTGAACAATGAAGAAGTCACTGTGCCTTCAGCATTTTCCACCTGCAAGTCTGTGCCGTTGCAAGAAATGCTCTTCACAGCTTCGCCGCCATGAATGCAGACACGCCATGAACGTTCCTGGTTCATACCTTCGTAGTAGCCCAGCAGAGGAGCAATCTCCACCTTCATGCCACCCTGTTCCATCTTCAGACTGATGTCGGTCTTGGCATAGATGCCTTTCAGGTAGTCGTTGCTGGTACCGTCGTCCTCTATCAGGGTAAAGGTAGAGTTGGCACCGGGATAGACATGCAGTGTCAACACATCGTTTGTACCCTGTTCAATGGAGCGGGCGTAGGCACGCATAGGAATGATAGAACCTTGGCGTACAAGCAGCGGAATCTGCTCAATGGGAGCAGCCACCTTCTGCATCTGTCCGCCTTCCAACACGTCGCCATTCCAATAGTTCACCCACTTGCCGGCAGGCAACATAAACTCGCGCTCCGTAGCGCCCTGTTCATAGACGGGAGCCACAAACAACTCGTTACCGAAGAGATATTCGTAAATCTGTCCGGGCAACTTGCGCATCATCAGCTCACCCTCAAGGCGCGTCTTGTGCGCATACGAGTAAACATAGGGGAAGAGCTCCATACGCAGGTGCGTGTACTGGCGGAAAAGACGGTCGGCACGCTCTGAATAACGGTAAGCCAGGTTGGCAGAAGGATTCTCAGGCTGAGAGAAAGCCTCTACAATAGGATTGAACTGCGAGAACTGCAACCAGCGGATAAAGAGTTCTTCGTCCAATTGGTCGGTGATACCCATGTCAAAGCCACCCATATCGTTGGCCAGGAAAGGGATGTTGCAGCTGCTCTTGCGCGCCGTGTCGTTGAACATGGCAATGTTCTCTTTCAAGGCAACAGCCGGTACCCAGGAGTTGAAGTTCTTGGTCGGTTTCTCAATGGTCCAGTCCGAACGGGTATCGTCGGTCCACTTACCGGGATAGCGCTTGAATTCCTCCGATTCCACACCACCGGTGTGCGACAGCAGGAAGCCGCGTCCTTGGGTTTCGCGACCGAATTCCTGCGACATCTCAAACATCACCTTGCAGACGTTGATGGCCGATGTACGGTCCAGCTTGATAAAGTCGGCTCCTTCATCGAAGAAGTGTTTCATGCGTTGTTTGAAGTAAGCCACAGCCTCCGGGTTGTTGAAGTCAATGTTTCCGCAGAGTGTACCCTTCTTACTGCCCCCTTCTGTCTGGAACATGGCGGTAGTAGTGCTGTTGTTGTGCCACGGATTAGACTCTACATATGTATTGCGGAAGTAACCTTTCTCCTCAAAATCGGCAAAGGCTTCCTCGTTGCCGGTCTGGAAAATGCAGTCCCAAGCCCAAAAACCACCTTTTACACCCTGTTTCTGCAAATAGTCCCACATGGCTTTACGGTCGGGATAACCAATGGTATCGGCCACGAAGTCCATGTACTTCTTCGGTCCCTTGCCTTCGTTGGCATGGTCCCAGAACCAGGAGTCAATCCAGTATGCGTCAATGGGATAATCGTGGGCAATGATTTCATCCACTCTCTCCACCGTTTCCTGCTGGTTGGTATAGCTACCATAGAGCACACCAAACGCCCAGGAAGGAGGCAATACCACGTTGGTATCGGCCGCTTCGGGAACAGGATGAACATAAGTCTGATTTTCTTTGTTGCTCGTGCACATGGAGAACAGGAGCGAACAGGCCAGCAGGCCAAGGCAAGTCTTTTTGTTTTTCATAACAGTTTTGTTTTACTAATAGTTTTGTAGTGTCAGGAACGGTGGGCAGCAAATCCTTTCGGCTTCTATCAAACCCCAAAAGAAAAGCGGCACACCGTTCTGTGCAAAGATAAGGATTACTGTCGAATTATTATTCCCAATGTACGTTTTGCTTCAGTGCACCGTTCGACAGGTCTATCTGGTCTTGCGGAACAGGATAGAACACATTCTTAGGATAGCTCCAGTTCTTGTAAGCCAATACGGTCTTGGCTTCGCCCGTACGAACCAGGTCGAAATAACGGTCGTTCTCGAATACAAATTCAAAACGGCGCTCATCCCAAATCTGCTTCAACGTCAGAGACTCCAGTTTGGGTTCACCGACACGCTGGCGCACACGGTTGATAGACTGCAAGGCACCACCTTCATTTCCGTTTCTCAGCTTGGCTTCCGCATCAATCAGCAGGATGTCGGCAAAACGGAATAGACGTTGGCTCTGTTCAATCTGAGTCAGATACCAGTCTTTCTTATAATCGCAACGCTCATCGCGCGGAATGTATACTTTCTTGTTGAAGCGTGCCTTACCCGTAATACCGTCAATCACCGGCAGTGCCTCTACAATATCCTGCACCAGGTTTCCGTCCTTGTCATGATAATCTACAAGACGCTCGCCATCCCAAACGATGGAATACAGGTAGCGCAAGTCGTTCTGCGTGTCATAACGTTCCTGCCATTCAGCCACCAGTTTGTCACTCGGTACGCTGTAGCCGAATCCTCCGTCTGAAGGTCCTTTAATCCAGCTGTTGTAAGCGTATGCCGAACCGCTTGCACGGCGGTCGCCCGACACAGAGTTTTGCGATTCAAAGATGGATTCCACACAGTTCTCATACTGCAAGCGATAGAGATAGTAGAAGCTGGAGTCGCCGCGCTCGGTAAACAAGTCGTAGATACCGTTGTCTATCACGTCAGTCGTCACCTTTTCCACATCTGCCCAAGTCACACCGCCGATGGCCTGTCCGTTCTCCATGAAGTTCTCGCCCGAAGCCATGTACATCTTCACCTTAGCCTCCAATGCACGGGCAGCCCAAGCCGTTACACGGCCTTTCCACTGGTCTTCCCAAGCAGTTTTGCGCATGTTGTTGAAACCAAATTCCAGGTCTTTCAGAATGAACTTATAAACATCCTCTACGGAAGACTTCGGAATATCATAAGCACCGCCACTGGGCAGACCGTCGTAGATAACCACTTCGCCAAACAGGCGAACCAGTTCAAAGTAGCACCAGGCACGGATAAAAGAAGCCTCGCCCAAGATTTCGTTTTTCTCCGTCTCGTTCATTTCAATCTTGGGAACGTTGCTCAACACCTGATTGCAGAGGTTGATGGTGCTATAACGCGACTTCCACAGACTGTTGAAACGTGCCAGCGAAGGCGTAAAGCTGAAGTCGATGAACGTATTCAGGTCACCGTTTCCCTGCGTACCACCGCTACCGCCTTTCGACGTATTGTCGCTTGCCATTTCTTCCGGTCCCATGATGGTAGGGTCAAAATAACTCCAGTCTGAAGTAAACGAACCGTAGCAGGAAGTAAGAGCCTGCATGGCATGTTCAGAAGTCAACCAGAACTCTTCTTGCGGCAACTGATTGTAATCGGCAAAATCCATTTTGTCTTCGCAGGACACAAGGCCGCCTGCCACTGCCAGACACATTATATATTTATTGAGCTTTTTCATATTCATGATATTTAGAATGTTACATTAACTCCAAGGCTATAAACCGAAGACAATGGATAAACTGAATTATCAACACCCGTCAGCAGAGGGTCGCTTGAAGAAACCTCGGGCGAGAAACCGTTGTATTTGAAGAAAGTAACCGGATTCTCAGCGTTCAGATAAAGGCGCAGTTTCTCAATATGCAGCTTTTCGAGTGCTGTCTTGGGTAACGTGTATCCCAACTGTATGGACTTGATGCGGAAATAGCTGCCGCTCTCTACAAAGAATGAGTTGGGCGTACGAGCATCGCCTGCACTATACACTACCGAAGGATATGTATTGGATGTTCCTTCGCCTGTCCAGCGGTTTTCGTAGAATTCCTTGTCATACATGCGTGCATTGGTCATCAAGATACGGTTTTCGTTGAATATCTTGTTACCGGCTACTCCCTGACAGAAGATGTTCAGGTCAAAGTTCTTGTATTCACCGCCCAGATTAAAACCGTAGATGAAAGGCGGATTGGGGCTGCCCAACGCTGTACGGTCGTTGGCGTCAATCACACCGTCCTTGTTTATATCTTCAAATATCAGCATACCAGGCTTGGTATTGCTCATGTGGGGAGTGCTGGCTATCTGCTCCTCGTTCTGGAACACACCAATAGCCTTGTAACCAAAGAACTCACCAACGGCATGGCCTACACGTGTACGGGTCAGCGGAGTAATGTTGTTGCCCGAGTCGCCCTTGTCGTAGTAGCTGGCACCGGCAGCACTGATTTTCTTCACTTCGTTCTTGTTGAAAGTAAAGTTAGCGCCAATGTTATAAGAGAATTCGCCTATGCGGTCGCTCCACGAAGCACTTACTTCGAAACCGGTATTCAGGATGTCGGCAAAGTTACCCCATACACCGCTACTGCTCAAACCAGAGCTACCCAATGCCGTAGTGGCAAAGATGGCATCCTGTGTCAGTTTGTAGTACCAGTCCAAAGAAGTAGACAGACGGTTGGAGAAGAAATTCATATCCAAACCGATGTTGGTTTCGTTCACTACCTCCCAACGCAAATCGGGATTGTACTGCTTGTTCACCGTCACCGCACTCGACACGCCACTTCCCGTGCCTGAATTCTGCTCAGGACCGAAAATAATAGAAGTACCGTTTGAAGTGCTCAGCTGATAGAGGTTGGAAGGAATATTGTCGTTACCCAGCAAACCCCAACCGGCACGCAGCTTCATGAAGTCAATACCCGAACCTTGCATGAAGGGTTCTTCAGAGATGACCCAACCCAAACCTACCGAAGGGAATATGCCACGACGGTTGTTGGCAGGGAACTTGGACGAAGCGTCGGCACGCAACGTAGCGTTCAGCAGGTAGCGGTGCTTGTAGTCGTAGTTGATACGTCCCAAGTAGCCAATCTGCACAATCTTGCTACCCGAGTCGGACACCTTCATGGTATAGTTGGCTCCTTTGCCGATGGTAAGGAACAGATAGCTTTGGTTAATTTCAGGAATGTCGATAATATCCTCGGCCGAACCAGTCAGCGAGTTGGTCTTGGTTTCGCGATAAGAATAGCCCACCATGACTTTCATGAATGGTCCTGTGCAAAGGTCTTCTCATAAGTCAGCGTATTGTCCCAAGAAAGCGCCATGTTGTTGCTCGACGACTTGCTCAAGTCGTTGGTAGCGTGTTTCAGTTTGGAACTGTATTTCGGCTGGTAGTTCACGCTTGTGCCGTAAGAAGGATTGAAGCCCAACGTAGAGCGCAAGGTAAAGTTCTTCAGGAACTTGATATCAATGAAGCCATTGATGACTGCCTTGATGTTGTTTCCCCACTGATGATTGTAATACAAAGTCACTTCAGGATTGTTGCCTTGTGTATCAAAACCGTTCACATTCTCCGGGTTACCAAATTCGCCACCGTTCTGTTCGCGGGTAGGAAGCAGCGGAGAAGTGCGGTAAATACCCGACAACAGGCTGCCGGGAGCCGGATTGGCTTTGGTAGAAGAAACCACGAAGTTCAGTCCCGTGGTGATGTTCTTGTTTATCTTGAAATCGTAGTTGGCACGCAGACCCAGACGCTCATAGTTGTCGTTCTTCACCAGACCGTCTTCCTTCAGGTGATTGACACCCACGCTGAATGTAGAACGGTCGTTGCCGCCGCGAATAGTGATATCTTCATTGCAAGTAAAGGTGCTGGTCAGCACTTCGTCAAACCAGTTGGTGCTGGTTGTAAAGTTGTTCGGGTCAATCACAGCTTGCGGATTGTCCGTCATTTCCATGTATTCATTGTAAAGGGTCACGTATTCAGGACCGTTTATCAGTTCGTGAACATGCGAAGGGGTCTTTACGCCCACATAGGCATTGAAGTCCACTTTTATTTTGCCTTCCTTGGCACCACGTTTGGTAGTAACCATGATGACACCGTTGGCAGCACGCACACCATAGATGGCCGAAGCCGAAGCATCCTTCAGCACCGACATGCTTTCGATGTCGTTGGGACCCAGGTAGCTGATGTCGTCTACAATCATTCCATCGACCACGTAGATGGGGTTGGCGCTGTAGATAGAACCCGTACCACGGATGCGGATGGAAGGCGACGAACCGGGCGAACCGCTATTGGTGACCTGCACACCCGACAAGCGTCCCTGCATGGCAGCTACGGCATTGCTCACCGTCTGGTTGAAAAGTTCCTTACCACCAATAGTAGCGATGGCACTTGTCAGGTCTTTCTTCTTCTGTGTACCATAACCTACCACTACTACCTCTTCCAGGTTTTGGGCATCTTCCTTCAATACTACTTTAAAACTGTTGTTATCTCCTATCTTGATATTTTGTGTTATGCATCCTACGTATGATATTTCCAATTCTTCGCCGGCCGAAGCGGTAAGGGCAAACTGCCCGTCCATGTTAGTGATAGTACCGCTTCCCGAACCTTTCAGTCTGACGGTGGCACCTATCACAGGTTCACCGTTTTCATCAGTAATTACTCCACTGATATCTTTCTTTTCCTTACCGGTCGCAGCACCTTTCAGTATAATCTGGCTGCCGGCCACCTTGAATGTAATGCCGCTTTGGCTCAAAGCCTGTTTCAGCACCGTCTGCACATCTTTGCCCGATGTACTCTTGAGCGTAAGTGTCTGCTCCAGATTGATGGAGTTGTCGAACACGAACGAGTAGTCTGTCTGTTTTTCTATCTGTCTGATTAAGTTTTGTAATGTAATCTGTCCTGCCGGAATGCTGATGCGACCGCTTTCCTGCGCCCACACTCCCTGATAAGAGCCCAAGCAGAACAAAAGCATGATACTACATAATAGTTGTTTAAGTTTCAACATTGTAAAGTTGTTTAAGGTTAATAGAATATTAATTATTACCTTTGCATCCTGAGTAATAGGCAGAATGCCCCCCTACCCTCTTCCTGGTGCGAAGAGGAGTTTTTTTCCTTTTGGTCGGGATTTTGCTCTTGGGGCGCGGCAAGATGGCAGTCTTTCCGTGCCCGTTTCTTTTCTACATGGGTTTATCTACACGATATGTTCACCTCCTCTCCGTTTATTGAATAATTGATTGGTGTAATTAGGTTGATTATCTCTAGCATTTCTTTCAGCGATTCAGTCTTGATGGTCATCCAGTAGCGTTTGCCTGCATCAATGTTATGGAGCGAGATGTGTACGCCATACCAATGTTCCATCTTACGGGCCACTTCGGGCAGCGTTTCGCCCACAATCTTCAGCTTGCCCAACCGCCACAAAGCTTCCTCCTCGGCATCGCACGTCTGCAAGGCGGGCTTCAATCCTTTATCGTAAGGCACTGTTACCTTCTGGTTGGGCAGCATGTCGGCTATCAGCCGGTCGGTAGAGGCCGACAACACACTGACACGTCCGCTCAGCAAAGTCACTTCCAAAGCTTCATTGTCAGTATAGGCGTTGACGTCGAACGAAGTTCCCTTGACCAGTACCTTCACATCGCCCGCCAGTACCGTAAACGGATGTCGGCTGTCCTTGGTCACATCGAAGAAACCCTGCCCCTGAAGCTTGACAGAACGGTTGTCGCGGCTATAACCGGTAGAATAGGTAAGTATGGAACCTGAATTGAGGAAGACATGTGTGCCATCGGGCAGGCTCACCTCGGCTTTCTGTCCGGCCGGAGTCACTACACACACCTGCCGGTGTCCTTCGTCCGACACAGTCTGGTAGAGCAACGGCAGCGAAATACCTATCAGCAGGGCTACAACGGCTGCAATGCCCACAGCCCGATAGATGAACGAGCGCGAATAAGTCTTCACCGGCTTCAGGCGGACAATGCCGCCTACAATGCGGTTCCACACCTTCTCCTTGTCGGGTGCCACAAACGAAGCATCCGTGCGACGTGCCAATTGCCAGCTCTCGGCCAGGGCGCGAAATTCTTTCTCATTGTCCGCACTCTCCCCTCGCCAGGCATCTACCTCGGCTTTTTCCCGGTCGGTAGCTTCGTTAGCAAAATATTTGGATAGCAATGTGTATATTTCCATAGCAGTGCTTTTATGAAATAGACACGCAAGAAGGAAATAACCCCTAAAAGAAAAACGATTTTTTTTCAGAAAAATAATCTTTTCCTGTTCTACCCCCCTCTACAAGGGTGTGTAGGGCCTGTTTGGTAGCAGTGGACTGCCCGGTCGGTAGCAGTTAACTCCTTGGTCGGTAGCAGTGGACTCGCAGCACGATGGGAGTTAACTGCTACCAAACGGGTAGTAGACTACTGCCGGGAAAGGGTTGGAAAGGGCTGTACGGACACCACAGGATGATGCCGCAAAAAGAAAGGAAAAAGAAGAAAGAAAAGGAAAGACGGTGGATTTCCAACAGGAGCGGTGGAAAACGTTGTTAATGGAACTTCAACTTCTTGAAAAGGTCCCAAATGACGATGCCAGCCGTTACCGACACATTGAGCGAATGCTTGGTGCCGTATTGCGGAATTTCGATGCAGCCATCCGAGGCGTTTATCACTTCCTGCTGCACGCCTTTCACCTCGTTGCCCATCACTACGGCATATTTCCCAGAGGGGTCCAGTGTCAGGTCTTCAAGCATGATACTTCCTTCGGCCTGTTCTACGGAATAGACGGTATAGCCTTCGCGACGGAGGTTTTCAACAGCTTCCACCGCGTTATTAACATAGGTCCAGTCGACGGTGAATTCTGCGCCCAATGCAGTCTTGTGCATTTCGGGATGGGGCGGAGTGGCCGTAATGCCACACAGGTAGATGCGCTCCACGCGGAAGGCGTCGGAAGTACGGAACACCGAACCGATGTTGTGCAGGCTGCGTACATTATCGAGCACTACTACCAGCGGCAACTTTTCCACTCTCTTGAACTCTTCAGCGCTGATGCGGTTCAGCTCATTGATTTTCAGTTTACGGTGTGTATCCATCTCAAGACTATCTAATATTGTTTGTTCCGACTTTGCGGACAAAGATAGGCAAAGGCGAGCGTAGTACCAAGCCAAAAGCTTGCTTTTGAACGAAAGTACTGCCGAGCCGCATCCCATCTTATCAAAAGATACACCATTCTATTCACATAGGTGTTAATAAGCGGTTGAAAAAACGGAGTTGCAAAGATGACAGGAAAGGAGTAACTTTAGTTCATGTTTCAGATTTATGATTTATGATTTCAGGATTATAAAACTATCAATCATAGCTCTGCATTCATGACTCTAGTCGCTGAATTCTGAAATCTAAAATCTGAAATCCTATCGCTGGTTATTAACAATGGTAGTTATAAACATCATGTTAATAGTATATGGCAAAACAGGGTTTATTTACTTATTTCCAAGCTGAAAACAGCCAAAGCAGGCAGTTGATAACAAGTTGATAACCCCTACCCTGTCTGCTCATAACGTTTAGACAGCAACAAACAGACACAGACAGGACTGAATCGAGGCATCAATATACATTATATAATAAGGTGGAAAACATGACTCGAATAGAGAATATACATGCCCAATGCATAGGAATATGACGCAATCGGAATAATGCAGGACTGCAACAGAAACATTGCACAATCCACTCACAACAGCATCCTCAAGGCGAAAAGCCGTTAACAGGGATGTTAATAACCGGTGGAAAGTGTGTCAATAGGCTGGGGAAAGAAAAATGAAAAGAATATTTGCAGAATTGAAAAGAACTCCTAATAGAAGCCTGTAACGAACATTACAAATAAGTTACGGAAAACTTTCAAGGATAGATTCAACACGGTTTTCAGTAGCAAAACAGGGAAAAAAGGGCAGGAAGTTATTAACCTCACAAGTTATAAACAGGATGTTAATCAAATAGCCAAGAAGCAACGGTAAATCCTTGTAACCAACTACTAAGCTGAAAAGGCTGCCGGTGGATAAGAACGGGAAAACAAAAGTCCTGTGACTAATAACTTCATGGGCAAGAAAAAACGGATTTATTTGTTCACACTATTAACCGGCTATCATCAGCATTAAAGAGTTTTTCTTTTAAAAAGAGAAATAAGAAATATATGAATGGATGTTTAAAGGAGAATAATTTGCAGGCCTTGACAGGTAGTCGTATTTGTAAATTATTTACTTTTGTGCAAAATAAGAGGAGTTATATAAATAGCTTCTTAACCTCCTGAATAATATTAAAATCGAAACTTTATAAAGAATGAACAGTATGGAAAAAAATCGTCCTTTTTGGAAAAGAGTATTGAAAATAGCAGGTATTGTGGTGCTGGTACTTTTGCTTGCGTTTGGTGGTCTGGTAGGTTATGCCTATTACAAGTATCAACAAGACAATCAGGAGGCTGAGTTCTGTTATCTACCCGATTTGACTCTGACTCCCGACCAGTTTGCCGCCGACTTCGAGGAGATTCACCGGCTGACAGTGGAGAACTATTCGCTTTACCGGAAAAAAGGGATAAATATGGATTCTCTTTACCGTGCTTTTGCGCCTCGAGTGTCGCAAGCGAAAGAAGTGACAGAATATGGTCTGTTGGTGCAGGAATACGTGGCGGCACTGCGTGCAGGCCATGCCAACACTTGTTTTCGCACGTACACTGCCAGAATCGTGCCTGAGGTTATCAACGACTCGTTGTTTATAAGTCGTCCAAACCGTTATTTGTTGGATGCCGGTTTTCGTGATAAAGACCGCATTCTGGCTGTGGATTCCATTCCGGTAAAGCAATGGATAGCCCGGAATGAGAAATATTTTTGCGGTTCTACGGTTTCTGACCGTCATTATCGTTCGGCAAAAAATGTGCTTCGAAGTTATGCCGACACAGTGCATCACTATACCGTGCAACGTGGTGCCGATACGCTGACGTTGAATCTGCAACTACGTCGGTCTGATTATTTTCCTGCTGAGGAGCAGCCTGCCGTAGAAGCCCGGGTACTGGATGACAGCATCGGTTACCTGGCTATCAATACCATGATGTCGCCTGTCATGGAAGAGTTTGCCACATGCTATCCCACGGTGAGCCATCTGCCCTATCTTATTGTGGACGTCCGTGGCAACGGTGGCGGAAGCAGTATGAATGGTGTGCATTTGTGTGAGTATTTCATCCGTCGTCCGCAGCCTCATTGTCTTTCCACTTCCCGTCAGCTGAAACCTTCCGACGATGCTTACCGCGGACGGGTGTTTTTATTGGTTGGACCGACTACTTTTTCGGCTGCTGAAAGTTTTACCATTGATATGAAAGAGAGCGGCAACGTGACGCTGGTAGGTGAGCCTACTGCTGGAGATACGGGCAACGGACCGAAGAATTTCTGCACTTCGTATGGCACCTGGTTGCGTCTTCCTACCCGTGAACCGGGGTATTCTTCCAAGGGATTTCCGTTGGAAGGAGAAGGCGTTGTTCCTCACTACACCGTGCCTTTTACTGTGGATGACTTCATGCACGGACGGGACACGCAAATGGAGTTTGTGAAGAAACTGATAGCTTCGGGCGACACTATTTTACCAGTTGCCGTTGAGTAGCTGTGATTCTGAATATACTGTACAGGTTGTTAATATTTCGTTGATAAGTGTGTTGATAATCGGTTAATAATAGGTTAATAATGTACGTTTGGATTCCTGATAACCGGGAACCAAATGTGCATTACTTGTTGATAATCTTTAGAACGTCTTTTTTAGTAAATTGGAAAAAGCTGTGTAAATCAGCTATATTTATAGTAAATATCTCCCAAAGTTATTAACTTTGCATATTATGAACAGGTGTTGATAACAATATATGGTATATATAAACGTAGAATTATGGATAATCTGAAAGAAGCTATCAAGCAACTGAAAAAGGAGAAGAACGCAGTGATTCTGGGACATTACTACCAGAGAGGCGAGATTCAGGATATTGCCGACTTTGTGGGCGACAGCCTGGCACTGGCACAGTGGGCGGCTAAGACGGATGCTGATATCATCGTGATGTGTGGTGTGCACTTCATGGGTGAAACGGCCAAGGTGCTTTGTCCCGACAAGAAGGTGTTGGTGCCCGATATGGCAGCCGGCTGTTCACTGGCCGACAGCTGTCCGGCCGATGAGTTTGCCGAGTTTGTAAAGGCACATCCGGGCTATACGGTGATTTCATACGTCAACACAACAGCTGCCGTAAAGGCGGTGACCGATGTGGTAGTGACTTCGACCAATGCACGTCAGATTGTGGAAAGTTTCCCACAGGACGAAAAGATAATCTTCGGTCCTGACCGCAACCTGGGTGGATATATCAACGCGGTGACAGGCCGCAATATGCTGCTGTGGAACGGTGCATGCCACGTGCACGAACAGTTCTCGGTGGAAAAGATTGTGGAACTGAAGAAGGAGCATCCGGGTGCCGTGGTACTGGCTCATCCCGAGTGCAAGGGTGCGTTGCTGAAACTGGCCGATGTAGTAGGTTCTACGGCGGCGCTGCTGAAGTATGCCGTGGCTCATCCTGAGAAGGAATACATTGTGGCTACCGAGGCCGGCATTCTGAACGAAATGTGCAAACAATGTCCCGATACGACCTTCATCCCTGCCCCACCCGCCGATAGCACGTGTGCCTGCAACGAATGCAGCTACATGCGCCTGAACACGCTGGAGAAACTGTATGACTGCCTGAAAAACGAGACTCCGGAGATTACGGTAGACCCTGAAGTGGCCGAAAAGGCGGTGAGACCTATCAAACGGATGCTGGAGCTGAGCAAGTAATTCAGTAATTTAGTGGTAAGTGGCGTGATTCAGCGGTAAGTGGTAAGCAAAGGAAACTTGTAGCTCTACTGACCACTTATCACTGATCGCTAACCGCTTACTATTAACTGCTTATCACTAACCACAGACCGCTTACCGCTGTTTTCATCTGATAACCACAATCTTCGTCACAATCCCTTCCTTTCCCTCCTGGTTGCTGGCCAGCACCATGTAGACGCCTGAGGGCACTCTCCTGCCCTGGCTGTCGCAACCGTTCCACACAAACTGTCCTCCTATGGAAGTTCCCTGATAGACCAGATGTCCGGCCACGGTGACTATCTTCACGTCGCTGTCGTACATCATGCCGGTCACGGTTATGGGACCGCTGTATTCCGGCCTTACGGGGTTGGGATAAGCTCTTACCTGCCCTTCCTCGAACGAGCTGGCGCCCTCAGTGGCATCGCTTTGATAAGAAACCAACCCTTTCGACGTGCCAATGAATACTTCGCCCGTACGTGGATGAATGGCCAGCGAAGTGATGCTGTTGGACAGCAGGGGACTGTTGTCCTCTGTGAAGTGTTCAATGGTCTCTGTACCGTCTTCGCTGAGCAGGTAGAGTCCGCTGCTTTCGGTTCCTATCCATTTTCGGTTGCCGCCGTCTATGGCAATGGCATTGACAGTTTCGTTTTCCAGCAGGTAGTCGGCCAGATTGGTGCCGTCGTTGCGTGCCACCTTGACCTGCGTACAGCGGAAGTCATCGTCGAAGAAGCGTGACGGATTGCCGAGCACCAGCGGCCCCTTGTTGGTGCCAATCCAGATGGTGCCTTCCCGGTCTTCGGCTATGCAGTAGACGGCCCGCTGGTCGAGCAAGGTACCGTCCTGGTTGGTAAAGCGCGTAAGGAAACGGTGCTGGTCGTCCGATTCGTCGTCTATGGTTCCGTTATAGTTCAAGCAGAACAATCCACCCGATTCTATGCGCGAGGAGGTGGCCCAGAGCCATCCGCGGCGGTCTATGATAGTACGCCCGAAGTTGCTGGCTGACGATGCTTCGGGAAATTCAAAACTCTTCCATTCGCCGTTGTTCTTCAGCACATGTACGGCATGGCGGGCTTCGCTGTTCACCATCCACAGGTTGTTTTCACTGTCGTATATCAGACCGTTGATGCGCACATAGTTCTGTTCGGCTTCATAGCCTGGCAGGGCAGTCTCCAGCGGGCTGTTGTGCATGCTGTACCAGTTGGTAAACTTCCCGTCCTTGAATTCATAGATGCCTTCGCCGGCCGATGCGGCAAAGTGGTGGGTTTCGTCTTGCGGGTCCTGTGCCACGCAGTTGATGTCAAGGTAAGCTTGTCCGGTCTGCTGGCTGATACCTTCCTCCTGGAAGCTGTCCCAGTGTCCGTCGGCGTACGTCATGATGGTACCTGTCCTGCGCAGTCGGTCGGCAATGTGTCCGCCGCCGGCAATGAACAGTTTTTCTCCGGTAAAGTTCATCCAATAAGGCCAGTTTTGTCGGGGGCTGTCGGGGGTAATGCCTTCAGGCACTTCCGCTTTGAAGGGAACATCGGTGTGTTGGGCCAGAAATTCACTGGTGTCATCGCCCAGTTTGGTCCAGTTGTTCATATCCAGCAGGTTGTCGCCCAGTTGTCCGCTGTACAGGCCGCGTTCGGTAGCAGCCGTGAGCTGGATGTCGGTAGCCTCGCAGGCGGCCACGTTGCAACCGAAGTTGTAGAAGTTGCTGATTTCTTTCTTTTTCAGGTTTATTTCCAGTATGCCCGAGGCGGTAGAAAGGTAGGCACGTTCGTGCAGGAAACAGATGTGGTTCACTTGCTTGGCCGTCAGGCTGGTCTTATTCTTGAATTCGGGCAGGTTGTACACGTCTTCGTCGCCGGTCAGCAGGTCAATGTTGGCGTTGGTGTAGACGATGACCAGCGTGCTGTATTCCGGCTGCCAGCCTATGAAGTAGATGTCCGTATCGCTCAGCGGAGCGGCTTTGCTGTAAGTTTGCAGGCTGTTGTCTTCCTGGTCGTAGCTGTACAGGCCACCGTTGGCCAGTATGAACAGGCGGTGTCCGGCAGATTCACATCGGGTAGGGTTGTGGTAGGAGAGGTGTGTTTGCCAGTTACCGATGGCACGTTGTGCTTTTACGGGCAATACGATTGACAGAAGCAGGATACAAAACAGGACGGCTTGTTTCATGGCTGACAGCAGTAGAGTGGGACAGGGTAGAGGTGTGTGGTAGAATCAAGGTAAATGAGGAAGTAGGTTTCTGCCGATTCCTGCAAGTGCCAGGCCGGTTAAGCCCGGGCACTTGCAAGATTTCAGCAGTTGTGTATGTTGTCTGCCGGTGGCAGTCTTTTCCGTAATGTCAGAGTGTGTGCAGGAATTTACACAGTTTTCCTACGGCTTTGGCCCGGTGACTGATTTTGTTTTTTTCTTCGCTTCCCATTTCGGCAAATGTCTGCGTGTATCCTTCGGGAACAAAGATAGGGTCGTAGCCGAATCCGGCGTTTCCTTTTCTCTGCTTGATGATTTCTCCCTTTACAATGCCTTCAAACAGGTGTTCCTTGCCTTCAATGATGAGTGCGAAGATGGTTCTGAACTGAGCTTTCCGGTTTTCCACTCCTTCCAGTTCGTGCAGAAGTTTCTTCATGTTGGCCTCCGAATTGTGTTCCTCGCCGGCATAGCGTGCCGAATAAACGCCGGGAGCTCCGTTGAGTGCTTCCACTTCAAGGCCCGTGTCGTCGGCAAAGCAGTTTATGTGGTAATTTTCGTAAATATACCTTGCCTTCAGCAGCGCATTTCCTTCCAGTGTGGTTTCTGTTTCAGGAATATCGGCCGAACATTTTATGTCCTTCATGCTGAGCAATTCTATCTTGTCGCCCAGCAAGGCTTTTACTTCTTCCAGCTTATGTGCATTGTTGGTTGCAAAAACAAATTTTTTCATTGTATATAGGTCCGTTAGTTGTGATCTAATCAAATTGTTGAGAGCATCCGTTTTTCTCTTTCAATGCGTTTTTCCTGGTTTACTCTTCTGTTAGTCCTGCATTCTTTTCCTGTTTGTTCTGACGATGGTTTGTTCAGAATCTTCTTACATGATGTTTCAGTAGTAGTTTGGTGTTTTCTTTGTTTGGCTATTATCGTGTCGGTTGTTTCCTTTTGCAGGTCATTTGCTTGTTTTCCGGTTGGTTTTACTTCACTTTCAGTCTGTCAAATCCTTCACCGTATACACCGATAACTGAACTTTGTGAGATGAAAGCGTTGGGGTCTATGTCCTTCACCAGTCGGAATATTTGTACCGATTGGCGTTTATAGGCCAGAACGACGAGCACTTTCACATGGTTCTTGCTGTACCAGCCAATACCGTCGAGCACGGTCACACCACGGTGTGTTTCCTTGTTGATGCGGTCGGCTATCTTCTCGTATTCCTTGGAGAATATGAAGAACTGAACCGATTGGCGGGCACTGTTTACCACATAATCCAGCACGAAACCGATGATGAACAGGGTGACAAAGCCGAATATGACACGGCGCCAGTCGTTGAAAATGAAGTAGCAGGAGCTGATAATCAGGAAATCACAGGCCATAATCATCTTTCCCAACGTCACATCCTTGTATTTGTGAACGATGGCAGCGATGATATCCGTACCTCCTGTACTACCGTTCTGGTTGAACACAATACCCAGTCCAAAACCACACATGCTGGCGCCTATCAGACATGCCATGAAGTCTTGTCCCGGTCCTAAGACCTGCGGGAAAGTTCCATCCGGATTCTTTACCAGCCATTGACAGAATTCGAGCAGCAGTGTCAGGGCTATGATAGCATACGTGGTTTTGATACTGAATTTTGGTCCCAGTATTTTTATGGCAAAGGTCATCAGTACTGCATTAATGATGAAGTAGGAATACTGTATAGGAAACCCCGTAGCATAGTAAATGATGGCTCCTATACCGGTAGTTCCTCCCGTTGTAATCTGATAGGGGATAAGGAACACTGCCCATGCTAATGCATAGCTGATAAGCCCTATGGTGATAAGGGTATAGTCCTTCACTTCCTGAAGTAGGGCTGCTTTTTTCAAACCTGTGATTGCCATAACTGAAAGTATATATGTCTTATTTAACTACTACATTCACAATCTTCTTCGGCACTACGATGACCTTGGCAATGTTCTTGCCCTCTATCCATTTGGCCGAACGTTCATCGGCCAGCACTGCGCTCTGGATGGCTTCCGAAGTAGCATCGGCCGGGAATTCCATGTTGAAGCGTGCCTTACCGTTGAATGAAATGGTGTAGTTTACGGTATTCTCTATCAGGTATTCCTCGTTGAAGGCAGGCCATTGTGCGTCGCACACCGAACCTTGATTACCCATGGTTTCCCACAACTCTTCGCATACGTGGGGAGCAAACGGAGCCAGCACGATGACCAGTTGATTCAGGATTTCCTTCTTGTAGCATTTTAGCGAAGCCAGTTCGTTTACACAAATCATGAAGGCACTGATGCTGGTGTTATACGAGAATGTCTCTATATCGCCCGTCACCTTCTTGATGAGCTTGTGCAGCGATTTCAGCTCATCTTTGTTGGCAGCTTCGTCTGTCACCAGATAATTGCCTGCACGGTCGTAGAACAGCGACCAGAACTTTTTCAGGAAGCGGTGAACACCGTCAATACCGTTCGTATCCCAAGGCTTCGACTGTTCTACCGGGCCAAGGAACATTTCATACATGCGCAATGTGTCGGCACCGTATTTCTCGACAATCATATCGGGATTTACCACGTTGAACATCGACTTCGACATCTTTTCTACAGCCCAGCCGCAGATGTACTTGCCGTCTTCCAGAATGAATTCGGCCGTATTGTATTCAGGACGCCATGCCTTGAAGGCTTCCACGTCGAGCACATCGTTCGATACGATGTTTACATCCACGTGGAGTGGGGTAGTGTCGTACTGGTCTTTCAGTCCCAGTGACACGAATGTATTGGTATCCTTGATGCGATAAACGAAATTGCTTCGTCCCTGAATCATACCCTGGTTCACCAGTTTCTGGAACGGCTCTTCCACTACAGAAATACCCAGGTCGTGCAGGAACTTGTTCCAGAAGCGCGAATAGATGAGGTGTCCCGTAGCGTGTTCCGTACCGCCCACGTAGAGGTCTACGTTGCGCCAGTATGCATCTACTTTCGGGTCTACCAGTGCCTCGTGGTTGTGTGGGTCCATGTAGCGCAGATAGTAGGCGCTGGAGCCTGCAAATCCCGGCATGGTGTTCAGTTCCAGCAGGAAGATGGTCTGGTTATCAATCATGCTGTTTTCTACCACGCAGTTGTTCTCCGTGTCCCAGGCCCATTTCGTGGCGTGTCCCAACGGTGGTTCGCCCGTCTCGGTAGGCAGGAACTTGGCCACTTCGGGCAATTCCAGCGGCAGGCAGCTTTCGGGTATCATGTAGGGCATGTTGTCCTTATAGTACACAGGGAACGGCTCACCCCAGTAGCGTTGGCGGCTGAAGATAGCATCGCGCAGGCGGTAGTTCACCTTTACGCGTCCCAGGTGATGTTCCTTGACGTATTTCTTGGTTGCGGCAATGGCTTCCTTGATGGTCAGTCCGTTCAATGAAAGGTCACAGTAGGGAGTGGCACCGGCTTTCGGAGAATTGCATACGATACCTTCCTTGGCGTCGAAGCTTTCCTCGCTCACATCGCAACCCTCTACCAGCGGACGGATTTCCAATCCGAAATGCTTGGCAAACGCATAGTCGCGTGAGTCGTGTGCCGGTACGGCCATGATGGCACCCGTACCATATCCGGCCAACACATAGTCGCTAATCCAGATGGGCACAGCCTCGCCTGTGAACGGGTTGATGGCATACGAGCCTGAGAACACACCGCTCACGCTGCGGTCGCTGATGCGCTCGCGTTCCGTACGCTTCTTGGTGCGGTCCAGATAGGCTTCCACTTCGGCCTTCTGTGCTTCGGTAGTTACCTGCGGCACCAGTTCGCTTTCGGGTGCCAGCACCATGAAGGTTACGCCGAACATCGTATCGGCACGTGTCGTAAAGATGGTGAATTCCAAGTCGCTGTCTTTCACCTTGAACTGCACTTCCGTACCCTCCGAACGGCCAATCCAGTTGCGCTGTGTTTCTTTCAGCGAGTCGGTCCAGTCGATGGTCTCCAGCCCGTCGAGCAAACGCTGTGCGTAAGCCGATACACGCAGACACCACTGACGCATTTTCTTCTGTACTACCGGATATCCACCGCGTTCCGACACGCCGTCTACCACTTCGTCGTTGGCCAGCACCGTACCCAGCTGCGGACACCAGTTCACCATTGTTTCGCCCAGGTAGGCAATGCGGTAGTTCATCAGCGTTTCCTGCTGCTGTTTTTCGCTCATGGCCTTCCATTCGTCGGCCGTGAAGCTCAGCTCCTCGCTGCAGGCTGCGTCCAGTCCTTCGGTACCGTTGGCTTCGAAAGCTTTCACCAGCTGGCTGATGGGCTGTGCCTTTTGCAGCTTGTTGTCATAATAGCTCAGGAACATCTGCTGGAAAGCCCATTGTGTCCAGTGGTAATATTCGGGGTCACAAGTGCGTATTTCGCGGTTCCAGTCAAATGAGAAACCTATCTTGTCCAACTGCTCGCGATAGCGATTGATGTTGTTGACGGTTGTAATGGCCGGATGCTGTCCGGTCTGTATGGCATACTGCTCGGCGGGAAGTCCGTAAGCATCATATCCCATGGGGTTCAGTACGTTGAATCCCTGCAGTCGTTTGTAGCGTGCGTAGATGTCCGAAGCAATGTAGCCCAACGGATGTCCCACATGCAGTCCTGCACCACTGGGATAGGGGAACATATTTAGTACATAAAACTTGGGTTTTTCAGTGTCTTCTGTCACTTGGTAGGTCTTGTCGTCCACCCATCGTTTCTGCCATTTCTTTTCAATTTCCCTGAAATTGTATTCCATACTGATATCTGTTAATAATTTGTTGAAAACGTGTTGATATATCCTTTCTTCCGGTTTATATCCATGTTAATAAACCGTGGCAAATTTACACGTTTATTTTCAGATTTGGCTACTAAGAACATAAAAAACATTGGCTTATAGTAATATGTTGCTCACTTTTCTCGTAATTTTGCGCCCTGAACAAGAAGTTGAAACTTTATGGACACAGCAAAATTGAAAGGTCATGCCTCCATGCTGGCGGCCAACAGCATGTGGGGACTGATGGCTCCGCTGGCCAAATTCGTCATGATGGGTGGCGCTGTCAGCTCATTGGTGATGACCGATTTGCGCGTATTCGGCGCAATGATTCTATTCTGGCTATTCTCCTTTTTCCAGAAGCCCGAACATGTGGGACACAAAGACCTGATGAAACTGTTTGCTGCTTCGTTGCTGGCCATTGTCTTCAACCAGGGCAGCTATATTTTCGGTGTGGGTCTGACGTCGCCTGTCGACGCTTCCATCATCACTACCAGCATGCCGCTCATTGCCATGATTCTGGCAGCCATTTTCCTGAAAGAACCTATTACCGGCAAGAAAATTCTTGGCATTGCCGTAGGCGCGTCGGGAGCCTTGCTGCTTATCGTGGGAAGTTCACAGGCCGGGGCTGTCACCAGTCGTGGCGACAATCCCATTCTGGGCGATATCTTCGTACTGTTGGCACAGTGCAGTTATGCCTTTTATTTCGTACTGTTCAAGAATTTCGTAGTCAAGTATTCAGCAGTCACGGTGATGAAATGGATGTTCACCTATGCCTTCATTTGCTTGTTGCCATTCTCTTACAACAGCCTGCTGGCTACCGACTGGCTGGCACTGGGTTGGCAGCAGATAGCTTCCATCCTGTTTATTGTGGTCTGCTCCACTTTTCTGTACTACATTCTCATCATTGTCGGGCAGAAGAACCTGCGCCCCACCGTGGCCGGCATGTACAACTATGTACAACCGCTGGTAGCCACCATTGTGGCTGTCTGCTGGGGCATGGATAGCTTTAGTGTAAGTAAGGTATTTTCTGTTGTACTTATCTTCGGTGGTGTCTATCTCGTGACGTCGAGCCGCAGCCGTGCCGAGATGGAAGCCTATAAGGCCTCCAAGCAGGCCAAACAGGCAGACTGACAAATAGAGTAGGAGGAAAGTGATGGAACAGAAAAAGGATTACATCTGGCATTTGACGGCTGTTGTGGTTGTTGGAATATGGGGTTTGACCTTCATATCCACCCGTGTATTGATAGACAATGGGCTTACCCCACAGGAAATCTTTCTGCTCCGTTTCCTCATGGCCTATATAGGCATCTGGTTCATATCGCCGCGCAAACTGTGGTGCGACAACTGGCGCGACGAACTTTGGATGCTGCTGAGCGGTGTCACAGGCGGTTCGCTCTATTTCCTGACCGAAAATACCGCCCTCGAAGTGACGCTTACCACCAACGTGGCCTTCATCGTGTGCAGCACGCCTCTGCTTACCCTTTTGCTTTCGCGCTTGCTCTATCGCAGCGAAAAAGCCACTTCCCGCTTGTGGATTGGTTCATTACTGGCTCTGTTGGGTGTAGGACTGGTGATATTCAACGGCAATTTCGTGCTGAAACTTTCTCCGTTGGGCGATGTGCTTTCGCTCACGGCTTCCCTGGCCTGGGCTGTCTACAGCCTCATTATGCGTCGTGTGTCCGACCGTTATTCCACGGTCTTCATCACCCGCAAGGTCTTTTTCTACGGCCTGCTCACCATCCTGCCCGCCTTTCTGGTGCACCCCTGGCAATTTCCTTTGTCGTCGTTTTCTTCTCCTTCAGTGCTATTCAACCTGCTTTTCCTGGGTTTACTGGCATCGCTGGTATGCTTTGTAGTGTGGAACCTCATTTTGAAACGTCTAGGCACTGTCCACGCTTCCAACTACCTATACCTCAATCCACTGTTCACTTCCGTCGGTGCCCTCCTTTTCCTGGGCGAACCGCTTACTCCCGTGGCCTTGCTGGGTGCAGCTTGTGTGTTGTGCGGGGTTTATCTGGCCAGCCATTGATATAAGTCTTAACTGTTATCGTGATAGCAGTTAACTCCTCTGTCGATAGCAGTTAACTGCTTGGTTGCTGGCAGTGGACTGCTTGGTCGCTGGCAGTTAACTACTGTTTTCGGATAGTAAAATAAGGTACAAATGCTTTCTTTCTTGTTCTTTTCCGGTTTTTCTTCTTGTCTTGTCTTTTTGTGTATTCCGACTGCCTTTTCTTTTTACTCCTTGTTTCAAATGTCCCCCTCTTTTATTGTATGTATTTTATATTAAACAACTGTTTGTCAATTGTTTATATATTTGTTTTGTCCACCCCATTTATACCCCTTTTTTGCTTTCCCATGTATATGTTCTTTTCTATTTTTGAGCATGTCCAGCTTTGGTGAGAGCTCGCTTTTGTCCGGCTGTCCTGACAAAGTAATATTTATGGAAAAAGCCGGGCTTCATGGCTCGTACCAGCAAAAAGCAGAATTATTATTTCAAGCTTCGCTAAAACCAATACTTCGGTAAATTTTTACCGATAAATTAAAATTAAACATAGAATCGGCATA
>USEY01000058.1 GCA_900553815.1 uncultured Bacteroides sp.
TTCCAGGCTGATACCATTGTTTTGCGGCTGGCAGGCTGCAAGTGTGGCAGCAGTAGCCAAGGCCATTGTCAAGTGGTTGAAAATACTTTTCATGGTTATGATGTTTATTTTGAGTGTTTAAATGTACTGTTTATTTTTTGATTGGCCACACCGGTGCATTGTCTTTTCTTGACACCGGTGCGGTAAGCCACACCGGTATGGCAATGATTGTTGTCAGAACTTCAGGCTGGCGCTGAACTCTACGGTGAACGGACGGATGTAGCTTCCTGCCATGACGTGTCCGGCATACTGTCCAGCATCCTCTTTCTCAATCAGTTCGGCTCCGGCTATACTTCCTTTGGCACCAGTCTGGTTCAGGAAGTTGACCACGGTGCAGCCCAATGCCAGTTTCTTGTTTACCTGCCAGTTCAGTCCGCCGAAGGTTTCCCAACGTCCGTTGAAGTAGTAGGCATCGTTGATGTTGGCGTAAGTTTTGCTGAAGTAGCGGAAGCTGGTCCAAATCTTCAGGTCTTTTGTAATCATGTAGCTGGGGTCTATTTCAACGATGACTTGAGGAATTTCAGCTACGATATTGCCAGTGGCGTTGATGCTGCCTTCGTATCCGTCTGAGAAGGTAACGGAAGTTTCATACTTTTTGTATGTAGGCTTCTGGTAGGTGAAGAGGAAGTGCAGGTCGAATCCCTTGAAGGGGCGTGCCACTACGTCAGTGGTCCATCCCAGTGTCTTGATGTCGTAGGTCAGCGGGGCAGCCATGATTTCGGTCTGTCCGTCGGCCGTCTTGTGTTGCAGGTTCAGTGTAGAGTTATTGTTGGTTTTCGAGATGTATGAGAACAGTGATGTCAGGCTCAACCATTCGTTGTTGTAGTAGATACCTGCACGGCCCAGCGGCACTGATATTTTGTCTGTATTGGGCAAAGTAGCGGGAGCAAAGTTCTCAATCTTCGGGTGTTGGGTGATGTAAGTGAAGTCGCCGGTCAGTCCGAAGGATGAAGTCAGCTTGTAGGTAGCTGCTGCAGTCAAGGCATAGTTCAGCCAGTCGTAGCTCATGGCAGTGGGAGCTATTTTAGTGCCGTCGGGGGCGGTAGCACCCAGGTAGTAGTTGGCAAAGCGGCCTACGTATTCACCGTCGGCATTCTTTACGGCAGCGTTGTCGCCACGCAGAGCTTGGTATTCCAGACGGGCACCGTAGTAGAGGTTCAACTGGTCGGTTACATCCCAGTCGTGGGTGAAGTAGAGGGCTACTTTGTTTTCATGACCCTTGTAGTATTCCGAAGCATTCTTGTTAAAGTCGTAGTAGTAACCGTTGCCGGCATAAGTGCGGTCGGCATACGTAGCATAGTCCGTATTGTAGAGGCGTACAGGATAGCTGCCGTCCGTGGGTACAGACTGGTCGTACATGGTCGTAGCCGATGCGTAGTCAATGTCGTAGTACCATTCGTTCAGTCCCAGGCGCCAGGTGCTGTTTCCTGCCTTGCGCGACAGTTCGGTGGTAAACATGAAAGAGTCGATGAATCCGCGATTCAGACACGACATACGGCTCTGTACATATTCGCCTTTGTAGGGCTGCATGCTGCCGTCGGCTGCCTCATACAGGTAGTTGATGCCGGCTTCGTTCTGGTCGAGCGACATAGGAGTCTGGTAGACACATGAACCGGTAGAGTGGTCGTACTTCATGATGGTGCGCCAGTTCAGTCCGTTGTCCCAAGTGTAGTTGTTCATTAAGGTGAATTCGCTGCCCTTGTTTTGTACGGCGTCATAGAGGTTGGTCTTCTTCACTTCGCCTGTACGCATGTCGCGATACATCATTTCGTTGTCCATGGGCAGGTAAGAAGTAGTTCCGAGAGAGAACTTGCCAAACTCCTTCACGCTACCGTCGCCTACATAGATGAAGGGAGCCGACTGAGTGGCGTACATATAGACGGGGTGGCTGTTGCTGTAGTGGTAGATAGCAGTCAGTTCACCACGGCCTTCGTTGTACTTCTTGGTGAGGGCAAATTTATAGATTTGCGTGCGGTCCTGGAACGGGGTTGATTTGATTTTGAATGTTCCCGGGTCAAAGTCCTGATAGATGCTTCCGCTATAGAACCAGTCTTTGGCAATACCACCGTTTACGTTGAGTGAGAATTCCTGCATGCCGAAGTGGTTGCTCTTATAGTTCAGTGTGCCGTGGAATCCTTTTTGACCCAGCTGAGTGAAAGAGTTGACGGCATATCCGATGTTGCCGGTTGTTATGGCTGTTTCCGATATCTTCAGCAATCCTACGTGGCTCAGGCTGGCATCGGCACGCCAGAGGGCGTTTACAGAGTGTGGATTGGTTGCGTAGGTGACAGGTATTCCGTTTTCCAATACATTGACGTCGGCCGACGGCAGACCAATTTGGATTTCGCGCGGGCCGTTGGCGCTGGCGGCATTCAGCATGACGTTTCGGTTGCCTTCCTCTTTCGATGAGGAGTCATCCTTTTGTTGGTTTGCAGCATCTTGTTCTTGCGCCAGTGCGCTTCCACAAGTCAGGGTAATGAGCAGCATGGCTGTTCCTGCCTGTTTGATGATTTGTTTCATACCTTTTTTCATGGTATCTGAATTTAGTTATTAAATGAATTAAAATTTCGTCAGTGATTTGATGCTGCAAAGGTATTGGATACTTGTTTTTTGATATGAAACGATTGTTTCGTCTGCTTTGATTTTTGTTACATGAAACAAATGTGTTATTGATGAAACAAATGAGATAGCCTCTGTGTGCCTTGCAGGCAGGGGGACTAGTGTGTACGATGAATGCGGGCGGGTATGGATTTATCGTTTTCTGTCAGGTAGAAAAGCAGCAGGGGAGTGGTAGGAAACGTTGTAATATGCCTGTAGAAAGTTGTGCGTAGTCTATCGCAAACTCTATCTTTAGCCTGAAGATAGACATCTGCAAGCTGAAGACAGACATCTTTAGGCTGAAGATGGCCGTCTTTAACCTGAAGACAGAGCATGCAGCCTTCTGCTTACAACTATGCGGTTGGCTACGATTTGTTCCTTCTTAGGAAGTCGGTAGGGTTTTCGCCAAAGAACTCGCGGTAGCATTTGGCAAAGTAGGAAGGAGAGTTGAATCCTACTTCATAGGCTATTTCGGCAACAGTTTTTTCTGTAGAGCCCAACAGTTGGGCGGCCTTTTTTAGTCGAGCGATGCGCAGTAGTTCCAGTGGAGCATATCCGGTGAGTGATTTTGTCTTTCTGTAGAGCTGTATGCGGCTTAACCCTATTTCTTCACCCATGTTTTCAACTTTAAAGTTTGTGTCAGACATGTGCTGTTCTATCGATGTACGTAGCTTGTCGATAAAAGCTCTGTCTGGCTCGGTCAGTGGTTCTTTTTGTGTGTTGGTCTTGTCTGTGAAGAAATTCTGCAGGCGCTTCTTGTTTTCAATCAGATTGTGTAGTCTTGTCAGTAGTAGTTGGGCACTATAGGGTTTTGAAATGTAGGAGTCTGCGCCACATTCATAACCTTTGATTTTTTGTTCGTCTTGTGCGTAGGCGGTAAGCATCATTATAGGGATGTGCGAAGTTTGCAGTTCTGCTTTGAGGCGCTGACAGCATTCCATGCCGTCCATAACGGGCATCATGACATCGCAGATGATGGTATCGGGCACGTACTTCATGGCTTGTTGTATACCTTCTTGCCCATTAGCTGCTTCGATGACGGTATATTCACTATCCAAAATGGATTTTGTGTAGTCGCGAATATCTTGGTTGTCGTCAATTATCAGAATACAGCTTTTACCTTCTTCGTTTACCTGCGTAGGAGTAAGATTGATGTTTTCTTGTCCGGCGTCCAATATTGCTCCTTCTCTCAATGTGTGTATCTGTTGGCTTTTGGTTATGGAGCCGGTTACATTACCTTCTTGTTTCATGGGCATGGTGATATGGAAGGTGGTTCCCTTTCCTTTATTCGAACTTATGTTTATGGAGCCGTGATGCATCTCTACAAACGCTTTCACTAGTGCTAGGCCAATTCCCGATCCGGTATGATGTATATCTATCTGGTAGAAATTTTCGAAGATGTGTTTGATGTGTTCTGCAGGCATTCCTACACCACTATCAGACACGTTCATATTTAACCATACGTTTTGTTCGTGACTGAATGTAGAAAGATGAATGATTATTTCACCGTTGTCGGGAGTAAATTTGAAAGCATTGGATAACAGGTTGTAGGTAATACGTTCCAGTTTTTCACTGTCAGCTATCATTTCGTAATCTTCTGTAGTGCCTTCTATTTGAAGTTTGAACTTGATATGCTTGCGGTAGGTGAGGGTTTTGAATGCTTCAGCCCAATCATGCATGGCATAAGAGAGATTGAAACGGCTGAGCTGCATGTCTAACTTGCCGTTTTCAAACTTGCGGAAGTCCAATATCTGATTGACGAGACGCAGTAGCACGGTCACGTTTTTATTGATTATATTAAGCAAGAAGTGTTCATGTTTATCTAGTCTTGGACTTTCCAGGAGTTGGGTTACTGGGTCGGCTATAAGTGTAAGTGGCGTACGGAAATCGTGCGATATGTTGGTAAAGAATGTCAGCTTGTCGTGTGTGGCTTTCTTAAGTTGTTGTGATAGTTTTATGAGTTGGTCTCGTTGTTGTTCCAATTGTTTTTTTTGTTCCGAAAGTTCTGTATTCATGCGGTTCTTAGTCCAGAAAGCTTTCGCCATGAAGAACAAGAGTATCATTATAAGTGCGATAATAATAATACAAGCGTATAGAAACATGCGTTGGGAAGAATAGCGTATCAGGAAAGTATCAATTTGGCTGTTAAGCAATTCTATCTTCTCGTCTAGTGTACTAATGTTTGCAGCTTGCATTTGCATGATACGGGCATTATTGCTATTGACAAGTTCGGTTGATAGTATGTTTTCTCGTTCATAAGTTTCATTTTGTAGGATGGACATAGCTACTTGTAATACCTTATCACCTCCTGTGGGATATATGAACGAGGCATCCAGTATTCCGCTTGTTACCAGTTCTACTCCGAGGCCTTGCCCTTGTAGGGCATCTACTCCTACAAACAGCATGTCCGATTCTCTGTGATGCTTAACGGCTGCTTTGTGTGCACCGGCGGCCATAGGGTCGTTGTGTGCAACAACCAGGTCTATTGGAAGTTGACTGTTTAGTATAGAGTCAAAAGTTATTTCTGCTGTTTTCTGCAACCATTTAGCATCAGCCGTAGCGATAATGTGGATAGCGGGATATTGTGACAATACTTCTCCAATTCCTTTATGTCTTTCTTCGGCAGGGGTTGAACCTTTGAGGCCGGTTAGTTCTACAATATTTCCTTTGCCTTGCAGCCGGTGAGCTATGTAAATTCCTATTTGTTGTCCTATTTTGTAGTTGTCGGCACCGACATAGGCTGTATATTTGTCCGAGTGTATTTTACGGTCGACTAATACTACCGGGATTCCATTTTCAAATGCTTCTTCTATGATTGGAGTAATAGCTTGAGCTTCATTAGGGGATACAATAAGTAAATCCACTTTCTGCTGAATAAAGCTTTTGATGTCTGCTATTTGTTGTTGGTTATTGTCTTTGGCTGTTTTGATGTTGACTTGTACGTTGGAATAGAATAGTGCCTCTCGGCGTATCTCTTTGTTCATCTGTCTGCGCCATTCATCGTCACTACATTGTGACACACCGATAACGTAGTGTGCTTTTTCTTTGTTGCAAGCTGTAAATAACAACAGGAAAAGAGTGTATATGAAGGTGAATAGATATAATTTGTGTATCATGGATTTGTTTGGCGTTAGGATGTATGCGGATTAAAAATTTAGATTTGGTGTTATGTCATTAAGTGTATTTTTTTGTAATTACTGTACCGTGGGTTTGGTATAAGGACGAGCAATAGTACTCGTCCCTTTAGACATGTTATTATTTGTTATTCTTTTAGTTTGCGCGTCAGCCGTTCGGGCAGCAGGGGCATGGCGCCTTGCTGCGTGCATACGTATGCCGAAGTTTCTACCGCCAGCCGGTGTGCTTCCTCCACGGCACATCCTTTCAGAATGGCGGCTGTGAAGGCAGCGGTGAATGAGTCGCCTGCACCCACGGTGTCGGCCACCTGTACCTTGGGAGTCTCCACGAACGATACGTGGCCGGGCGTGAAGACATAGCTTCCGTTCACTCCGCAGGTCAGGATAAGCATCTTCAGGTCGTACTTGGCCAGCAGTATCCAGCACTTGTCTTGCAGGTCTATGCCGGGATATCCGAACATGCGGCTCACGGTCACCAGTTCCTCGTCGTTAATCTTCAGCACGTTGCACCTGCGGAACGACTCGCACAGTATCTCCTTGGTATAGAAACTCTGTCGCAGGTTGATGTCGAATATCTTCAGCGTTCCGGGTTCGTCGGGCATGGCGTCGAGGAAGCGGTGTATGGTCTCGCGCGATACGATGCTTCTCTGTGCCAGCGAGCCGAAGCAGACGGCGCGTGTCTGCCGGGCCAGTCCGTCGAGCGCCTGTGTGTAGGGAATGTTGTCCCATGCCACTCCTTCCTTGATGTCGTAGCAGGGCACCCCCTCGGCATCCAGTTCCACCTGTACGGTTCCGGTGGGGTAGGGCACGATTTCCACCATGCCGTACAGCTGCTTCTCGCGGAAGTTGTCCAGTATTTCCACGCCCAGCTTGTCCTGTCCCACGGCGCTGACCACTCGGCTGTTGAGTCCGAACTGTGATACGTGGTATGCAAAGTTGGCGGGTGCACCGCCCAGTTTCTTTCCTTCGGGCAGCACGTCCCATAGTGCCTCGCCCATTCCTACTATAATGTCATTCATAGTGTTATTGGTTGTTTTTGAGTTTTAGTGTATATGCAATCAGATAAATCACGCCCACGGTCATGACGGCCACCGCTCCGCTCTGTCCTATGGCATCGCTGGCCACCCCCATCAGCAGCGGGAATACCGTTCCGCCGAAGAGTCCCATAATCATCAGTCCCGAAACCTCGTTCTTCTTGTCGGGCACGGCTGTAAGTGCCTGTGCAAAGATGATGGGGAATACGTTGGAGTTTCCGAATCCGATGAGCGCTATACATATATATATAATGTAGTGTGCGTCCGATACCATCAGTCCTATCATGGCCACGAGCATGCAGGCCACGCTGACGGCCAGGAACCGCCGTGCCGAGAGGTGTTGCAGTATGAAGGTACCGAGCAGGCATCCTGCGGTACGGAAGATGAAGTAGAGGCTGGTGGCAAATCCTGCCTCGTCGAGTGTCATTCCCACACGTTCCATCAGCAGCTTGGGTGCTGTCGTGTTGGTGCCCACGTCAATACCCACATGGCACACGATGCCCAGGAAGCAGAGCAGGATGAAGGGTCGTCCGAGCAAGCGCAGGCAGTCTGCGAATCCCGATGCGCGGTCAGCCTTCTCCTCTTCGATGGGTGTGGATGATAGCCATAGTATGGCAATGACGGCCACTATCATGTACACGGGAAAGAGCACGCGCCATCCCAACCCGAAGGTGGGCATGGCCTGCGTTGCTCCCCACATGGCAATGTAAGGTGCCAGGAAGGATGCGATGGCCTTGACAAACTGTCCGAAGGTAAGGGAGCTTGCCAGGCGGTCGCCTGTGATGATGTTGCTCAGCAGTGGGTTGAGCGACGTCTGCATCAGCGCGTTGCCTATTCCCAGCAGCGAGAAGGAGCAGAGCATCAGCGCGTATCCGTCGCCAAAGAGCGGCAGCAGGAGTGAGAGTGCCGTGACGATGAGGCTGAGCAGTACGGTCCTCTTGCGTCCGATGCGGTTCATGAGCATACCCGTCGGTACGGAGAAGATAAGGAACCAGAAGAAGACGAGCGATGGGAAGATGTTGGCTTGTGAGTCAGTCAGTCCCAGGTCTGCCTTCACGTAGTTGGAAGCGATGCCCACCAGGTCTACAAAGCCCATGGCGAAGAAGCAGAGCATGACGGGTATCAGTCTTCCGTATTTCATTTGTTGGTTAGCAGTCATTGTTTTTTAAGAAGTTATAGAAGTTATAGAAGTTAAAGAAGTTATGAAAAGGGAAAGGAAGGGAAAACATGAAAGAAAGTCTATCTGCTTTAACTTCTCTAACTTCCCATAACTTCTCTAACTCCTTCATTTATTCCACCTCTGTCAGTTCTACCACCCGGCTTTGCATGGCTTTGAAGCCGAAGACGTCAAGGCCTACTTTCATCAGGTAGTCGCCAGAGTATGTCTTTCCGTTGGCAGGTAGAGTTGATTGTACGCCGGGCATCAGATTGATTTCTTCTACCTTATAGCGCTTGTGCGGGTCGAGACCTTGCAGTCTGACGGGCATCAGTTTCTCCTGGAAGCGCGGATAGACGTCGTAGGCAAAGAGCACGGCCTTGCGGCTGTCCTCGCTGACGTAGTTCACAGCCATGTGGTTGCTTTCGTAGGGCGATACCAGGCGGTACTGGCTACCGTCGAGGATAGCAGGTTGCAGGCGTTTCCAGTTGGCCACGGCCGTCTGGCAGTAGAGCAGTTCGTCGGCACTCAGTTCCTTCAGGCCCAGGTCGAAGCCCAGCTTGCACATGGAGGCTACGTCGGTGCGAAACTTCACACTGGCAGCCTTGTTCCAGCTTGTCACGTGGGCGCACATGGCTTTGGCCGGGAAGAACTGTGAGAAGCCCCACTGTATGTAGATGCGTTCTACGGGGTCGGTGTTGTCGCTGCACCAGAATTCGGTGAAGTATTTCAGAGCCTCGTAGTCGCAACGCGCGCCACCGCCCGAGCAGAGCATCATGGGCACATCAGGGTAGTTGTCCTTCACCCGCTTCATCACGTTGTACACGCCGCGCACATGGTCTATGTACAGTTGTCCCTGTTCGGCCTTGAGGTAGGGCGAGTAGATGTTGGTGATGGGGCTGTTGCAGTCCCACTTGAAGTAGGCTATGTCGGGGTTCTCCTTCAGCAGTTTGTCTACGATGCCGTAGACGTAGTCCTGCACGGCAGGGTTGCTCAGGTCAAGCACCAGCTGGTTGCGGTAGTAGTACGTGTCACGGTTGGGGTAGTGGATGGCCCAGTCGGGATGTTGCTCAAAGAGTTCGCTCTTGGGGTTCACCATCTCGGGTTCAATCCACAGTCCAAACTTTACTCCGGCCTCTTGTGCAGCGTCGGTCAGTGCACGGATGCCGCCGGGCAGCTTGTCGTGTGTCACTTCCCAGTCGCCCAGTCCGGCGTGGTCGTCTTTGCGCGGATATTTGTTGCCAAACCATCCATCGTCCAGCAGGAACATGTCTACTCCCAGGTCTTTGGCTTCCTTCATCAGGGCAGCCAGTATGTCCTGGTTAAAGTTGAAGGCAGTGTTCTCCCAGTTATTGAGCAGTGTCAGGCGTGTGCCTTTGCCGTCTTTCAGCTGGTAGTTGCGTGCCCAGTCCTGCAGGTCGCGGCTTCCTTGTCCGGTTCCTTCGGTGCTCAGGGTGAAGATGAATTCGGGTGTGGTGAATACCTCACCGTTGTTCAGCTTGTAGGCCGATGCATACGGGTTGATGCCCGGAAGGATGCGCAGGTTGCCCACATTGTCCACCTCGAAGGTGAAGCGGAAGTTGCCTGTCCAGGCTAGTGTACCCATCAGTACTTCGCCTTGGCGCTCGTGGGCAGGTTGGTCCAGACCTACGATGAAGAAGGGATGCGTGTGCATGGCAGCCCGGCTGCCCAGCTTGGTGTCAATCACTTTCTTGCCGAAGAGCAAGGGTTGTGTGCCCATCTGTGCTTCCTTGGCCCAGTCGCTGCTGAACTCCGTCAGGTAGTAGGCCGGACGGCTGAAGTAGAGCATGGTCGTGGCGTAGGCTGACAGGGTGATGGGTTTCTTCTCCTGATGGCGTATTTCGCTCCATGTCTTGATGACGTTTTCCTTCGTGTAGGCCACGTAGTGCAGTGTTACGTCGATGGGATACTTGTCGTCGCGCAGCTGGATGTCAGTCTGTACGCCTCCATCTACAGGATGCGAAGACGAGGAAACGTAGTAGAGCCATGTGGACGGGTTTCCGTCGTTGTGGGTGATGCCCAGGGCGGGCTCGAAGAAGTCTTCGTTGCCCGACCCACTGTACACCTCCCAGCCACGGCGGCTTACGCTGCCGTCTGATGCGGGATGCACGCTCCAACCCAGTTCCTTCAGGTCAGCTTCATTCAGCAGTTTCTCGCCAAAGTAGCTTTGGTAGAGGCGCCCGTTTTCGGCTACCTGCAATATGAGGTCGGTGCGTTCGGTAGAGATACGTATCTGTTTCATGTCACTGGCATTCAGTGTGGTGGTGGCAAGCAGGGTAAGTGCTGCCGTAGCGATGAGGTGCTTCATGGTGTGAGGGGGCTTTTATTGTTACAATCCTAATTGATATACTTTCAGGTTATTCACCTCAGCTTCGCCACCTTGTGTATAGAAGCGCAGGGCGTTGTAAGGCTGGGTTGGGAACACGAGGTTGGTCATGGCTATGCGACCACCATCCACGAAGATTTCGATGGAGCATTTGTCAACAAATACGTCGAGGTGGTAGGTCTTGCCGTTGCAGAGTGAAAGCGGTGCCCAAGTACCCAAGGCAAAATCGTTGATGTAGTTTACAGATTGCGTCTTGCGTCCGTCATGATTCTCCTTGAAGTGGGGTTCAGCTTTTTCTCCAAAGGCTATCAGACCGCTTTGTGTACGGTCCATTACTAAACGACCGGCTTTCATGTCCAGATAGATGTCAACCTTTTCGCCTTTGTCATTCATCAGTTGGAATCCTACGGTTTGTGCCTTGCCTGGTGTAACGTCCATTTCCAGTTCGCAAGCACCTTCCTTACCGGTAGCCAGCGGACTTACCAAGTGTTCGTCGGTCATGGTGAAGTCGTTTACTTCAGTAGTTCCCAGGCGTAGTCCTTCTGTTTCCTTCACGGCATTGGCGGCCATGTAGATTTCACCGTTCTTGGTATAGAGTGAGAGTTCGCGAGGCAGGGCATTGGCACCGCGGTATTGGCGGATAGGAGTGACGTTGGCATACTGCCAGTTGCTCATCCAAGGTACGGCAATGGTACGGTCGCCTGTGTTGGAGAAACATACGGTAGCATAGTGGTCCTTGCCGAAGTCGAGCCACTTGGTGACGCTCTTGTCGGTGTCGCACTTGAATTCCTTGCCGTCAAACTCACCTACAAAGTATTCCGTAGCACTGCCGCCGAAGGGACATCCGGGGTTGATGTTGACTATCATCACCCATTTCATGTTGTTCTTGTCGCCGTCGACAGGCAGCTGGATGAAGTCGGGGCATTCAAACTGATTGGGCTGTACGCCATATCCTTCGCCAAACTGGCTCAGGTATTCCCAGTTCTTCATGTCGGTTGACGAGTAGAAACGCATGTTCTTGTCGGCCGATACAATCATGTACCACTTCTGTGCAGGTTCATACCAGAACACTTTCGGGTCGCGGAAGTCCTTCAGACCGTCGAACGGAGTGAGGATGGGGTTCTTTTCATATTTGGTATAGGTGCGGCCATTGTCGTTGCTGTAGGCCATACACTGAATTTGTCCGTGTTCGTCGCTGGCCGAGGTATAGAAGGCAATCATGGCATCTTTGCCATAGCCTGCACTGTTGTTCTTGTCGATGACTGTGCTGCCCGAGAAGATGTGTCCCAGTGTGTCGCGTGCGATGGCTGGATTAAGGTGCTCCCAGTGAATGAGGTCGCGGCTTACGGAATGTCCCCAGTGCATGTTTCCCCACTTCGAACCGTAAGGGTTGTATTGGAAGTAGAGGTGATATTCACCGTCTTTGTAGACGAGGCCGTTGGCATCGTTCATCCAGCCATAGAGCGGTGTATGGTGGTAGACGGGACGGTAGTAGTCGGTATTGGTCGTATCAAAGGTATCGGCCAGTCGGATGCTGTCCCAGCAGATGGCGTTGGCAGCTACACGACCTATGCTGATGGTAGCTTCTTTGGCTTCGGCGGGCAGGGCAAACGGTACGTAATATTCTACGCTGTCTACAGCCAGACGTATGTCCATGGCCATATCGGCGGGGCTGCCGGTGATGAGTTTCACCTTGCCTTCGTTGCAAGACTCCTGTATAGGCAGGATGAGGTATTTCTTAGGGTTTGTGATGTGAACGATGGTGAGTGTATCGCCTTGATGTTCCAGGCTGATACCATTGTTTTGCGGCTGGCAGGCTGCAAGTGTGGCAGCAGTAACCAAGGCCATTGTCAAGTAGTTGAAAATACTTTTCATGGTTATGAGATGTTGTTCTGGAGAGTGTAATTTAGTATTAGTGTATAAATGTATATAATTTTACCTTTTGTTGTTCTCCTAATTGGCATAGAATAATGTATGTTTATTGTTAAGTCCACTTAGAAAAGTATATTTTTTCAAAATGACTACCTAAACGTATTTGGGTATGTAGGATGTATTGAAAAAAACTTTTTCAAGTGGACTCATTAATAAAATATATACTCTATTTTTTCTTATCAAAGAATTTAATGCGCATTCTTATTAGAGTATAATTTGTTGCTTAATGCGAATATCTCTTGATGATGCGCCTATACGGAAAATGTACAGGCCTTTGTCTACTTGCCATTTTTCGTTTAATTCGTTGTAAGATGCTAGATCGGTCACGGGAATGACAAAGCTCAGTATTGTACTTTCTCCAGGCTGAAGTTTTGGAGTTTTGGTAAATGCTTTTAGTTCCTGCACGGGCTTCTGATAAGCTGGATTTTGAGGTGCGCTAACATATACTTGTACAGCTTCCTTACCTGCAACTTTGCCAGCGTTGCTTACCCTGACTTTGAC
The DNA here is from genome assembly GCA_900553815.1 of uncultured Bacteroides sp. Taxonomy (GTDB): domain Bacteria; phylum Bacteroidota; class Bacteroidia; order Bacteroidales; family Bacteroidaceae; genus Bacteroides. The sequence goes on from USEY01000058.1 coordinate 12,742, forward strand.
TTCAAAGGCTGTTTTCTTGCTGTTTAACTTAACCGTAGCTTTCTCGTAGTCGAACTGTGTATAGGATAGGCCGTAGCCAAAAGGATAGGAAACATTTTTGTCGTGGGCATCATAATATCTATATCCTACCCAGATGCCTTCCTCGTAGTTGGTAGTGCCCACGTTGGGGGTGATGTTGAAAATGGAATCTTCCACGGATTGCTCACGCTTCTCTACAAAGTCGTATGGGAATGTCTTTGCCGACGGTACATCCCAGTAGCTGTTGGGGAACGTCATGGGAAGTTTGCCCGATGGTGTCTCTTTTCCGCTGATAATATCGGCTATGCAGTTGCCGCCTTCTTGTCCAGGTTGCCATGCCAGTAAGATAGCATCGGGTAGATGCTTCCACGAAGCGGTTTCAATGACTCCACCTACATTGAGCACAACTATCACTTTCTTTTGGGCAGCATGGTATACCTCGCAGATGTTTTCAACGAGTTCTCGTTCCTTGTCGGTGAGGTTAAAATCGTTGTCCACCTTTCGGTCAATCCCTTCTCCAGAGTTGCGCCCGATAGTAATCATTGCAATGTCCGTACGTTTTTCTACTTCTGCTATATATTCTTTGGAGAACATACATTCTGCAATGCGCGAAGGGTCTGGATTTGAGAAAATCCATTTTGTTTGCTTGGGCTTGTTTGCCTCTATGTAAGCTATGTTCTTGTCTGCCAGTTCTTGGTCAATCAAGTATCCGGCGTTGTTCATTCCTTGATAAGCAGAGACTGTATAGGCTTCATTGACGTCTCCGCTTCCGGTTCCGCCACTAATGAAGTCATAGAATGTCAATCCGAAAGCACCGATTCTCTTGCCAGTCGCCAGAGGCAGGGTGCTGCCCTCATTTTTCAACAAAACCATTCCTTCTGCCGCCGCTTGTCGGGAAATCAAAGCATCTTGCTTAAGGTCGGGCTTATTGCTGGCTTCAAGATGTTTCCATGCCGGCGTTTTGAAAATGTAATCAAGCACGCGCTTGACAGAAGTATCTAAATCTTCTTCCTTCAACTCCTGTTTTTGCAGGGCTTCCATTATCTGCCCGTAGCGTTGCTTGTTACCCGGCTGTATCATGTCGTTGCCGGCGGCAATCTGTGCAGCTGCGTCCTGCCCACCAGCCCAGTCGCTGACCACAACGCCATTAAATCCCCATTCATTTCTCAAAATGTCGGTCAGCAACTCCTTGTTTTCCGAAGTGTATTTCCCGTTCAGCCGGTTATAAGACGACATAACCATCCATGGGTCTGACTCTTTGATAGCTATTTCAAACCCTTTTAGATAGATTTCTCTCAGTGCGCGTTTGCTTACTTGGGCGTCGTTGAAATATCTATAACTTTCCTGGTTGTTGGCGGCAAAATGTTTCACGGAGGCTCCTATGCCGTTGCTTTGTATGCCTTTTACCATTGCGGCCGCCATCTTTCCCGATAGCAACGGGTCTTCGGAGTAATATTCATAATTTCGTCCGCACAGCGGGTTGCGATGAATATTCAGAGCGGGTGCCAATAGCATGTCTGCACCGTATTCTAGTGCCTCGTGTCCCATGACGCGACCTACGTTTTCAATCAGTTCCGTGTTCCATGTAGATGCCAGCAAAGTTTCGATGGGGAAAGCTGTGGCGTAATATGTCAAAGTGTCTCCCGCCCGTTTCGGCTCTATTCTGACTCCAGCCGGGCCGTCCAGAAATCTTGTACCTGGAATGTCGAGTCGGGGAATTGGGTAGCTGAAGCCTGCAGCTCCCGGTAGCGCTTGCTTCATGGCAAGAGTGGCGGCACTGTCACCAATGAAATTGTCCATCTCATGTCCCCAACCGGTGCCGATAACAAGCATGGCTTTCTCTTCTATTGTCATCTTGTTCAGTATATCTTCTGCAAGTCTTTTGTTTTGCGAGGTTTTGCAAGAGGCCAACAGCATTCCTGCCAAGAGAAAGTAAAGGCCAATTTTTTTTTTGTTCATAACAAGTTAAATGTTGGTTAATAATGAAAGTTCAATGGGTAATAATAAAGATTCTTCATCTGGAACGTGGCCGCCTAAGATGTTTTTTGTTGTTCTTAGGCGACCCGTAGCCGGTTAGTCGGCACCATAGGCATAGAGCTCGACAAGGGAGATGTGTGTTTCGTATTCTCGCCACGTATCGGCAAATACAAACTTGAGGTAGCGCCCTCTGGTAGGAACCAAGTCGAATATCTGTTCTTCAGCCGTATATTTGTCAGCAATGCCAGAACCTACTTCTACCCAGTTTTGCATGTCGTTGCTGACAAATACTGTAAAGTTCTTAATGTCTCCCAGCCAACTGCCGTTCACCCTCTGTACGAGTCCTACTTGGGTAAACTCACGTTCTTGTTTTGTGTCAATAACTAAGTGGTGGGGTAGGCTACATTGAGGTTGTCCCGACCACATGGTGTGCCAATAGGTAGAAAGATTACCATCCAACGCATGCATGGCGTGGCCTCCATTAGCGCCTTCTCCTGTAGGTTCTTCGGTACATACATCGACTACAGTCCATTCAGACCTATCCCACTTCTTACCAACCAAGCGAATGGCCGGTACATATATATCATTGGATTCAACAGTCTTGAACATGGACACACTTTCAATGCGAACAGGCAGCATGAAGTAGCCAGACTTCTGACCTTGGAAATCAGATATGGTTATGTTTACGGAAGATTCCTGCTCGTTGGCTGCCAGCGACACCCGTTCGTCAACCTTGAACGTACCATTAGCTGGTAATTGGTAGGCAGTGCTGTGTTGAGCATTATACTCGGTCACAAAGTTGTTGTCCACAGCCAAAGTCGCTTCAATATCCCATAAATTATCCACGGTCAATAATCCGAACGGTACAGTGGTTGTAAAAGAGCCGCTTGTAAAATCGTGGGTGAACATCTCGACTCCGGCACGCTTGAAACCTACTGGAGGTTCTATGACATCCTCTATCAACAAGATATATCGACTCATGTCGCTATTGATGGAATCGTTGTCGCTTGTTACTTCCAGTGGAAGCAGCCATCGTGTGTTGTCTACGGTATTCTCAAAGACTTGCTGCAGTTTTTCTGTATATAACGTTATATTTACCTGTTTGCTTGTTTCCATGGAAAGAAATGACAATTCAGTCACATCAAGTTCATAAGAATCTTGTGGTATGATTTGGTATGGAATTCCTTCATTGGCCGTATATTCTTGGTCTATGATATTTTGAGAAAGTAAGCCAACTTCGACATGGGCGGTGAGCGATGGATCGCTGCCTGCCTTACAGATGACAAATGAATAGGTGGTATTCTCTCCTGTATTATACAATGTTATTTCCTTTTCGCCACCATCCTTTATATAAAGAATTTTATGGAATTCTTCGGGGAAAAGGTCCTGAATATTGCCTTCATCATTGCAAGCGGCAAACGATAAACATAATAACAATAATAGTATTCCGCTAATTTTCATATTCTTATCTAATTAAGTTCTATTTTTATACTTTTAAAATTTAATACCTGTTTCATTGTCGGTTCTGACAGAATATCTCCTTGTCCTTCGTCAATAAAGACAGGTAGGCAAATTAATAGTAAGGAGCCTGTACTAACTGAGGGTCTGAGTATAATTCAGAGTTAGGTATTGGTAACAAGTACATTCTGTTGTCCCACTTGAATGATTGGTCAATATTGACAGGCTGGTTGAAGTCGGTAAATGAAGGATTTTCCACCATAGCATTCAAACCGTAATAGCAGCTTTTACTCATCCGTTCGGGTCCTTCCACATAACGGGTAATATCTTCAAAACGCATACCTTCCATGTATAATTCGGCAAATCGTTCGTCGCGAACAATTTTTAAGAGATCGTCATACGTTGTGACATCGGCTGTTGTCAGTGTTGGAATTCCAGCACGGCTACGTACTTTGTTCAGATACGTCAAGGCTTCGTCCATATTCTCGCCTAAATGCGCATCACATTCAGCCAACATCAAATAAAGGTCTGCCAAGCGGAATATGGAAAATACGTGGTCATAGCCTAAGGTTAAGTTATTATTGCCGTCAATACCTGTGAATCGGGTATTAGGATGAACAAATTTTTTGTTGACGAATCCCGTTTGAGACTGGTTGTTTGTTCCGGCGTTTATATTATATCCGTTCTCATTTGAATCTCTCATTCTCAGTATGAGTGGACTTCCGTTGGCAATAACTGGCGAATATTCGTCACCATCAAAACCAACGCTGGCATAGAAACGTGGTTCCCGGTTGACAAACAGCTTTATGATGTCAGTATTGGATAAGCCGGCCGAAGTGAACCATTCTTGTTTGTTATAAAAATCGCTATCGTCTTCAGGCAGTTTTCCATTGGCAGTATAAAAATGCTCCATGGTGTATAAGGTAGGCGAGATCCATCCCCATCCACCTCTGTTTACTCCTTGCTGGTCTGTAATGACATAATGAGGGATAGATGCATTGTCCATATTAGGAGCTATGTTCAACATGCCCCAAATAAACTCTGTACTTCCTTCGTTAGGACCACAAACCGGTACATAGCGCATCAGCATGACCCGTTTGGCAAATTCCTCACCTTCTTCCGTATTCACATCCACACCTGGAATCTGTGGAAGTGGAATATTATCAGCAAGTCGGCGAACCTCTGAACCGTCAAGGTCAAACAATTTGTGTCCGGCTGCTTCCGCTTCGGTAATTGCATCGATGCAAGCCTGTCTGGCCACTGCCCATTTCTCACGTTGATAAGTAAAGCTTACCAACTCTTTGCCATATCCGGGGGTCTCATAATTCTTGTTAGCCCATGATTTATTAGGGAATTCCCCGTTATAAAGCGGAGAGGCGGCCAGCAAACGTACTTTTGCTATCAACATCTTTGCCATGGCCTTGGTAGCTCTTCCATAGTACTGGGCATTGGAGTATTTTTCAGGTAAATAGGGATATGCTTCCTCACATGTATTTGCTACGTAATCTGCACAATAATCAAAATGTGAACGACCAGGTAAAGCACCTTGTGCCGTATTCATGTCTGGAATTTCGTCCATAATGGGAATAGGGCCGAATTGTACCATGGCCCTATAGTGAAAGTAGGCTTTCAAGAATTTGGCTTCGGCAAGATATTGTTCTTTGTCTGTTGAAGACAAATTAGGAATCGTTGCCTGCGTCAGGTCCCTGATGTAAAGGTTGCAATATCCAATGGCGTCATAATAATTATTCCAGGGCACTTCATAGCTTTCTGCTGTTACACCCGATATCTGGTTCCACTGTAAGCGCTGGAACTGGCTATTGGTCGTAGTGGTAGCCACAAATTCGTCACTTCCATAGCGTAAAGAGAATATATGGAGAGGAATAACTCTCGCATCGCCTTGAATGGGTCCGTAACAACCATACAAATACTCCAAAGCATCCACCGGGGTTACTAACAGGTCGTCATAGTCTACTGTTTCTACAGGCACTACGTCAAGGTAACTACATGAATTGATACTTATCATTAAGGACATTGCCATTGTAATGCCCAGAAATCTATTTTTTAATGTTGTTTTCATAAATTATGACTGTCTATTTATAGAAGTATTAGAAACTAAATTGTACACCCAAGTTGAATGTCCGGTTCATGGGGTATGAATTGTAAGTTAACTCTGGGTCCCAATATTTAAAGGGCGACCAAACTGCCAAGTTTTCTCCACTGAAATAAATGCGGCAATAGGGCAGGCGGTAGCCTATCTCCAAAGTCTTGAAACGTAAGAAGCTCGTGTTCCTCATCCAAAAGCTGCTGGGCTGCAAATTATTGGCTATCTGTGCCTGGGTGACACCCATACGCGGCCAAGCCACGTTGGCATTGTTACCATCTTCAGTCCAATGGCTGTCGGCAATCCATTTCATTAAGTTCGTACTGCCATGGAATGTTGTCTGTACAAACGGGTAAATATCTTCCGTTCCGTTGATCAGCATGGTGCGACGTTTGGCCGAACCATTGAAGAACACACTGAAATCAAAGTTCTTCCACATCACACTTGCACCAAATCCATACTGAATGCGAGGGATATTTCCATAGGGAGATAATACAACCTTGTCCTCTTCGGAAATCTTGCCGTCACCGTTCACATCACGATATTTGATATCGCCTGGCATAACAGTGCTTCCAAAGTTATCTTGAGAAGCATGATTGGTAATGTCGTCCCAGTCTTCAAACAGGCCTTCGGCTATGTAGCCGCGCGTGCAGTCCAACGGTTTACCCGTTTCCGTCTGCCATGAATATGGGTAAAGGGGTTCATCCTTATATACATATTTGTTTTTGGTGTACGTGTAATTGAATCTCAAATCTACACTCAAGTCTTTTTTCAATTCTTTCCTCCAGTTCAGACTCAGTTCAAAACCTTCATTGTCTACTTTACCAATATTGGACCAAGGAGTAGCCACTTCATATCCCATCAAACGAGGGAAGGAGGCTCGTTTTAACAAAATTCGGTCTCTCCTATATTTATAATAGTCGAGGGTGACATCTAGCTGATTGAAGAGTCGCAAGTCCAAACCTATATCGAATTGCTTAGAGCGTTCCCAGTGGGCATCGGTAATAGGATACTGCTTTATTCGAGGACCCGACCAAAGTTGACTGTTGGCACTATTGGTTCCTGAAGTAAATCCCCAACTACCTGTCAGATTGATATCATATTTATAAAGGAAGTGGGGCGCACCAGCCTGAGTTCCACTTTCATCGCTTCCTACCAAGCCATAGGATGTTCTAATTTTGAAATGGTCAATGTATTTCTGGAGCGGTTCCCAGAACTTCTCACTGCTGACAACCCATCCCAAAGACACGGCGGGGAAGAACTCGAAACGTTCACCCTCGGCCAGACGCTCCGTACCATTGTATCCGAAATTGACTTCAGCCAAATACTTGTGGTCATAATCGTAAGTGAAGCGACCAGATAATCCTTGATTCCTATTGGGCAAAACGTCCGAACGATATTCGCGCATCATATACATCAACATACCTGTAACAAAATGCTTACCAAAGTTGCGGTCGTAGTTTAGACGGGCGTCAAAATAGAACGTTTGATCTCCCCATTTGCTGACTCCGGATTCGCTGATATAGTCTGAACCAACTTGCAACTGTTGCAACTCGTAGCTTTCTGGACTATCTGGATTCCAACTGCCGGGAACCATTTCGTAATAATAAGGGGTAAGAGAACGGGTGTAATAGTTTTGCGAATAATTGTTGAAGTTCACCAATCCGGTCAGTGACAAGCCTTTCGTTATGAAATCTAACTTCTGATCTATATTTAACGATACATTTAACTTGTTCGTATTTTCTTCCTTGAATGAATTAAGCATCTCGGCATAAGGATTGGCAAAGTAGGTGCCGGTTTGCAATAAGCCGCTACCAAACATTATATGAGAGCTGCCGTTTGACGGATAATATGCCGGGAATTCCACAGGATTGTTGAAGTAAATCTGCTTGAAAATGTCTTCAAACGACTTGTTGGGTGACTTAATATTGAATATCTGTGTGTTCATTCTCAACCCCAACTTGGTGGTGGAAGTTACCTTGTATTCAATATTGTTTTGGAACATATAAGCCCAACGATTGTAATTGTTGTTTAAAGAATAATTCTGAGGTATGTCCAGAATACCACTATCGTGATTTGCTTGGATGCTCATATAGTAAGTGACGCGCGAACCGCCGCCTTCGATGTTGATGTTCGCCCGCTGGCTTTGCATGTGGTCCTTGAACATCAAGTCGTACCAATCCACATTAGGATATGCGTATGGATTGACATTGTTAGCTGTACGTTCAATCTGCTCTTGGCTATATTTAGGGGTAGCTGTAGCCGTGCGGCTCAACAGAGCTTCATTATAGAGGTTCATGTAAGTTACACCGTCGGCATACTCTACTGCATTGACTGGTTTCAAGAACGAGTGCTCGTATGTTGCCCTAATCTTAGCCTTGGTATTTTCGGCACCCGACTTTGTCGTCACCAGCATCACACCGTTTGCACCGCGCGCGCCGTAAATGGCGGTGGCAGAAGCATCCTTAAGTATGGAGAAGTTGGCAATGCTTTCAGCCGGCAGGTTGTTCAAGTCGCCCACCGAGATTTCCACACCGTCCAATAGGATTAATGGTGTGGCTCGTCCGCCAAAAGTGCCTATTCCGCGGATATAGAACGACGAATAAGACCCGGGCTCTCCACCGCCACTTTGGGATATTATACCGGAAAGTTGTCCGGCCAAATTGTTGGTCAATGAGGAACTAGGTACTTTGAGCGAGGTTCCCTTCACGCTTGTTATGGCACCAGTCACAGATATTTTCTTTTGAGTACCTGCTCCTACCACCACTACTTCGCTCAACATCTGGTCGTCGGGCAACAGTTGTATGCTGACCACACCTTGGTCCGTAATATATACCTCCTGAGCGGTATATCCCACATAACTGACTTCCAATGTACAGGATTTGTCGTCATCAATAGACAATGTAAAGTGTCCGTCCGCATCCGTAATCACACCCACGGATGTTCCTTTGATTAAAATGCTGGCACCAATCAATGGAGAACCGTCATTGCCGTCTACTACTGTGCCGCTTAGACTTCGCTTCTTTTGCGGCGTTGTCACGTTTTCTTTCTGTGTGACACTTGTCACATGCTGTTGGTCGTATGCGTACATCTCGCTAAGTGAGTTATAGCATAACACTATTGCCAACAGTCTTCCTAACAAGTTACTTTTGTTTTTCATACTATTAATCAATACTTCGGTAAATTTTTACCGATAAATTAAAATTAAACATAGAATCGGCA
>USEY01000059.1 GCA_900553815.1 uncultured Bacteroides sp.
AGAACTAAATTATAAACAATTGAAAATCAGCTGGGACTAAGTGCCCAGCAGTGATCCTATATATGAAAATACCAAAGTAGCATTGGGAGATACATTCAATACAAACTTGCCATCCATATCAGTAATGGCTCCGTTATGCGTATTACCTTTTTCCACTACATTCACACCAATCAGTGGGTCTCCGTTAGCGTCGTTCACAACGCCGGTCACTTGACTTGTCTGTAGATTTACCGAATACTCAACCGGTGCCGATACAGGTACAGCCATCGCATTACCTCCGACTAAAAGCAGTCCCACTGCCAGCGGCAGTACTCGAAACAGTTTTTCCTTCTCCTTTTTCATGAAGTAAAAATTTAAGTTTAACAATTTACTAAGCAAGCGTTCCATCAAGAAAGGAGGTTGAGCTTTCTCAGTTCCTCCCGAACGAAACATTCGTGATTCGCTCATCGCTTAACTGCCGCAAAAATATGCGGGACATGAAGAAAAGGCGTTTCAAAAATAGCTATTTATTTTTCAAATTCAATTAAAGATAGTCGATTTAGCCATTTCTTAAAGTCTAATAGACAAAATTAAAAATTGAAATCCAACAGGCTGCACTGGTTACCGACAATATCTGCTCCCCGCTAAAGCGGCCATAAATATTCTGTATATCAACACATTAAAGAATAAGTCCATGATTATCCACCTTTTTTACAGACAAAAGGGTATCCCACTCCACCGGAAATAAAACTCCACTTTATACCAAGATTATGCAACGCCTTAAACAGAGTAAAGCAATACGTTAGCAGAAGTAAAGAAACCGATACAGCGATAAAAAAACATAGCACTTCTTGAAGAAATATCGGAAACGAGATATTATCTTTGTCTATAGAAAGCTATCTGACCGGACAACAACTGCCAGTGTCTTGCCAAACAGCCTTTGAACAACCTTAAAGAAACCAATGAAACAAAAATGAAAGCCCGAAAATACTTTTTCCTCCACTTGGCATTAGCCATTTTCGTGCTGTCGGGCACACCGGCTCTACTGAATGCCAAACATTATCTGTACAAACAAATACTGCTGAACACCGGACTACCCACCACGCTGACTTGCATTTCGTCGGACACGAAAGGTTTCGTATGGTCGGGCACCAAGTTCGGCCTCGGACGATTTGACGGACACGAGCAAAAGCGATACCTGCACGTTCCTGACGACTCTACCAGCCTGCCCGGAAACAACATCTACCAGATAATGGAAGACTCCAAGCATCACCTGTGGATACTGACTGACATGGGTGTGGCACGCTACAACTACCGCAACAACAACTTCATTCCCCTGAAAGACGAACACGGGCAACCTTGCATTGCCTACTCCATCTGCCAATGGAAGGACCTGCTGCTACTGGGCGGAGCCAACAAAGTTTATTCCTACAATCTGGAAACCCAAGAACTGAAAGTTTTCTATAAGCTGAAGCACTACAACAGGTTCGAAATCATGCGCCTGGCCGTCACCCAGTACGACGTATTGCTATGTTGCAGTCGCTGGGAAGGTATCTATGCACTCAACCTGAACAACGGGCGCATCAATGCTTCGCCCTTCCGCTGTGGGAAAGAGATATCTGACATGTTCATCGACTCCAAACAGCGCATCTGGATAGCTCCCTACAACCAAGGCCTGCGCTGTTTCACGTCCAGAGGCAAGGAAGTAGCCTCATACACCACCCAGAACTCCGAACTGAGCAGTAACATCGTGCTTTGCATCACCGAGAAAGAAGGACAGATATGGATGGGAACGGACGGAGGAGGAATCAACATTCTCGATGCCGACAACAACCGTTTTGCCCACCTCAAGCACCTGCCGGGCGACAAAATCTATTCATTGCCTACCAACTCCATCAACTGCATCTACCGCGACCTGTACGACAACATCTGGATGGGCGGTGTCTACAACGGACTCATCAACATGCGCGAGGTATCCATGAAGACATACACCGACGTGCCCTTCGGCTATCCCCTCGGCCTGAGCCACAACATTGTCATCAGCCTCTATCAGGAATCGCCCCAACGCATCTGGATAGGTACCGACGGTGGAGGAATCAACAGTTTCAACCCAACGACGGAAACCTTCACCCACTACCCCGCTACCCGGGAGGACAAGATAACGTCCATCTGTGACTTCACACCTGGCAAACTGCTCTTCTCCGCCTTTGCCGAAGGACTTTACGTCTTCGACATTGCCAGCGGGACCAAGACCCCTTTCTACGTCATCGACAAAGACATTACACAGGACATTTCCCAGCACGGATACTCCGTCTACCTCTACCGCAACACTCCCAATACCATCCTGATATTGAGCGACCACGTCTACATCTACAACCTGCACAACAAGACCTTCCAAATAGCGATTGAGAACGACAAGGAGCCCATCACCTGGGGCTCTCTGCAAGCCATTGCCAGCGACGAAAACCGAACCTACCTGTTCGATTCCAAACGCATCTACACCATGGACCACTCCACCCTGAAACTGACAGTGGCCTTCACTCCACAGAAGGAAACCATTATCAACTCCGTGGCCTACGACAAGCAGGGAAACTTCTGGATAGGTACCAACCAAGGACTGGAACTCTTCAGAAGCGCCACCGGAAAGTCAACTTCCATACAAAGCAACCTGTTTACAGACGTATCGCTGGTAGTATACCACAATCCCGACGAGATATGGATAGGTGCTGAAAACATGCTCTTCTCCTACTCGCCAAGCAAGGAACGCTTCACTGTCTACGGCGAATCGGACGGTGTAATGCCTAACGAGTATGTTCCACGCTCACAGCTGGTCATCGAAGGACAGGGCATCTACATGGGCGGTGTGGAAGGCCTGCTCTTCATAGCCAACGACCAGAAAACAGATGTCATCAGTCAGCCCGAAATACAACTGTCGGATATCATTCTCAACGGGAAATCCATCAACGACAAGCTGGCCAAGAATCAGGACGCCATCGCCGTGAGGCGCAACAGCAATGTCGTCATACAAATCATGGCCAAGGAAGAAGACATCTTCCGACGCAGACTCTACCGCTACCGCGTAGAAGGACTGGACAACAGCTATACAGAAACCTACCAGCCCGAACTCGTCATGCACACACAGCTGCCAGGTACCTACCGCATCATGGCTTCGTGCACGGCCAAGGACGGCAGTTGGGTTCCCGACCGGCAGATTCTTACCCTGACCATCCTGCCTCCCTGGTACCAGACCTGGTGGTTCGTACTGCTGTCTGCCACGCTGGGCGTACTGCTGGTAATAGGCCTTTTCAGGAAAATGCTGAAACGCAAGGAACGCGAACTGAAATGGGCCATGAAGGAGCACGAGCAGCAAGTCTATGAGGAAAAGGTAAGATTCCTCATCAACATCAGCCACGAGCTGCGTACCCCGCTGACGCTGATATATGCTCCCCTGAAACGAATACTGAAAGCCATTGGACCCGACAACGAGCAATATCAGCCGCTGAAAGCCATCTATCGCCAGTCGCAACGCATGAAAGCACTGATTAACATGGTGCTCGACCTGCGCAAAATGGAAGTAGGCGAAAGCAAACTGCACCTGCAACCTCTGGACATCAATGCATGGATTGAACAGGTGTCACAGGATTTTGCCAGCGAAGGCGAAGCCGAACAGGTACACATAACCTACAACCTAGCCCCCGGCATCGGCAACGTAAGCTTCGACAAGGAGAAATGCGAGATTATACTCAGCAATCTGCTGGTCAACGCACTGAAACACAGTCCTAAAAGCAGCACCATCAGCATCACTTCCGAACTGACTGCCGACGGACAGGTACGCATATCCATTGCCGACCAAGGCTGCGGACTGAAGCAGGTCAACATGGACAAGCTCTTCAAACGTTTCTACCAGGCCGAAGGCGAACAAAACGGAACCGGCATAGGACTCTCCTACTCCAAAATCCTTGTTGAACAACACGGAGGAAAGATCGGAGCCTACAACAACCCGGCAGGAGGTGCCACCTTCTACTTCGAACTTCCCCTCAGGCACGAACAGGCCGAAATCGTCAGCCAACCCAAGGCTTACCTCAACGAGCTTATCACCGACGAGGGCATAGAGCCAACCATCAGCAGCGAAAACAGCTTCGATACGTCGGCCTACACCGTGCTGGTAGCCGACGACCACCCCGAAATGCTGGATTTCCTGAAGAAAGCACTCGGTGAACATTTCAAGCAGGTCATCACCGCTGCCGATGGCATGGAAGTGTTGCAGTTGGCCCGCAAGCATCTGCCCGACATTATTGTGAGCGACGTCATGATGCCCCGCATGAACGGCTACCAGCTCTGCCAGCAGCTGAAACAAGACATCAGCATCAGCCACATACCCGTCATCCTGCTGACAGCCCGCGATGACGAGCAAAGCCGAAAGGAAGGCTACAAGAACGGTGCCGATGCCTACCTGGCCAAGCCTTTTGAAGAAGATACCCTGCTGGAGCTGATACGAAACCGGTTGAAGAACAGGTCACAGATACGCGAGCGCTACCTGCAGGCCGGCCCGGTGCCCGTTCCCGAAGAAGCCACCTTCAGCCAGGCCGACGAGGCATTCCTGTCGAAACTGAACAAAATCATCCTCGACAATCTGGACAACTGCGACCTCGATATTGCCGCCCTCTGCCAGCAAATGCACGTCAGCCGGGCATCACTCTACAACAAAATGAAGGCACTGACCAACATCAGCGCCAACGAGTACATCAACAAAATCCGATTGGAGAAGGCCATCCAGCTGATTGTAAACACCAACATGCCCTTCACCGAGATTGCCGAAAAGGTGGGATTCGCCACTTCGTCCTACTTCAGCACTGCCTTCAAGCAATATACCGGCGAAACGCCTACACAATACAAGAAACGGATAAGGCAGAAACCTGCAGAAAACGAACAGGCCGGTACAGACCGTACTCCTACAGACGATGCGTCAAGACCGCTATCGTGACAAGTCTTGACAGTCTCCGGCATAAGTCTTAACTCCCAGCAGGATAGCAGTTAACTGCTAACAGAATAGGAGTTAACCGCTAACGCGATAAGTGTTAACTCCCAACAGGGAAAATGTCTATTGCTGATAGATACGGCTGCATACGCCGACAGATAAGGGTTCAAAACGAATTATCCTTATCTTTTAGACGCGGATAGAGCGGATTGTGCGGATTAGGCAATAAAGGAAATCCGCTTAACCCGCACAATCTGCGTCTAAAAAATAGGTTTATATGTGGTAAGCCCGTTTTGATTCACCCACTGTTTTTCTCACCCTCAGCATTTATCACAAAGAGAAACCGAAGCAAAGACACATCCCTCTTTCTGCCTGTCAAGTAGCTCTTTAGCCGGCTAAAGTCCATCTTTACACAGCTCATATCCCTCTTTAGTACACCCATACTCCATTAGAAAACCTTTTCCAGAATGAAGTTTCACCGTTTCACGCCGGTTACAGGACATCTGATACAGAACGAATTACAGTGAAACTTCACGCAGCAGGCAGGTTTCACCAATTCTTTCATCACCCGTGCACAGGAATATTACCCATCACACAGGCTACCATCCACCTTGATACGGTAACGTAGTAGAGACGTGGCGTGCCGCGTCTCAAGACACAGCTTTCACAGCATTTATCTGAAAAACAACAAAATAGAATAGACAAAGGCGATGAATAGAATGCAAAGGAAGAGGGAGACGCGGCACGCCACGTCTCTACTGAAGATACAACGACTATGTACTTCCGCTTTCGTATGCTTTCACAGCATACCACTTGTTATCAGACAGATACGGTGAAACTTCACCTGATAAACTTCTGTTCAGCACAGCAGGCTGGCTGTATCTTTCACTCTTTACCAGACATCCCAAAGTTTACTTCCGACTTCTCCAGCATAGGAGCTAAACTTCTCATACACAAGTGTATGTTGTGAAACATCACCCTCACTGAGTTTACTTCCGCCCGTGAAAGCCATGCTCTACGTCCCGTCAGCCTCCTTTCACGCTCCTCCCCAGCTTTCACCGGCCAGACAAGGCCTGCCGGCAAACAAAAGGCGCAAGCCCCGGCACATACGTATGTGCACGAAGCTTGCGCCTCCATATCTATTACAATAGTACCGCCACAGCGGCGACTACATCAGTTCACTACATCGGTCAACAGTATATCAAAGATAAGCGTAGAATAACCGGGAATACCACCCGACGAACTACCGTCCGAACCGTACGCCGAAGCCCAAGGTATATATATCATCCAACGTTCACCCTTTCGCATATATTGCAACACGGTAGTCCAACCTGAAATAATATTACCACTTACTTCAAAATCCGATGGAGATTCAAAATCATTCGGTACTTTTTCAGGTGGTAACGGTATGCTTTGATCCAAAGCGCCATAGCCTGTAAAATTACCATCGAAACTCTCACCGTTAATCAGCGTACCATAATAATAAGCTGTCACCGAACCTGTATAAAGCGGACGCTCGGCCGTCTTGTCAGCAGCTACCAGCTTCTTACAATAGATATACTGCGACTTCTCGTTGGTCGACGCATACACATTACGGATGGCAAAGAGCTGTCCCGGTTCAACGAGCTGCGCCTGCTCTTCGGTAGCCACATATATTTCGCCCGTCTCCTGCTTCAGCGAATCAATGTAGGCTTCGTTGCGAACCTGCCAGTTGTCATACTCACTGGCTTCCTCCACTTCCTCGCACGATGCCAGGAAAGAAAGAGCCAACACAAGGAGCAGAAACCAGGCAGGCTTCACTCCAAGCCCCTCTCTCCAGGAGAGAGAGCAGGCGATGTATTTCTTGTGGGTTGTTCCTTTTGTCATATAGTCTCTATATACCTTATATAAATATCTATCTGTCTATCTCAAGTGGGTGTGTCAAAATGAAAAATATAACCATTATGTAATGTCATCCTGAACGAAGTGAAGGATCTCAATACATAAATAACTGCTTTCGAGATTCTTCGCTTTGCTCAGAATGACAAAATACAAGAACTTCACTATTCTGACACGCCCTCCGATGTTTATGTCTTAGAGCGTCTTCAGCAACGACGTGATGCTTACACGGTCGGCAATCAGACGGTCGAGGTCGGCAATGGCTACGCGTTCCTGCTCCATGGTGTCACGGTTACGCAGTGTCACGCAGTTGTCTTCCAATGTCTGGTGGTCAACGGTTACGCAGAACGGAGTACCGATGGCATCCTGACGACGGTAACGCTTACCGATAGAGTCTTTCTCGTCGTATTGGCAGTGGAAGTGGAACTTCAGAGCGTCGATAATCTCGCGAGCCTTTTCGGGCAGTCCGTCTTTCTTCACCAGCGGCATAACGGCGAGTTTCACTGGAGCCAAGGCTGCGGGCAACTTCAGTACTACGCGGGTCTCACCGTTCTCCAGTTTCTCTTCGCAGTAAGAAGCGCACATCACGCTGAGGAACATACGGTCTACACCGATACTGGTCTCAATGACGTACGGAGTATAACTTTCGTTGGTCTCGGGGTCGAAATATTTGATATTCTTGCCAGAGTATTTCTCGTGCTGAGAGAGGTCGAAGTTGGTGCGGCTGTGGATACCTTCTACTTCCTTGAAGCCGAAAGGCATCAGGAATTCGATATCGGTAGCAGCGTTGGCATAGTGTGCCAGTTTCTCGTGGTCGTGGTAGCGGTAGTGATCATCACCGAAGCCCAGAGCCTTATGCCATTTCAGGCGGGTAGCCTTCCAAGTCTTGAACCACTCCAGCTCGGTGCCGGGTTTTACGAAGAACTGCATTTCCATCTGCTCGAACTCGCGCATGCGGAAGATGAACTGGCGTGCCACGATTTCGTTACGGAATGCCTTACCTATCTGAGCTATACCGAAGGGGATTTTCATACGGCCCGTCTTCTGCACGTTCAGGTAGTTCACAAAGATACCCTGTGCCGTCTCAGGACGCAGATATACCTTCATAGAACCATCGGCAGTCGAACCCATTTCAGTAGAGAACATCAGGTTGAACTGACGTACTTCAGTCCAATTCTTCGTACCGCTGATGGGGCAAACGATTTCTTCATCCAGAATAATCTGACGCAGCTCGTTCAGGTCAGGTCCGGCGTTCATGGCTTTGCTGTAACGTTCGTGCAAGGCATCGCGTTTCTGCTGGTGCTCCAACACACGGGCATTGGTGCTGCGGAACTGTGCTTCGTCGAAAGCATCACCAAAACGTTTGGCAGCCTTGGCCACTTCTTTGTTTATCTTTTCGTCGTACTTGGCTATCTGGTCTTCGATAAGCACGTCGGCACGATAGCGTTTCTTGGAGTCGCGGTTGTCAATCAAGGGGTCATTGAATGCATCCACGTGGCCGCTGGCCTTCCAGATGGTGGGGTGCATGAAGATGGCCGAGTCAATGCCGACAATGTTTTCGTGCAGCAATACCATGCTCTGCCACCAGTATTGCTTGATGTTGTTTTTCAGTTCTACACCCATCTGGCCATAGTCGTACACAGCGCCCAGACCGTCGTAAATTTCACTGCTGGGAAATACAAAACCATATTCCTTGCAGTGCGAAACGATTTTCTTAAAAACGTCTTCTTGTGCCATTTTTCGTTCTATCTAAATTAATTTGAATTCCTTATTTACTTATAAAACGGCACAAAGATAGGCATTTATCTGATACATCGGACTGTGTGGAATATTAAAAATGTACAAGTTGTCTACAGGTTTGCACAGGAAAGGACGGTAAAGACTCCTCATTGCCCCATGAAAACCGCCCGGCAACAGCCACCAGCCTTCCTGTGCCCGCAGCGAGGCACACAAAATCGGCGGCGATGCTGGCGTTTCACAAGTTTTTTCGTAATTTTGCCTGCAACGAAAAAACCGACAGACAGCAGACGGTTTAGAACTTGACTTTCCCCGATTTTTAGAACGATATATGAGCGAAGATTTTGATACGACAACAGACGGACTGGACAACGAGCCTGCCGGCCAAGAAGAACATTCGGACTACAAACCTGCCGATACGAAAGACGACAACGTAAAACACCAGCTGAGCGGCATGTATCAGAACTGGTTCCTGGACTACGCCTCGTATGTAATCCTGGAGCGCGCCGTGCCCCACATTATGGACGGTCTGAAGCCCGTACAGCGACGCATCCTGCACTCCATGCGCCGCATGGAAGACGGACGCTACAACAAGGTGGCCAACATCGTTGGACATACCATGCAGTTCCATCCCCACGGTGACGCCTCTATTGGTGACGCGCTGGTACAGTTGGGACAGAAAGACTTGCTTATTGACTGCCAGGGAAACTGGGGTAACATACTGACGGGCGACAGCGCGGCCGCACCGCGTTACATCGAAGCCCGCCTCTCGCCCTTCGCCCTCGACGTGGTGTTCAATCCCAAGACTACCGAATGGAAGCTGTCGTACGATGGGCGCAACCGTGAACCGGTGACACTACCCGTCAAGTTCCCGCTGCTGCTGGTGCAGGGCGTGGAAGGTATTGCCGTAGGTTTGTCATCGAAAATCCTGCCCCATAACTTCAACGAGCTGTGCGATGCCGCCGTCAGCTATCTCCACAACGAAGACTTCCGCCTCTACCCCGACTTCCAGACGGGTGGCAGCATCGACGTGGGCAAGTACAACGACGGCGAACGGGGTGGAAGCGTACGCATCCGCGCCAAGATAGAGAAGCTGGACAACAAGACTCTCGTTGTGCGCGAAATTCCTTATGGTAAGACCGTAGCCAGTGTATGCGACTCCATCGTGAAAGCCAGCGAAAAGGGGAAAATCAAAATCAAGAAAGTAGAAGACCTGACATCAGGCAATGTAGAAATACTGGTACACCTGGCACCGGGAGTATCGTCTGACAAGACCATCGATGCTCTCTATGCTTTCACCGAATGCGAAATCAGCCTGTCGCCCAACTGTTGTGTCATTGACGACCGCAAGCCTCACTTCCTCACTGTCAGCGACGTGCTACGCAAGTCGGTGGACAATACACTGGCCCTGCTACGCCGTGAGCTGGAAATTCGCCGCGGTGAAGTAATGGAAACCCTGCACTTCGCCTCGCTCGAAAAAATCTTTATCGAGGAACGTATCTACAAGGACAAGGAATTTGAGCAGGCTGCCAACATGGACGCTGCCTGCGAACACATTGACCACCGACTGACCCCCTATTACCCGCAGTTCATCCGCGAAGTGACCAAGGACGACATCCTGCGCCTGATGGAAATCAAGATGGCCCGCATCCTGAAGTTCAACTCCGACAAGGCTGAAGAACAGATGCTCCGCATGAAGGAGGAGATAGCCGCCATCAACAACCACCTGGACAACATCGTGGAATATACGGTCGACTGGTTCCGCATGCTGCAAAAGAAGTATGGCAAGAAGTTCCCGCGCCGCACCGAGCTGCGCAGCTTCGACACCATTGACTCGGCCAAGGTAGTGGAAGCTAACGAAAAACTTTACATCAACCGCGAAGAAGGCTTCATCGGCACCAGCTTGAAGAAAGACGAGTTCCTGGCCAACTGCTCAAATCTGGACGATGTCATCATCTTCTTCCGTGACGGACGTTACCTTATTACACCGGTAGCCGATAAGAAATTCATCGGCAAGAACATACTCTATGCCAATGTCTTCAAAAAGAACGACAAACGTACCATCTACAACGTGGTCTACCGCGACGGCAAGGAGGGTACCTGCTATATCAAGCGCTTCGCCGTCACCAACGTGGTACGCGACCGTGAATACGACGTGACACAGGGTACGCCCGACTCACGCATCATGTACTTCACCGCCAATCCCAACGGCGAGGCCGAAATCATCAAAGTGACCCTGAAACCCAATCCACGCATCCGCAAAATCATCTTTGAGGAAGACTTCAGCCAGATAGGCATCAAGGGACGTCAGACCATTGGCAACATACTGACTCGCAACCCGGTACACAAAATCACCCTGAAGCAGCGCGGAGGTTCGACCCTGGGAGGCCGCAAGGTGTGGTTCGACCGCGATGTGCTGCGCCTCAACTACGATGGACGAGGTGAGTTCATCGGTGAATACCAGACGGACGAAAAGATTCTGATTGTACTTGAAAACGGAGACTTCTATACCTCCAACTTCGACCTCAACAATCATTACGAAGACAATATCCGTATTATTGAGAAGTTTGAGCCCGACAAGGTATGGACTGCCGTACTCTACGATGCCGACCAACAGAACATGCCCTACATCAAACGTTTCTGCTTCGAAGCTTCGGCCCGCAAGCAAAACTACCTGGGCGAAAACAAGCAAAGTCGCCTCATCCTTCTTACCGACGAATACTATCCGCGTCTGGAACTGGTATTCGGTGGACACGACAGCTTCCGCGACCCGCTTATTGTCGAGGCCGACGAATTCATAGCAGTCAAAGGGTTCAAGGCTAAGGGCAAGCGTCTGACTACCTATACCCTCGACACTGTAAACGAACTGGAGCCTACCCGCCAGCCAGAACCGAAACCAGAGCCCGAAACCAGAGATGAGGAACCTGAGAATCTGGACCCCGACCGCGACAAAAGCCAGAGCGACATCATTGATGAGATAACGGGCCAGATGAAACTGTTCTAAAAAATGAAGAATGAAGCACACAGATGACACAGATTAGGACTGATTTTCACTGATATTTTTAACTCCTGTCGGATTATATCCTCTGTGGTCATCTGTAAAATCAGTGTTATCTGTGTGCCATGGCGCATTCTGATTCGCCTTCAATATAATACAAATGCCTATGAACCATAGAATATCAGGAGCGATACTGGGGCTACTCATCAGCTGCAACTGCCTCACCGCCCAGACGACCGACTCCATCCCTGCCGACCCTACCCGATACGTCACCCGCGCCACCCTCTACGGTGCCGGCTTCACCAACATCTACGACACCTACCTGTCGCCACAAGAATATAAGGGAGTAGAGTTCCGCGTCTCGCGCGAGAGCATGCGCATGACCCGCTGGATGGACGGACGCATCTCACGGCAAACCTTCTTCCAGGCCAACTTCGGCTACACGCACAACAAGGTTGACAACAATAACACCATGTCGGCCCTTGCCAACTGGAACTACGGTCTGCACTACAACTTCCCGCTCACACCTAACTTTACCCTGCTGGCCGGTGCCGTGGCCGACCTCAACGGTGGTTTTGTCTACAACCTGCGCAACGGCAACAATCCGGCATCGGCACGTGCCTACGTCAATCTCGCAGCCTCGGGCATGGCTATCTGGAAACTGCGCATTCGTCAGTACCCCATCACTTTGCGCTATCAGCTCAACCTGCCCGTCATGGGTGTCATGTTCTCACCCAACTACGGCCAGTCCTACTACGAAATCTTCACGTTGGGCAATGCCGACGGTGTAGTCCGATTCACCTCTCTGCACAATCAGCCCTCCCTGCGACAGATGCTGACGGCCGACTTTCCCGTGGGCCGTGCCCGCATGCGTCTGGCCTACCTGTGCGACTTGCAACAGTCACATGTCAACGACATCAAGACACACGCCTATTCCCATGTCTTCATGGTGGGCTTTGTCAAAGAATTCTATCTGTTGGGCAACAAAAAGAAATGAACGATATGAAAGCAATAAAATACCTCTGCCTGCTGCTCCTCGCCCTGCCCGCACTGGTCGGCTGCATCCGCGAAGAGGAATTCAGCAACACGCCTCAAGGCAATTTTGAGGCCCTGTGGAAGATTATCGACGAACAATACTGCTTCCTCGACTACAAACAGATAGACTGGGACGCCGTACACGACAAATACCAACCCCTCATCACCGCCGACATGAGCAACGACGGTCTGTTTGAAGTATTAGGCAATATGCTGGCCGAACTGAAGGATGGCCACGTCAACCTCTATTCAGCCTCCAACACAGCCCGCTACTGGGACTGGTACCTGGACTATCCGCGCAACTTCAGCGAAGAAGTGGTAGAGAAATACCTGGGTCGTGACTACCGCATCGGCGCAGGACTCAAATATACCATCTTGGAAGACAACATAGGCTACATCTACTACGAATCCTTCTCCGACGGTGTGGGCGAAGGCAACCTTGACGAAATGTTGTCTTACCTTTCCATTTGCAACGGCCTCATCTTCGACGTGCGCAACAACGGCGGCGGCGCCCTCACCAACTCCAGCCGCATAGCCGCCCGCTTTACCAACGAGAAAGTGCTCACCGGCTACATCATGCACAAGACCGGCACCGGACACAGCGATTTCTCCGAGCCTGAACCTATCTACCTGGAGCCCTCCAACAGCATACGCTGGCAGAAGAAAGTAGTAGTACTGACCAACCGTCACTCCTACAGTGCCACCAACGATTTTGTCAATGCCATGCACTGCCTGCCCAATGTCACCCTCATGGGCGACAAGACCGGCGGCGGTTCAGGTCTGCCTTTCTCTTCCGAACTGCCCAACGGATGGGCCGTCCGCTTCTCGGCCAGCCCCCACCTCGATGCCAACAAAGAACACATCGAGTTTGGTATAGACCCCGATGTCAAGGTCGATATGATAAAGGAAGAGCAGGGCCAAGGCATAGATACCATCATTGAAGAAGCCCGAAAACTGCTTAATGCCAACTCCTGATGCACTTTATCTGCCAAAGAATTTGCCTATAACAAAAAAACTTTTTACCTTTGCCGCACTTCTTCTGAAAAGAAGAGCCTGCGGATGTGGCGTAATTGGCAGCCGCGCCAGACTTAGGATCTGGTGCCGTGAGGCGTGTAGGTTCGAGTCCTATCATCCGCACAAGTAGCAATAAGCATTCATTGATATTGTTCACGAATGGCCACAGATTCTTTCGTTGGGTAAGATTCTGTGGCCATTCCTTTTTATCGAGCCATTCACACTTATTAAGACACTATAAAACAATCTATTATGAAAAAACTATTCAAAAACACAACCTGCCTGCTGGCAGCTGCCATGCTGAGTACCTCCGGTATTCAGGCACAAGGCACACCCCGCGACATGGACCGCTTCATTGACGACCTGATGAAGAAGATGACCGTAGAAGAGAAAATCGGTCAGCTCAACCTGCCTGTCACCGGCGAGATTGTCACCGGGCAGGCCAAGAGCAGTGGCGTAGCCAACCAGATAGTACAAAGTCGTGTAGGTGGTCTCTTTGGCCTGAAGGGCGTAGACCGCATACGCGAACTGCAACAGCTGGCTGTCGAAAAATCACGCCTGGGCATCCCCCTCATCTTTGGTCTCGATGTCATTCATGGTTACGAAACCGTATTCCCCATCCCCTTGGGTCTTTCGTGCACGTGGGACCTGGAAGCCATTGAACAATCGGCCCGCATAGCCGCTACCGAAGCCAGTGCCGACGGCATTGCGTGGACC
Source organism: uncultured Bacteroides sp. (assembly GCA_900553815.1). GTDB lineage: Bacteria > Bacteroidota > Bacteroidia > Bacteroidales > Bacteroidaceae > Bacteroides. The sequence continues at coordinate 14,337 of USEY01000059.1, forward strand.
TTCTCGCCCATGGTCGACATCAGCCGCGACCCGCGCTGGGGCCGTGTGAGCGAAGGAAACGGCGAAGACCCCTTCCTGGGCGGAGCCATCGCCCAAGCCATGGTCAGAGGCTATCAGGGCAGCAATCCCGACCAACAACTCACCCGTAACGACCAGATAATGGCTTGCGTCAAGCACTATGCACTCTACGGCGCTGCCGAAGCCGGCCGCGACTATAACACCGTAGACATGAGCCGCCAGCGCATGTTCAACGAATACCTCTATCCCTACCAGGCTGCCGTCGATGCCGGCGTGGGTAGCGTCATGGCCTCGTTCAACGAAGTTGACGGCGTGCCCGCCACTGCCAACCGCTGGCTGATGACCGACCTGCTGCGCGAACAATGGGGTTTCCAGGGTTTTGTAGTAACCGACTATACCGGTATAGCCGAAATGGTGCAACATGGTATCGGCGACCTGCAAACCGTCAGTGCCCGTGCCCTCAACGCCGGTATAGACATGGACATGGTAAGCGACGGCTTTGCCAGCACGCTGAAGAAGTCGCTCGACGAAGGCAAGGTATCCATGGAAGCCATTGACCAAGCCTGCCGCCGCATGCTTGAAGCCAAATACAAGCTCGGGCTCTTCGACGACCCCTATAAATACTGCGACACCAAGCGTCCTGCACGCGACATCTTCAACAAAGAGCACCGTGCCACTGCCCGCCGCATTGCTGCATCCAGCTTCGTACTGCTCAAAAACCAGCCCATGCAAGGCAAAGCCGAACCCATACTCCCACTGAAAAAACAAGGCACGGTAGCCGTCATAGGCCCCTTGGGCAATACACGCAGCAACATGCCCGGTACCTGGAGCGTAGCCGCCCGTCTCGACGCTTATCCCTCACTCTATGAAGGACTGAAAGAAATGCTGGCCGGAAAAGCCGAAGTACTGTGGGCCAAAGGTAGTAACCTCATGTCCGACGCCTCTTACGAAGAACGTGCCACCATGTTTGGCCGCTCCCTGAATCGTGACCAACGCACCGACCAGCAGCTTCTCGACGAAGCCCTGGCCACGGCTGCCCGTGCCGACGTCATCATTGCCGCCCTGGGCGAATCATCCGAAATGAGTGGCGAAAGCTCCAGCCGCTCCGAACTGGGTATCCCCGACACACAGCGCGCCCTGCTCGAAGCCTTGCTTGCCACAGGTAAACCCGTTGTGCTGACCCTCTTCACCGGACGTCCCCTCACCCTCTGCTGGGAACAGGAGCATGTACCGGCCATCCTCAACGTATGGTTTGGCGGTAGCGAGGCTGCATACGCCATTGGTGACGTACTCTTTGGCGATGTCAACCCCAGCGGCAAGCTTACCATGTCGTTCCCCAAGAATGTCGGACAGATTCCTATCTACTATGCACACAAGAACAGCGGACGTCCCTTGGCCGAAGGTCACTGGTTTGAGAAATTCCGCAGCAACTACCTAGATGTAGACAACGAACCCCTCTACCCCTTTGGCTACGGTTTATCCTACACCACGTTCCAATACAGCGATGTCAGCCTCAGCAGCCATACGCTGGGCAGCAACGGCAGCATTACTGCCACCGTCACCCTGACCAACAACGGCCAGCGCGACGGCGCCGAAGTTGTGCAGCTCTACATCCACGACCTCGTAGGCAGTAGCACACGCCCGGTACGCGAACTGAGAGGTTTCCAAAAGGTATTCCTCAAAGCAGGCGAAAGCCGGCAGATTACCTTCCAGATTACCCCTGACCTGCTGCGCTACTACAACTATGAGCTGCAACACGTGGCCGAACCCGGCGACTTCGATGTAATGATTGGCGGTAACAGCCAGCAACTGAAGTCGGCACGCTTCACCCTGAAATAACGGAGTTACCCGTATATTCACCAAGAGGAGAATTGCTTCAAGACCAATACAACCATCTGAAACAATTCTCCTCCTCTCTACAGACTAACAACAAACAAACCCGATAATCATTATGAAACATTCTGCTATTTCCCTGTGGCTGCTATGCTGTCTTCTCGGCACAGCCACCCTGCTGGGCAGCTGCAAGCAGTCCGGCACTAGCCAGCCTCAACCGCTAAACGTCATGTCCTTCAATATCCGCCTGGATGTAGCCGTAGACAGCGCCAACAGCTGGCCCTACCGCAAGGCCAACGTCTGCCACATGCTCAGTTACTACACCCCCGACCTGCTAGGCATGCAGGAAGTGTTGCCCAATCAGCTGGCCGACCTCAAACAAGGCCTGCCACAATACACTGCCATCGGCGTAGGTCGTGACGACGGCAAGGACACCGGTGAATATAGCCCCGTATTCTTCCGCACCGACCGCTTCGAGTTACTGAAGCAAGGAGCCTTTTCACTGAGCGAACAGCCTGACTCATTTGGCATCAAAGGCTGGGATGCCGCCTACAACCGTGTAGCTACCTGGGTCATCCTGCGTGATAAACTCACCGACCGTCAGCTGGCTTACTTCAATACCCACCTTGACCACATCGGTGTCACCGCACGCCGCGAAGGCATCCGCCTGATACTGCAAAAAATGAAAGAACTGGCCCCCGGTCTTCCCACTATCCTGACGGGTGACTTCAACTGCCTGCCTACCGACGAACCTTCCCAGATACTGGAAGCTTCCGGCATGCAGAATGCCTCCAAAGCCGCTGCCATTGCCTACGGCCCCACGTGGAGTTTTCACAACTTCGGCCGCATCCCCGTGGAAGAGCGTCCCCTGCTGGATTATATCTACGTAAACGGTAATACCCAAGTAACCCGCTACCGCAACATACAGGACACTCCTGAAAACGGCTACTACTCCGACCACAATCCCGTCATGGCCGAAATCAGCATACAGAAGTAAATCCTGCATACAACTAGTTCCTATACCGGTTGTGGAAACCGGCATAGTCGTTGCCAAAATCCAGCAATGTTTTCATGCAAAAGCGGCAATGTTTTGAGATAAGACATTGCCGCTTTTATGCTATAACATTCTATGTCTTCAGCCACCTCATTCAGCCCTTCCTGCGCCACCGTCGCCCGACTTCACATCGTCGTTGGTAATGGTGCGCGCCGCCTTCTTCACGCTGGCCTTCAGCTCACCGATGCGGAAGCTGACGCTGACACCGAAGCGCTGACGCGTGTAGCGGTACCAGCTTTCCTGCGTAAAGCCTGCACCCGCAATGCTGGAGTCCATACTTTGGTATTTCTTGAAGAAATTGCTGGCAAAGGCTGAAATGGAAAGCCGCTTGTCGAGGAACGATTTGTTCACGCTCAGGCTGTAGTCGAAGAAACTGCTGCCCTTCCCCTGCAAGGTTATCCAAGGCGTCTGTCCTACGATGTTCAAGCTGATGCGCCAGTCCTTGGGCAACGTCTGCTGCGCTCCCCAGAAGGCAAACCCCGACCAGCCATGATTCTGCAATCCATTGGCACCCTTCAGGTCCAGGTACTGCCCGTAGAGGTTGGCATAGATACGCGTATCCTTGGTGGCATTCCAATTCACGTAACCGCTCAGGCTAAGATACTTGCTCTTGCCTATATTTTCGTAGGTAGAATAGAGCACATCCTTGCCCGTAGGATGCGCCAGCCCGGCAATATCCATATCATTCACCATCGTAGTCACCTGTTCAATGCTGTTGTTGGTAAACGAGTAGCGCAAGGCTACATTGATGTTGAATTTCGTCGTAAAGTTGCTGTAGCTCAAATCCAGCGCATGACTCTTCTGCGTGTCCAGCTCCGAGTTACCCTGGCTGATGCTCGACGGATTACTGTCGTCCAAATAAGGGTTCAAATACCAGATGCCCGGACGGTAAATGCGCAAGTTATACCCCATGCGCAGGTTCGACAATTCGGTCAGCTTCCAGCCCACCGATGCCGAGGGCACCAGGTCATCATAGTTTTTACGGAAATCATCGCCCGGCCCCAGCCTGTATTCCACATCTTCGATGGTATGCTCATAACGCAGTCCCAACCGTCCCGACAGTTTCTTCCACTTCAATCCGTAACCCAGGTAAGCGGCCAGAATGTCGTTCTGGTGGCGGTAGTGCGAACTGTGTTGCTCGTCAAAGTCATAGTCTTCCCCATCGGCCGACGCCTTCACATAGCGGTCGTTGTCCGAAGCATTATTGCGCAAGATGTACTTGGCACCCGCCTCCACGGTGTGCATCTCACCGATAGGAGTCGTATAGTCGGCCTGCCAGGTATGTTCCGTAGTGTTCTGGCTTCCGTCGTTGTGCTGATCTTGCAAGCGACGCAGGTAGTCTGTCCAGTCATCATGCCCGTAAGCCAGGTCATATTCGGAATAGGCGTCCGAAGTCTGCGGACGTGTATTGATTTTGTAGGAGAACGTCAGCATGCGACCCTTTACCGTGCGCGACAGCTTCTGGTAGTCTATGCTTCCGTCCACGGAGTACCACGACGATTTGCTGCGGCTGCCTGTGCCATACTGGTAGAGCAGGTATCCCCCGTCGGGTGCGGTACCTATGTAGTTGCTGCCCCCATTGCTGTTGTTGCCGCCACCCCACAAGCCGAAAGAGGCCGTCAGCAACCGCAAGGTATCAATCTCATAGCTGGCCTCCAGACTACCCGACTGGAAAGAGCCGTCACTCTTGCTGCTGCCACTGTAGTCCAGGTTGGCTGCATCGGCCGAGGCCATTGTCGTACGCTGGCTACCTCCCGAGTAGCTGCGCGGACTGTTATTGCGGTTGTAGTTGTAGCGCGCACTCATGGTCAGCTTTCCCTTCTGCACGGTGCCGAAGAAACCACCACCCCCGCCACGGTTGCTGGCATTGCCGCTCACCGTCACCGTGTAGCCTTCAAAGCCGCCGCCCTCGGTCACGATGTTCAGAATACCACCCACGCCCTCGGCATCATATTTCGGTCCCGGATTGGTGATAACCTCAATGTGCTTGATGGTGTTGGCAGGCATGCTCTTCAACACCTCGGTAGGGTTGTTGCTCATCATGTTGTTGGGCTTACCGTTTACATACACCTTGAAGCTCGTGCTGCCGTTCACCTTGATGTTGTCCTCACCGTCTACCGTCACCAGCGGCACCTTGCGTAGCATCTCCAGCACGGAGTTTGTCTCCGAATCAGGGTCATCCTGCACGCTATACTCTATCTTGTCTATGTCGGCCTTCACCAGCGGCTTCTGCGCCACTATCTCCACCTGTCCCAGTTCATTGGTAGCATCCACTATGTACAGGGTGCCGAAGTCCACCAGCTTCTCACCGGCTTTCACCGCAAAGTCCTTCACAACAGGCTGCCTGCCCACGGAGGTTATCGTCATCACAAAACGCCCCGTGCCCGTCAGCTTCTCCTGAAAGCGTCCCTGCATGTCGGTCACCAGCATCTTCACCGCCTTCTGCGGTGCTTCCTTTCTCACAATTTTAATGGTAGCATAAGGTTCCCCCTCTTGGGTCAACGAATCGAGCAGCAACCCTTTTATGGAAAAACTTGCAGCACTCTTGTTTTGTGCCATTCCCAGTCCCGCCATCAGCAGCATACATAGCAGCAGCATTGTTTTTGTTCTCATCACATTCTCCTGTTTTTTTCGATGGTCCAACTGCAACCTACCACGATGCAGGAACCGGTAAACAGTCCCCAAGCCCGTTTGCAAAAGCACCACCCGTTTATTGACTTTTTGTGTATTGTTTTGGCTAAAGCCTGCCCACAGTCGCGCCGGCTTCCGCCTATGTTTGTTTGTTCATTTATAACAGTCGTTCCCTACCCCTCTTTTGTCACACTCAGCACAACAAAAATAGAGTATTTTTATCTTATTACGATTGTTTCGTAGTTAAAAATACCAAAGGAAGAAAGCCGAACCCAACCTATATCAACAACAAAGGCTACCAGCCGTTCCCTCCATCCTACCAGGAACAACTGGCAACCTCAGCTTCTTACTATTAGACGTTATTTATCTGCCCAATGTTACAATCATAGGCAGAAAAAAATTGCATAGAACCCTCCGTCAGGCTATGCCGAGCAGCTCCACTTCGAAAATCAGTGTCGACCCGCCGGGTATGCCCGGCTGTGAGAATTTGCCATACCCCATTTCGGCAGGGATATACAATTCCCATTTATCGCCCACACACATCTGCTGCATAGCGATAATCCAACCTTCTATCAAGTCACTCAACCGGAAAGCAATAGGCGTTCCCCCACGGCTGCTGTCAAACTTCTTGCCGTTGATGGTCCATCCCGTATAGTGAGCCGTGACAATGCTGCGGGGTGTCGGGTGCTTGCCGTCCTTCTTCCCTTCACTGATTACCTTGTAGAATATACCTTTCGGAAGAGCCTTCACACCTTCTTCCTTCGACTTCGCTTCCAGCCACTCTTTGTTGGCCTGGATATAATCCTGTTTGCTCATGATTCTTGAGTTTTTGAATTTCCAGTTTATTGATTTAAAGCAAAATATGTCAGCTTACTTATTGAGACAATAAATATTTGACTCGCTAAAGATAAGGAGAATTATGACACAACAGCTGTTTATTGTAAAAAATATGCCTGGAAGCAGAAAAGCTGTTTAAAAACAAAATGCCATTTGCATGAATAATGTAGGAAAAAGGTGCCCGCCATTGATGCATACTTTATCAATGACGGGCACCTTACTACCTTTGGTTCTTACAGCCAACCCATATTACACTCCCCCATGTAAGAATCTGCTGGTTCCAACTAATAAACTATTAAATTATAAGCTGTTATGACACCTTTACTATCAACCGTTATTTCATATATTTTCTCACTAGTGGGCACTTTAAATTAAACATCGTTCTTTGAAATCTTTGATAATCGCA
>USEY01000060.1 GCA_900553815.1 uncultured Bacteroides sp.
AGAGCTGAGTTTAAACATCGAATTTACTAATTGGATGTTTGCGGACATTCATATTATATAATTAGGTATATCCGGCGGAATTGTTTGTCGGCTCTTGTGGGCAGGCAAAAGTTGTAGTGAAGGGTTGTATCTTACATTTTGTTATATTTTAGACAGGGTTATAATATGTGAATATTGTCAGATGTAACAAACTGTCATTTTTCTATCCTGTTTTTGACGATTTGTAATATTTGGGGGTGCCGGAAGTTTTATTTTGTTCTTTTGCCATGACATTTGGCATATATATATAACAAAACGGTGCATAAAAGCTGTATAAACCATTAAAAAGTAAGGTAAATGCGGCATAAAAGTAGAATTTTATAAGAAAAGGTTGTTATTGCGGAAATAATTCCGTAATTTCGCCATGTCGAAAGACAAATAAATAGCATCGTATAACCAAAAACTATTGTTACAATGAAAAAGCATAATTTCAGTGCAGGACCTTCCATCCTTCCGCGCGAGGTCATCGAAGAAACAGCTAAAGGCGTATTGGACTTTAATGGCTCGGGCCTTTCCGTAATGGAAATCAGCCACCGTTCTAAAGATTTTCAGGCTGTGATGGACGAGGCAGTTGCTTTGTTCAAGGAATTGCTTAATATCCCCGAAGGCTATTCGGTATTGTTCCTTGGCGGCGGTGCCAGCACCCAGTTCTGCATGGTTCCCTATAATTTCCTGGAGAAGAAAGCTGCCTACCTGAATACGGGCGTATGGGCCAAGAAGGCTCTGAAAGAGGCCAAGGGCTTTGGCGAGGCCGTTGAGGTGGCCAGCTCGGCAGAAGCTACCTATACTTATATCCCCAAGGATTATACCATCCCTGCCGATGCCGACTACTTCCACATCACGACCAATAATACTATCTACGGTACGGAAATCCTGAAGGATTTGGATTCGCCCGTGCCCATGATTGCCGATATGTCGTCTGATATCTTCTCTCGTCCGGTTGACGTGTCGAAGTACATCTGCATCTATGGTGGTGCCCAGAAGAACCTGGCTCCTGCCGGTGTGACATTTGTCATCGTGAAGAACGAGGCCGTAGGTAAGGTATCGCGCTATATTCCTACCATGCTGAACTATCAGACTCACATTGACGGCGGCTCGATGTTCAACACGCCTCCCGTGCTGCCCATCTACTCGGCCATGCTGACGCTGCGCTGGATTAAGGCTCAGGGCGGTGTGAAGGAAATGGAGCGTCGCGCCATTGAGAAGGCCAACATGCTGTATGCCGAAATTGACCGCAACAAGCTGTTTGTGGGCACGGCTGCCAAGGAAGACCGTTCGCGCATGAACATCTGCTTCGTGATGGCTCCCGAATACAAGGAGCTGGAGGCCGACTTCCTGAAGTTTGCTACCGAAAAGGGTATGGTAGGCATCAAGGGACACCGCTCGGTAGGTGGCTTCCGCGCATCGTGCTACAACGCACTGCCTAAGGAAAGCGTACAGGCACTGATAGACTGCATGCAGGAGTTTGAGAAGCTGCACGCCTAAGGAGCACTTCCTGTGTCACACTGAAAAACTTTACTGGACAAGTTAATTATTACCCCATCACCACAGAGGGCTGCGGGATGCCGCACAGAGCGAGAGACGTGAACATCTGATACTCTGTGAGACTCCATAAAGAGGGACTTCTGTGGTGATGTTTTTTACAAACCATTTAAGACTAAGAATCATGAAAGTATTGGTAGCAACTGATAAGCCGTTTGCCAAAGTGGCAGTTGACGGCATCCGTAAAGAAATAGAAGCAGCCGGATATGAACTGGCTCTGTTGGAAAAATATGGCGAAAAAGCCAAATTGCTGGAGGCTGTGGCCGATGCCGATGCCATCATCATCCGCAGCGACATCATCGATGCCGAGGTGCTGGAGGCAGCCAAGCAGCTGAAGATTGTGGTACGCGCCGGTGCAGGCTACGACAATGTAGACCTGGAAGCCGCTACGGCTCATGGCGTGTGCGTAATGAATACTCCCGGACAGAACTCCAATGCCGTGGCCGAGCTGGCTTTCGGCCTGATGGTGATGGCCGTGCGCAACATGTACAACGGCACGTCGGGCACAGAGCTGAAGGGCAAGAAGCTGGGTATCCATGCGTATGGCAACGTAGGCCGCAACGTGGCTCGCATAGCCAAAGGCTTTGGCATGGACATCTATGCTTACGATGCTTTCTGCCCCAAGGAAGTGATTGAGGCCGACGGTGTGAAGGCTGTTGACTCGGCCGAGGCATTGTATGAGGGGTGCGACGTCGTTTCGCTGCACATCCCCGCCACTGCCGAGACGAAGAACTCCATCAACCGTGCCCTCGTGGGTCGCATGCCGAAGGGTGGTCTGTTGGTGAACACTGCCCGCAAGGAAGTCATCAATGAAGCCGAACTGATTCAGCTGATGGAAGAACGTGCCGACCTGAAGTACATGACCGACATCATGCCGGCTGCCAACGAAGAGTTTGCCGCCAAATTCCCCGGCCGCTATTTCTCTACGCCCAAGAAGATGGGTGCTCAGACAGCCGAAGCCAACATCAATGCCGGCATTGCTGCCGCCAAGCAGATTGTAGGCTTCCTGAAGGACGGTTGCGAGAAATTCCGTGTGAACAAGAAGTAATGTAAGGAATGTGTCATACAGGCGAAATCTTATGATATTTTAGACGCGGATGGAGCGGGTTTGACAGGCAAAAACGAGAGAAAATCCGCTAAATCCGCGTTATCCGCGTCTGAAAAATAGCCTTTTCAGGCATTAAGTATTATTTCCTGACACAGTCTATTTCCTGTCATATTCAACTTTTTGACGTAGCATTTATAACTCAGAAATCATAATTCTGAACTTTAAAATCTAAAATCATAAATCCTCAAATCTTACCATGGCAACAATCAAACCATTCAAGGGCATCCGCCCGCCGCAAAACTTGGTGGAGAAAGTGGCTTCGCGCCCTTACGACGTGTTGAACTCTGACGAAGCCCGCGCCGAGGCCGAGGGCAACGAGATGTCGCTCTATCATATCATCAAGCCCGAAATTGATTTCCCCGTAGGCACCGACGAGCACGACCCGCGCGTGTATCAGAAAGCAGCCGAAAACTTCCAGATGTTTCAGGACAAAGGCTGGCTGGTGCAAGACGAGAAGGAGAATTATTATATTTATGCCCAGACCATGAACGGCAAGACGCAGTATGGCCTGGTGGTGGGTGCCTACGTGCCCGACTACATGAACGGTGTCATCAAGAAGCACGAACTGACCCGTCGCGACAAGGAAGAAGACCGCATGAAGCACGTGCGTGTGAACAACGCCAACATCGAGCCCGTGTTCTTCGCATATCCTGACAATAAGACCCTCGATGCCATCATTGCCCGCTATACGGCCGAGAAGCCTGTGTATGACTTCGTGGCTCCTGACGATGGCTTCGGACATACCTTCTGGATTGTAGACAAGCAGGAAGACATCGACGCCATCACGCGCGAGTTTGCCAAGATGCCGGCCCTCTACATTGCCGACGGACATCACCGCAGTGCGGCAGCCGCACTGGTGGGTGCCGAGAAGGCAAAGCAGAATCCCAACCACAAGGGCGACGAGGAGTACAACTACTTCATGGCCGTTTGCTTCCCTGCCAACCAGCTGACCATCATCGACTACAACCGCGTGGTAAAAGACCTCAACGGCCTGACGCCCGCACAGTTCCTCCAGGCATTGGAGAAGAACTTCACGGTAGAAGAGCGTGGCGCGGAAATCTATCGTCCGGCTGCCCTGCACAACTTCTCGCTCTATCTGGATGGCAAGTGGTATAGCCTGACTGCCAAGCCGGGCACCTACGACGACAACGACCCCATCGGCGTGCTCGACGTGACCATCTCTTCCAACCTCATCCTGGACGAGATATTGGGCATCAAGGATCTCCGCTCTGACAAGCGCATCGACTTTGTGGGCGGCATCCGCGGCCTGGGTGAGCTGAAGAAGCGTGTGGACAGTGGCGAGATGAAGATGGCGCTGGCATTGTATCCGGTCAGCATGAAGCAGCTGATGGACATTGCCGACACGGGCAACATCATGCCGCCCAAGACTACCTGGTTTGAGCCTAAACTCCGCTCGGGACTCATCATCCACAAGCTGGTGTGAGCATGGGTCGAGAAGCAGGCTGACTGAAGGAATAAGCGCATAGAGCGCGTAAACAATAGTGACAAAAGAGGATGTGCCGCGGACGTTGCACCGGGGCGCATCCTCCTGTGCGTATATATAGGATAATATGGAAAATAAGAAATTTAAGGTAATAATAGTAGAAGATGTAAAGCTGGAGCTGAAGGGCACGGAGGAGATTTTCCGCAACGAGATACCCGATGCCGAGGTGATAGGCACGGCCATGACTGAGCGCGACTTCTGGGCGCTGATGGAGCAGGGAGTGCCCGACCTGGTGTTGCTCGACCTGGGGCTGGGAGGCTCCACCACCATCGGCGTGGATATCTGCCGCAACATTTTCAAGCGTTATCCCGGTGTGCATGTGCTCATTTTCACGGGCGAGGTGTCGAACGAGAAGCTGTGGGTGGACGTGCTCGACGCCGGAGCCGACGGCATCATCCTGAAGACGGGCGAACTGCTGACCAAGACGGACGTGCAGGCCGTGATGGAGGGCAAGAAGCTGGTGTTCAACTACCCCATACTGGAGAAGATTGTCGAGCGTTTCCGCACCTCTGTCTTGAACGAACAGAAGCGGCAGGAGGCTGTCATCAGTTATGACATTGACGAGTACGACGAACGCTTCCTGCGCCACCTGGCACTGGGCTACACGAAGGAAATGATTTCGAACCTGAAGGGCATGCCCTTTGGCGTGAAGTCGCTGGAGAAGCGGCAGAACGACCTGGTGAACAGGCTTTTCCCATCCGACGAACGGATTTCAGGAGTGAACGCCACACGACTGGTAGTGAGGGCGTTGGAGCTTCGCATACTGGATATTGACAAACTGGAGGCCGACGAGGAGTGAAGCGTTTTTCTTACAAAATCAGCATGCCCCATCCGGCCACGATGTTCTTCCTGCTGACGATGGCGGTGGTCTTCCTGTCGTGGATATTCAACGTCTATGGACTGAGTGTTGTGCATCCGCAGACGGGGGAGGAACTTCGTGTGCAGAGCCTGCTGAGCTCGGAGGGCATCCGTTGGTTTCTGAGGAACGTGGTGACCAACTTCACGGGCTTTGAGCCGCTGGGGCTGGTCATCATTGCCATGTTTGGCATCGGCGTGGCCAACCATTCGGGCTTCCTTGACGCCTGTGTGCGCATGGGCGTGGGGCGTCGCCGCAGCCCGCGCCGGGTAGTGGCGTGGGTGGTGGTGCTGGGTGTGCTGGCTAATGTGGCGGGCGATGCTGGCTACATCATCCTGCTGCCCATAGCGGCCACGATGTTTCAGTCGGTGGGGCTTCATCCGATAGGCGGCATCCTGGTGGCCTACGTGTCGGTGGGCTGCGGCTACAGTGCCAATCTGTTGCCTACGACGCTCGACTCGCTGTTGTCATCCACAACGCAGGAGGTGGCCGATGGTTTGCCCGGCTTGCCGGCTTCGCCTGCGGGGCCTCTGTGCAATTATTGCTTCTTTGCGGCCTCTGCGGTACTGGTGGCTGTGCTTGTCTATGTGCTGACGTGGCGCAGCCTGCTGCCGTCGCTGGGCGAATATAAGGGGGCAGCTGCTTTCGAAGGCTACAAGTCGCTGTCGCGCAAGGAGCGCCGGGCGTGGCGGTTGGCGTTGCTGGTGGGGGCGGCCTATGCGGCAGTCATCCTGCTGGCCACGTTTTCGCCGTGGGGCATCTTGCGCAGTGTCAATGGCACGCTGATGCGCTCGCCCTTCATCATGAGCATTTTGTTTCTGCTTTCGCTGGGCATGGGGCTGATGGGCCTGGTGTATGGCCTGGTGTCGGGACGCTATCGGCACGACGGCGATGTGATAGAGGGGCTTGTCAGCCCCATGAGGCTGCTGGGCTCTTATTTTGTGATAGTTTTCTTTGCGTCGCAGATGTTTGCCTGCTTCAACTATTCGCACCTGGACAAATGCCTGGCCGTATGGGGAGCCGACCTGCTGATGTCGGTCAACGCGGGCAGCTTGGGCATCTTGCTGCTGTTCATCCTGTTTGTGGCGTTTGTCAATCTGTTTTGGGTGTCGGCTACGTCCAAGTGGGCTTTCATGGCCTACATCTTTGTGCCGGTGCTGGCCGAGGCAGGCATTGCGCCCGACGTGGTGCAGGCGGCTTTCAGAGTGGGCGACAGTGCTACCAACACGCTGACACCCTTTATGTTCTACGTGCCGCTGGTGCTGGCCTATATGCAGTATTATGATAAGCGCGTGACCTATGGCTCTCTGCTGCGCTACACTTGGCGGTATTCATTCTTCATCTTGTTGGCATGGATGCTGCTTTTTGTCGTGTGGTATGTCGGCGGGTTGGCGTTTGGGCTGTAAAATTGGGCGGAAAGTGGTGAGTGATAAGTGGTAAGCGGTGAGTGATAAGTGATAAGTAGTTAGTGGTAAGTTTTTTGCTGTGCAAATCTGTGCTTTTAATCTGTGTCATCTGTGGTCTCTCATCAGCGGTTGGCAGTGAGTGGTTAGCAGTAAGTAGTCAGTAGCCTTGTATCGGCCTTTAACTCCTAAGCCCGAAGGGCGATAACTCCCTCTAACTCCCTCTAACTTCTTCAATAATATAAAAATATGAATAAAATGCAACAAAATCCTGAACTCGAACTGGCGTGGAAGTTCATCGAAAATACAGGCACCAACCTGTTTCTGACAGGTAAGGCGGGCACGGGTAAGACTACCTTCCTGCGCCTGCTCAAGGCTCGAAGCCCTAAGCGCATGGTGGTGCTGGCACCTACCGGCATTGCCGCTATCAATGCGGGCGGGGTGACGATACATTCTTTTTTCCAGTTGCCGTTTGCTCCTTATGTGCCCGATACGTCGTTCAGTGCCGACGGGTCGGCTTCCTATCGCTTCCGCTTCGGCAAGGAGAAAATCAATATCATGCGCAGTATGGATTTGCTGGTGATAGACGAAATCAGCATGGTGCGTGCCGACTTGCTGGATGCCGTCGACCACATCTTGAGGCGCTATCGCGACCGCTTCAAGCCTTTTGGCGGGGTGCAGTTGCTGATGATTGGTGACTTGCAACAGCTGGCGCCGGTGGTGAAGGACGACGAATGGAAACTGCTGAAAAACTATTACGATACGCCCTATTTCTTTTCAAGCCAGGCCTTGAAGGAGTCTCAATTTTGCTCCATCGAGCTGACGACGGTCTACAGGCAGAATGACACCACTTTTCTGGACATGCTGAACCGCATACGCGAAAACCGCTGCGATGCTGCACTGCTTGAGTCGCTGAATCGCAGGTATTTGCCCGATTTTTCGCCCAATGAGGATGGATATATCCAACTGGTCACCCATAACTATCAGGCGCAGCGCATCAACAATTATGAGCTGGAGAAGCTGCCCGGACGCACATACGTCTTCCAGGCTTCCATCGAGGGAAAATTTCCTGAATACTCTTATCCTACGGAGCAGGCTTTGGAGCTGAAGCAGGGAGCGCAGGTGATGTTTGTCAAGAACGATTCGTCGGGCAACCATCGCTATTTCAACGGCATGATAGGCGAAGTGACCAGCATTTCGGCCAATCATATAGAGGTCAGGAGCAAGGAGGGCGACGAGCCATTTGCCTTGCAACCCGAGGAGTGGGCCAACGCCAAGTATGTGCTGGACGAGGAAACGAAAGAAATCAAGGAAGAGGTGGAGGGCGTCTTCAAGCAATATCCGCTGAAGCTGGCGTGGGCCATCACCGTGCACAAGAGCCAGGGCCTGACGTTCGACAAGGCTATCATTGATGTCAGCGGTTCGTTTGCCCACGGTCAGGCTTACGTAGCCCTAAGTCGTTGCCGCACGCTGGAAGGGCTGGTGCTGAGTGCGCCCATACCTGCGCGCGCCATTATCAGCGACCAGGCTGTGGATGCTTTCACGCGTCAGGCACGCGAGTCGGCGCCCGATGAGCGCAGGTTTGAATCGCTGAAGCACAGCTATTGCCTGGAGCTGGTGTCGGGATTGTTTGGCTTTCGCAGCCTGGAGGCGGCCATGAAACGCTTTGTCAGGGTGGTGGATGAGCACTTGTACAAGCTCTATCCCAAGCAGCTGGAGGCGTATAAGGCAGAGCTGGGAAGGTTTGAGGAAAGGGTGATGCAGGTGGCTCAGAAGTTTGCCTTGCAATATACGCGGCTCATGGACGGGGCTGTAGATGTGGAAGATAACGACTTGTTGCAGAGCCGTCTGAAAGCCGGTGCGGCTTATTTTGCCGAAGAACTGGCCACGACGGAGGAGGTGATGACGGCTGACCTGCCGCAGGTGGACAACAAGGAAGTGCGCAAGCAGTTGCTGACGGCTTGGGAAGAACTGGCGCGTGCATGCAAGCAGGCTCGTGGCTTGCTGGGCTTCGTGCGCGAGGAAGGTTTCCATATTTCTGCTTTTTTGAAGAAAAAGGCGGTTTTGTCGCTCGAAGAAATTGCGGGTGCAGCCGGTCAGAAGAAGTCGGGCGGAAAGAAACAGAAGGACATGAGTGTGCCGACAGACATTCAGCACCCGGAGCTATACAGGCGGCTGATAGAGTGGCGCAACAAAGAGGCACTTCGGCTGGGGTTGCCCGTATATACTGTCATTCAGCAAAAAGCCATTTTGGGCATCTGCGCTTACCTGCCAGCTGACAAGGCGGCTTTGCTGCGCATACCCTATATGGGTAAGACGGGTGTTGAAAAATATGGAGACGCCTTGCTTGAATTGGTAAAAGAATACGAGGAAATGAAGAAATGATACTTGAAAATGGATGATTGAGAGGAAATTCTTGGCATTTAGTGCTATTTTTCTCCTCTCAATCACTCGTTTTTCTATTATTTTACAAGGAATGCAATGCCCAATGACGCCAAAACAGAAAGGGCACTGATGATGGTAGAAACCAGCGTCAGGTTTTGTTGGCGGTTTTGGCTGATGTTGGTGTCTTTTTGTCGGGCTTTGTTGGGCTCAATGTAGAGCACATCGTTTTGTTGCAGGTAGTAGCAGGGCGAGGCAAACAGGCTGGTCGATGTCAGGTCGAGCCGATGCAGTTCTTGTCGGCCGTTGTTGTCACGCACAAGCAATACATTCTTTCGATTGCCTTGGATAGTCAGGTCGCCGGCCATGCCAATGGCGTCGAGCACGGACAGTCGCTCCGATGTAACTTGTAGGGTGCCGGGGCGGTTGACTTCACCCAGGACGGATACTTTGAAATTGCTGATGCGGGTAGAAACGATGGGTGATTTCACGTATTTCCCGATTCTTCTGGTCAGTGTGTCAGATAGTTGACTGGTGGTAAGCCCGTCCACTTTCAGACGTCCGAGGACGGGAAAGTCAATCTCGCCTGATGAGCTGACCTGATAAGTATAGAGGACGGGAGTGGAAGAAACAATCATCTCGCCGGCTTTTTGATGGGTGGTCAGGGGCATGTTGAATACAGCTACGGCATCAGGCTCCGTGCCCGACACGGTGATTTGCAGCTGGTCGTCAGGAGCTATTCGGAGCGGATAGTCGGCCAATACTTTCATGTCGGTTGTCTGCGATGTATCCGAATCCTGTAGGTAGGTGACGGAGTTGGAGCTGGTGCGGCAGGCGGTCAGCCCTAAAGTGGCAATAATGCCTATGATACCTATGGCGATTTGTTTTCTCATGCGGGTGCGTATGTTTTTTGAAGTTAATGATTTGTTTCGTTTCTGGATATTGCTTTCTACTTATTATATATCTTCTATTATATACTTTTTGCTTTTTCTTTTTGTTGCAAAAATCGGAAGTAGTGTGTATTATTAGAAAACAAAAGTAGCATTTCTATTGGGAAAAAACATAGGGAAGGCCTGCTTAATTGTGCGCTGGACGATGTTTTTTTACTTTTTTTCTTTTAAGAAATAAGAAAAAAGATGGCATATTTCCGTTAATTACATTAATTTTGTAGCATGAATGAATTGGCAAAACATATAGAAGCTTTATTGCTGGAGAATGATTGTGTCATTGTTCCTGATTTAGGCGGTTTTGTTGCCTATTATACAGCGGCTATGAGGGTGGAGGAGGAGAGTGCCTTTTTTCCGCCTACGCGTGTGATAGGTTTCAACCCCCGTATGAAGATGAATGATGGTGCATTGGCTCAATCATATATGACAGTGTATGCCACGAGCTTTTCCGATGCTACCAAGATGATAAGCAGACAGGTGGACGAGGTGCTCGATAAACTGCATGAAGACGGTAAGGTTGAGTTGCCCAATATAGGCGAATTAAGATACTCGATACATGGCACTTACGATTTTACACCTTACGATAATCGGTTGGCTACTCCTTCGCTCTATGCGCTTGAGTCTTTCCAGATGAAAGAGTTGTCGGTGCTGAAACAGGAAAAGAAGGTTATGCATCCGGGAGTGTCGGCTTCAGCCGAAGTAAAACCTGTGTCGGCAGTGCCTGCTGCTATGTCGCGTCGCAATCAGTCGCCTAAGCGCATTCATTGGGAGCATGCTGTGGCTGTTGTGGCTGTCATTGCATTGTTGTTTATGTTCTCTGTGCCGGTAGAAAATACGGAGATTGTCCATGAGAACTATGCGCGTCTCTTCCCTGAGCAACTGTTTGAAAAAATGGAAAATCAGTCAGTTGTTTTCTCTGATATAGTTGCAGAGAAACAGACATCTGAAAACAAGAAGCAATCAGCAGGTCGCGTACAGAGAAGAAAACCTGTGGCGGTAAAAGAGGTAAAAGTATCTGAACAAACTTCAACTCCTGCGGCTCCGGTTGCTGCCACTGCATCACCCAAAGTTGCCTCAAATGAACCAGCCGCTACGATTAAGAAAGAATCGCCTAAGAAGACGGCGCCTGCTGCTTCTTCTACGCAGAGTGTACATAAAAAATATCATATCATTGTGGCTAGTGTAGGAACAGAAGCAGATGCACGGCAGATGGCTGAACAATTAAGAAAAGAAGGCTACGCCAGTGCGCAAGCCATTATCGGTGGTGGAAAAATGCGGGTAAGCATTCAGTCACTGGCAACTGAAAAAGAGGCATATCAGGCACTGTCAGGCATTCGCGAAAATAAGAAATATCAAAGTGCTTGGGTCTTGAAAAAATAAGAAACAATAGCTTAGTCCAAAGAATCTCATTTCAATCATTTCTTTAAATGAAACGTGTACGTTGCCCAAAATGTGATGGTTATATAACTTTCGATGAAACAAAATATGTTGATGGTCAATCGCTCGTTTTTGTCTGTCAGCAATGCAAAAAGCAATTTAGCATTCGTATTGGTAAATCTAAGGTAGTGCCTCCTAGGAAGGAAGAAAAACTAGATGAATCGGCTGCTAAAGAAGCGTTTGGCAGCATCAGTGTCATAGAGAATGTGTTTGGTTTCAAGCAGGTGTTGCCTTTGAGTGAGGGTGACAATGTTATTGGAAGACGTTGCGTTGGCACGTCAATAAATGTGCCTATAGAGACTTCTGATATGAGCATGGATCGCAGACATTGTATCATCAATATCAAACGCAACAAGCAAGGTGGCTTGGTGTATACCTTGCGTGATGCGCCCAGCTTGACAGGTACTTTCCTTAATAATGAAATTTTACAGGATAAAGACCGTGTACGAATAGAAGATGGTGCCATCATTACTATTGGTGCAACGACATTTATTTTGCGGGCTGCAGATGCAGGCGAGGAATAAGTACTAGAAAGTGTAATGGTAAATTTATAGAAGATTATCATAAACTGTTTTTATAAAAGGGGCGTAAGGCCCCTTTTTTATTTTCTCAATCTCTTATAAAGAGGCCATAATTTTTTTCCTAAGCTTTGTAAGTTTCTAAATTAGACTTTGGAAAATTAGATTTTGGCATAAGATAGGTTGATACTTGTTTTTATGAATTTGTAATTTGTCCTACACATATTTGACATATCCAACATGCACTTTTGTAGTGAGAAACCTGAACTAAGGTTTTGAAGAAATACTTGTATGTCAATTATAGGAGGCTAAAACATGAAAATCTTGTTTATTGTGCAAGGAGAAGGCCGTGGACATCTCACACAAGCCATTAGTATGGAAGAAATGTTGCGTAGGAATGGGCACGAGGTGGTAGAAGTATTGGTGGGAAAAAGTGATTCACGTCGTTTACCAGGATTTTTCAATAGGAATATTCAGGCACCAATCAAACGCTTTTATAGCCCTAATTTTGCTCCTACAGCAGCTAATAAACGAGCAAATATTCTTCGAAGTATTCTTTATAATTTACAGAAACTACCTGTATATCTGAAGAGTATGAGCTATATTCATAGTCGTATAAAAGAGACAGAAGCAGATTTGGTCATCAATTTTTATGAGTTATTGGCTGGATTTACTTATCTTCTTTATCGACCTTCTACGCCGCAGATTTGTATAGGGCATCAGTATTTATTTCTGCATCCAGATTTCAGGTTTCCTAGAGGCAATAAAATAGAATTGCGTCTTTTGCGTTTATTCACTAGACTCACGTGTATAGGCGCTAGACAAAAGTTGGCACTTTCATTTTGCAAGATGGAGGATGATGCCAGTAGGCACATACGTATAGTACCACCATTGATAAGAAGAGAAGTATTGACGTGCGAGGCAACAGATGGTGAGTATATTCATGGATATATGGTAAATGCCGGTTTTGCAGATAGTGTGATGAAATGGCATGAAAGACATCGGGAAATGGCGTTGCACTTCTTTTGGGATAAGCCAGGTGAGGCAGACGAGATACACCATGATTCGACCTTATGTTTTCATCAGATAGATGATGTGAAGTTCTTGCGTTATATGTGTGGATGTAAAGCTTATGCATCTACTGCCGGTTTTGAGTCGGTGTGCGAGGCAATGTATCTTGGAAAACCTTTATTAATGGTACCGGCACATGTGGAGCAAGATTGCAACGCTTTTGATGCTTGTAGGAATGGAGCTGGTATTGTGGCTCAGGACTTTGATATGGATCTCCTTTTAAAATTTATTGAGGGGTATAAACCTAATCTTGAATTTCGTAGTTGGGTATGTAGTTGCGAATGGTATATATTACGGTGTATAGAAAGTATTAATATTTCTGCAAACGAACATAGTTCTTTTCATCCGTTATATCCTTTGCTACACTATCTTAAGACTGGGCATATTTAATAAAAGAATATTGATATGGAGTAGAAAGGAATAGGAGTGATGTTTAGAAAAAGCATAATTATCATTTTCTACTGCTTCGCAAAACTTACCAACTTATAAAAAAAGACAAAATCAGATAGTCAACAATGTAACTATCTGATTTTCAGATGAGCGGCAAGCGGGATTCGAACCCGTGACCCTCAGCTTGGGAAGCTGATGCTCTACCAACTGAGCTACTGCCGCAAAAAGAGTCGCTTTTTTGTCGAAGACGGTGCAAAGGTAATGAAATCTTTTATAAATCTGCAACAAGAACACATATATTTTTTCATGCCTAAAAAGTTTGTCGCTCCTATATTTATCATGTAAATTTGCTAATTATTCAATTATACAATAGCTTTTGTTCTCGAGCAGACAAATGCAATTTGTTTGGGAACAACATGTAAAAGGAAGAATATGAAACAGATAATACTTATTACAGGTGGAGCACGTTCAGGAAAAAGCAGTTATGCGGAGGAACTGGCACTTAAACTTTCAGAGCATCCTATATATATGGCAACAGCCCGCATTTGGGATGAAGAGTTTCGCCAAAGAGTGCAGAAGCACCAAGAAAGACGAGGGCCTGAGTGGACTAATATAGAGGAAGACAAATATTTGAGCAAGTACAAGGTAGAAGGCCGTGTGGTATTGATAGATTGTGTGACGCTTTGGTGCACCAATTTTTTCTTTGACCACCAGTCGTCAGTGAAAGAAGCATTGGATGAAGCGAAACAAGAATTTGACCTGTTCACGAAGCAAGACGCAACTTTCATCTTTGTTACTAATGAAATAGGACTGGGAGGGACATCTGAGAACCTGATTCAACGCAAGTTTACTGATATGCAGGGCTGGATGAACCAATACATAGCCAGCAAAGCTGACAAAGTGACACTTATGGTATGTGGCATTCCTGTGACGGTAAAATAAACTAAATACAATAACCATTAATAATACTATTATACAATGAAAACTTTTCATATTGAATTGCCTAACGAGGCAATACGTACATCTTTAGTAGACAAGATAAACAACCTAACCAAACCAAAAGGCTCGCTTGGAAGGCTGGAAGAACTGGCTTTGCAGATAGGTCTTATCCAACAAAGTCTGTCGCCAGTGTTGAGCAAACCGCAGAATATCATTTTTGCGGCAGACCACGGCATTGTGGAAGAAGGAGTAAGCCTGTCGCCCAAGGAAGTGACATGGCAGCAAATCAGCAACTTTTTGCATGGCGGAGCTGGTATCAACTTCTTGTGCAGGCAGCATGGCTTTGAACTGAAGATTGTAGATGCAGGCGTAGACTACGACTTGCCATACGAGCAGGGCATCATCAATATGAAGGTGCGGAAGAGTACACGAAACTATCTGCATGAGGCTGCCATGACCGAAGAGGAAATGGAGCTTTGCCTGGAGCGCGGTGCGGAGGTGGTGAAACAATGCCATGCCGAAGGATGCAATGTCATCAGCTTTGGAGAGATGGGTATTGCCAACACATCGGCTTCTTCCATGTGGATGACTTATTTTACCGGTATTGAACTGAGTAAATGCGTTGGAGCAGGTAGTGGACTGGATAATGCAGGCATACGCCATAAATATGAAGTTTTGAAACAGGCCATGGACAATTACAAAGGCGACGCCTCTCCACGCGACATTATCCGATACTTCGGCGGTTATGAAATGGTTATGGCCGTAGGTGCCATGTTGCAGGCGGCAGAGCTGAAGATGGTGATTTTGGTAGACGGCTTCATCATGACCAACTGTATGCTTGCAGCCTCCAAGTTGTATCCTGAGGTTACTGCCTATGCCATTTATGGCCATTGTGGTGATGAGACAGGCCACAAGCTGGTGCTCGATGCCATGGGTGCCAAACCCTTGCTGAACCTGGGGCTGAGATTGGGTGAAGGGACAGGAGCTGTCTGTGCATATCCAATTGTTGTTTCTGCTGTAAGGATGATTAATGAGATGGACAACTTTGCCCATGCTTCCATTACCAAATACTTTTAAGCCATGAGGTTACTTGCTGCATTTATTTTCTTTACCCGCCTGCCTTTCTGGAAAATCAGGCAGGTGCCGGCCGATTGCTTCAAACATGTGGTGCCCTATTGGCCGTTGGTTGGCTGGTTGACGGGAGGTATTATGGCTGTCTCGCTGTGGCTGGCTGCCCAAGTATTGCCCTTGCAGGTGGCATGGCTGGTGGCCATTGGCATGCGGATGTTGGCCACCGGTTGTTTGCACGAGGACGGATTAGCCGACTTCTGCGATGGCTTTGGAGGAGGTACAAACAGGCAACAAACACTTACCATCATGAAGGACTCGCACATAGGAACCTATGGTGTGATAGGCTTGATAGGCTATGTATTGCTCTTCTGGCAACTGCCTACAGGCCTACCCCTGCCGCTGCTGTGCGTGATTGCATTGTGCGGTGACTGCTGGAGCAAATTTTGCGCCTCGCAGCTAATCAACTATCTGCCTTATGCCCGCCCGGAAGCTGACAGCAAGGCCAAGGTAGTGTATAGCTGCATGAGCCGGGGCGAACTGATAACCGCTTTTGTCAGTGGCCTGCTACCGTTGATATTCCTGCTGCCTATCAACCTGTGGCCTGCCACGCTGGCACCGTTGTTTGTCTTCGTGCTGCTGTGCCGTTTGATGAAGAAAAGGTTGCAAGGCTATACGGGCGATTGCTGCGGAGCCTCATTTTTGCTTTGCGAGCTGTCTTTCTACCTTTGCGTAGCAGCCTTGTGCCATGTTTATGTAAGGTTCGGGGGCTTCAGCCTGACCGATTATTTATAATTGCAACCTCTCAGTTTTGAAAAATGGAAATCATACTTATTAGACATACTTCGGTAGACGTCCCCCCGGGCGTATGCTACGGGCAGACAGATGTCCCCCTGAAGGATACATTTGAAGAGGAAGCTCGCCGAACACTTCAAACGCTGGAGGCATACAAGCCCTTCGACCATGTGTACACAAGTCCGCTGACACGCTGCACGCGACTAGCCACCTTTTGCAGCTATCCCGATGCCGAGCAGGACAAAAGACTAATGGAAATCAACTTCGGAGAGTGGGAAATGAAGCCCTTTGACGCGAACGACGACCCCCGGCTGCAAGAATGGTATGCCGACTACCTGAACGTAGCCGCCACGGGAGGCGAATCCTTTGCCATGCAATATCAACGCGTCAGTCACTTCTTGGACGAACTACGGCAAAAAGAATATCGCCGTGTAGCTTTATTTGCCCATGGCGGTGTATTGATTTGCGCCCAGATATATGCCGGGCTCTTTTCGGCGAAAGAAGCCTTCAGTCACCTCACAAACTATGGTGGCGTGATAGCCTTGCAGCTGCCCGCTTTAGGATAGCCAAAGCTGCAGGAGAGCACCCAGAAGAATGACAAGCGCTATCATGCGTCCCTCGGCCGCCCGGTTGATGCGTACGGCGCAGCGCATGTCGGTAGTGGTCAGAGGCCGTTCGTTAGAACCTATGAACGGCTTCCACACTTCCTGACCGAAATAGTTGTGCGGTCCTCCGAAACGACAATCCAAAATGCCAGCCAGCGCCGCCTCCGGGTAACCCGAGTTGGGGCTGGCATGCTGGCTTCCCTGCTTGGCCACGAAAGCCAGTAACGACCAACGCCCCGACACAGCCACCATGAGAAAGGCCGTCAGGCGGGCGGGAAGGTAGTTGGCCACATCGTCGATGCGTGCAGCCCAGCAGCCGAAGCGACGGTAACGCTCGTTGCGATAGCCTATCATCGAGTCGAGTGTATTCACCATCTTGTAGGCCATCATGCCCGGCAATCCCAGCAGCAGGTACCAAAAGAGGGGGGCAATAACCCCGTCGCTCAGGTTCTCGGCCAGCGTCTCAAGGGCGGCCGTGCGTACTTCCTGGGCAGACAGCTCCGACGTATCGCGCCCCACGATGCGCGCCACCTGCTTCCGCCCTTCCTCCAGCGAACGGTCTACGGCCTTGAACACGTCTCTGACTTCCCTCACCAGCGTTGTCCCAGCCAGACAATAGAAGATGCCAACCATCTGCACAACCAGCAACAATACAGGAGATATGGATTCGGCTACTGACACGATGCCCCATACCATCAGATAGGTCAGCACAATTAGTGAGAGCGACAGGAGCGCTCCTTTCAGCATACGGTGTCCGCCATGATTAAGCCGGTGCTCGCCCTTGGCTATCATATTGCCATAGAGCACTATCGGATGGGGAAGCCAGACAGGGTCGCCCAACAGGCGATCGAGCAGCCAAGCCCCCAGCAAGGGTAATCCATAATGGAATATGGCGGTCAAACAATACAAAATCTCTTCCATTTCAAAATTAGTTTTTGATTTTTTATCTCAGAGGGCCAAGAACTCTACTATGTTCTGTTCGCACGAATGGAACTGTCGTTCAAAACTCGGCAAACCAGGTGGCAATGGCCTGCACCAGCTTGCAGTTCTCAAGCTCTGTTTGCGAAGCCACCCGAAAGTAATGCTCGTCCAATCCCTCAAAGTTGGACGCGTCGCGAATCAATATGCCGTGTGTTTCGGCCAAGTAATCCTTCAAAGCAGCAGCCTTCCCATATCTCAGGCAAGCCAGCATGTAGTGCGTCTCCGTGTCCCACACCTCCAGCCCTCCGGTCTTCTCCAATGCCTGTTTCAGCCGTTGCGCCTCTTGCAGGCAGGCTGTCAGGTCGAAGCGTCCCACCTCTGGATGGGCCGTGAGAAACAGTCCGGCCTCGATGGCCATGCTGTTGACCGACCACGGCATACGGTTGGTGCGCAACCTGTTCAGCAGCCCGGCGTTTCCAGTGATGTATCCCAATCGTATGCCGGGCAAGGCATAGCGCTTGGTCAGCGAGTGCAGCAGCAATACGTTGGGGCGCAAGGATGCTGCGGCAGGGCTAAAGAGGGGTTGCAGTGTGAAGCTTTCGTATGACTGGTCGATGACGAAGCACACCTCGGGATTGGCATCCATCAGTGTCTCCAGCCGATCGCGGGTAATTACGGTGCCGGTAGGGTTGTTAGGATTGCATATCCACAGCATGCGCACGTCTGTGGGCAACTTGAAGTGTTCAGCCTCGGCTGGCAACTGGTAGAGCGATGTCAGTCTGTGGGCGTGCATGCGACAAGCATCGGCGTATTCGCTAAAGGTGGGCTGCAAGATAGCTGTGCAGGTCTCCCTGAAGGTCTGCGCTATCAGGTAAATGGCCTCCGTGGCACCGTTTGTCACGCATACCTCTTCTTTGTTCAAGCCGGCCAGGCGTGCCAGTTGCTGCTCCAGCCTATAAGGTTCAGGCTCGGGATAACTAGACAGCAAATTCTGTCCTTTTCGGTCGGTGTGCGTCAGGCAGTGGCTTAGATGCTGCCACAAGGCTGTCAAGTCCAATTGGTTGTAAACGTTGGAGCTGAAGTTCAGCTCTATGTCCCGGCTGTATTTATAGCTGTCGTCTCCGTGTCCTTCAATCATGGCTGGTCAGTATTTGATAGACGAGAGGCAGGTTGACATGCTGCCTGATATGTTGAGCTAGCTTGTCGTATTGCTCCTCCTTGAATGCATGGTAATCAAAGTGCTGCGCGTTGGCCATTTTATGGCTGAACGGGCGCAACAGGAAATCAATAAATTCCTGGTTGTCCAAAATGCCGTGGATGTAGGTGCCCATGCAGTTGGATGCCGTGATGCAGCCATCCATTGTTTCGTCTTCCAACAGGTTGAGAGGCGAAGCAGGTGCATGACCTGTCTGTGTGGTCACTCCCATGTGTATCTCGTAGCCTTGCAGTGCGTAAGGCTGTTCATTGCTGCTCTGGGCCGATTTGAAGCGCACCTGTCTAGTCACTTTCTGGCCCGACATGCTGGTCGACACGGGCAACAATCCCAAGCCAGGGAGACGTTCTAATTCACCTTCCACATGCTCGGGGTCGCACACTTCTTCACCCATTAGCTGGTAGCCACCGCAGATGCCCATCACGGTCACTCCCTTGCGGTGTGCATTGATGATGGCCTGCGCCACGCCGTTTTTCCGCAGTTCGTGCAGGTCGCTCAGTGTGCTCTTGGAGCCGGGAATCAGGATGATGTCGGCCTTCTCCAGTTCGTTGACATTGTTGGTATAGAAAAGGTGGACACGAGGGTCGCGCTCCAGTACATTGAAGTCTGTGAAATTGCTCAAATGGCGCAGCATTACTACAGCAATATTCACTTTTCCCTGTTCGGCCTGCATGGATTTGGCAGCCAGCGACACGCTGTCTTCCTCCTCGATGTAGATGTCCTTATAGAAAGGCACCACGCCCAGTACGGGTATGCCACACAGCTCTTCTATCATTCGGCGACCACTGTCAAACAAACGTAGGTCGCCTCTGAACTTATTGATAATGATGCCCTTGATACGTGCTCGCTCTTGGGGAGTAAGCAGCATGATGGTGCCGTAGACGCTGGCAAATACGCCGCCACGGTCGATATCGGCTACCAGCACTACGTCAGCGCCGGCGTGGAGAGCCATGGGCATGTTCACCAGGTCAGACTCTCGCAGGTTGATTTCGGCAATGCTACCCGCACCTTCCAGTACAATGGGATTGTATCGTGTGGCCAAACGGTCGTAAGCGTCACACACTTGCTGTCTGAGTTCTTCTCTTCCTTCTTTGCGGTAATATTCGTAGGCGCTGCGGCTGCCAATAGGTTTTCCATTGAGCACCACCTGTGAAGTGTGGTCTGATTGCGGCTTCAGCAGCAGTGGATTCATGTCTGTGTAGCAGGCAATTCCGGCCGCTTCGGCCTGCACGGCTTGTGCCCTTCCTATCTCCAGCCCTTCGGGCGTGGCAAAGGAATTGAGCGCCATATTTTGTGCCTTAAATGGGGCAGGCGAATATCCGTCTTGCTTGAATATACGGCAGAAGGCTGCGGCAATGATGCTCTTCCCCACGTCGCTACCGGTGCCTGCAAACATGATAGGATGAAGTTTCTCCATGATGTTCTTCTCTTTTTTATGATAAAGCGGGGACAAAGTTAGCAAAAAGGCAGCAGATTACCATCACTGCCGCCCCTTACTTGCTGTTCCTCTCGACATGTCGCAACAGCCGATACCATCAGCCTTTGCGGCGATAATAGGCAAACTTCTTCCAGTGTTCTTCGGGCAACTGCTCACGCTGCATGGCCATGCGTGCCATGATGAAAAATAGGTCGGAGAGCCGGTTGAACAGGCGCATGATGCTTTCATCAACAGGACTGGTGCGATGAAGCGTCCACAAACGGCGCTCGGCCCGACGGACTATCGTGCGTGCCATCTGCAACTGCGCAGAGAGCAATGTGCCGCCCGGCAGGATAAAATAGCCAGGATTCTCCAGTCGGGCTGTCATTTCGTCCATAACCTGTTCGCAACGGCCAGCCAGTTCGTCAGCCCCCAATGGATTAGGATTGATGCGCCCGGGTGGGGTAGCCACATGACTCATCACGGTCATCAGCTCCAGCTGAATGCTGTAAAGCAAGTCCTGCCACTCGTCACTGTCGTGAAGCAACGCCCTCACAATGCCTATTTGTGCATTCAGTTCGTCTATAGTGCCGTTCGTTTCTATGCGTATATCATCCTTATCTACCCGACTACCGCCATGCAGGCCGGTAGTACCTTTATCCCCAGTTTTAGTATAAATTCGCTTCATAATCTACTGCTGTTTAGTTCATGCAAAGAATCTATGTAAAAACATAATTGTAAGATTATGCATTCCTTTTACACTTCGATTCTTGTTGTATGATATAAAAAAAAGGAGTCACCATTATGGCAACTCCTTGATTTTCAATCGTCGGGGTAGCGGGATTCGAACCCACGACCCCCTGCTCCCAAAGCAGGTGCGCTA
>USEY01000061.1 GCA_900553815.1 uncultured Bacteroides sp.
CTAACAGAGCAAAGCGAAGTGATAACTTCTATAACTTCTTAACTTCCAGTGAAATGTCAAATCCGAAACTTAAGCAGTACAACAAAAGGATATAAATGGTGAAACAAAGCCGGTGAAACGATACGGACGGAAAGACGAGGCCCGACGCTACAGAACAGCAACACTGTTCATCAGAAGCAAGCATACTTTCAGACAAACAAATCAGACAATATAGATTTCAACCGAGCACATTTCAAATAGTAATTTATCATTACACATACAAGACAATCCATTCTCACATTCTCTTCACTCTATCCATCCCATTCATTTCAAATAAGCACATAACAGCATATAAATCAATACTATATAAAAACTTTTACAACACAACAAAGCTGTCGAGGGGTCTATAGTGACCCCTGACCCCTGAACCCTACAATAAATTTCACAAATACTAACACAACGAGCATAACCATCTGCATTTACCCCACATTTTTCCGGCAATGTTTTAAGACAAATCCGGCAATATTTTGATAGAAAAGCGGCAATGTTTTCATGCAAAACATTGCCGCTTTTGAGGAAGGAGAATCTTAATTCAAAAGCTCTTCCATATAAAATTCTAATTCTAAATTCACGTCAACCTGAACATAAGAGGCACCGTGTACGTCACACTCACCGGCTTTCCTTTTTGCTTGCCGGGTGTCCAGCGGGGCATGGAATTAACGACACGCAACGCCTCCTTGTCGAGAGAAGGATGAACAGACTTAATGACGCGTGCATTCATTATACGTCCGTCCTTGCCTATAACAAACTGTACAACCACCCTGCCCTGAATGCCAGCCTCTTGGCAATCTTTCGGATATTTCATATTGCTCGACAGATAGTTCATGAAAGCAGCCTGACCTCCGGGGAACGCAGGCATTTCTTCCACCGCGTCATAAACACGGTTATCATCCACCGTTTCTTTTCCTTCTACAGTTGACGGAAGATACTGTATCTCTACGGCTGGAGGCTCTATCGCATTCGTTTCTTTCTTTTCCGGTTTCTTCTCCGCCCCATCATCTACTATCGCCAGTGTTTCGGCAATCTGAGGTGCAGAAGGATAAATAAACGCACCATCTACAAGTACGCTTCCAACAAAATTCAGAACAAAAGGCATCTTCGAGTAACCGGCATCATTGTCTTTCCATGTTCCTTCAATTTTATCAGTCACTGTGGCCTCGAAACCCGATTCAAACACTAGCTTTCCGTCAACATAATTGCCATATTCGGTTTCCTCCCAGCCGTCATCTATGTTGTACTCCAACATAACTCCATTACTCTGATTTACCATTATACTTGCTTGCAAAATAGAGTTTCCAATCGAACCTACCGCCAAATAGCGTTTGCCCTTAATTGGCAATTTTATTTTTCCATTTTCAAACTCCAACTCATCCGACGACTGCGCCAATCCGGCCCGTTTATAGAGGTTTATAGCTATCTGATTATCTTTACGCACTCCCAACCCATGTTCATACATATAACCCAAACACTTTTGTGCATTCGTACTACCAGCCTTAGCAGCCCTTTGCAGATAATGAAGCGCAATATCAAACTTTCGTTTATTATACAGGCTCAAACCTTCTTCTTCATCATGCTTATAACTCTGCGCAAACAATGTTGCGGAACAACTTATCCACAACAATATAGCAATTATTTGCCTCATTGTTTATCACTCTAATTAGTTACCCAATACTCTTACAAACTCCACTTTTGCATTAAAAGATGGGAAAATAGACATGGACAACCGGCAAAGCGACCGACAAGGAAAGCCACCTTTGGTGGCAGGCGACCATCCTCGAAGCATTTTAGTCAGACGCATTACTTCTTCATCAACGCGTACATTGCAACGCCTTGTATATACCGGATTCTTCAGCGTACCATCCGTATCAATGATAAATTCAATGGTAGTAGTACCATTGCCGGCTCCCTCAATGGCAATAGAAGGTTTCCTCATGTTTTTTCTAAGAAATGCCACTATGGCCTGAGAGCCGCCTGGATACTGAGGAGCCCTAACAACTCTGGCTGCACGCTCGGCTTCCTCCTTGGCTGCAACAAGTACATTGGTAAGTGAATCGGCGGCATACGTATTCAAGCCTTTCAAGACTTCTATCGCAGCCGAATAATTACGCACCCGCCCCAGTCTCTGATAAATAACCGCCAAACGCATCCGAGCTCCTTCACTGTAATAAGCTGGCTTTTCTTTGGTATACCAAGCCTTTGCTTCCTCATAATTCTGAAGAGTACCTTCTCCGAAATAATACATATCACCCAATTTCTCATACGCATAGCCACCCGTAGAGCTACGTTTCAGATATTCCAGTGCCTGACTGTAGTCTTGCGACGTGCCATAACCATAATAATAGCATAAGCCCAACTGGTATTCCCCTTCAGCACACCCTATTGTTGCGGCCTTTTTATAATAGGAAAATGCCTTTTCAGGACTTTTATCCACTCCAAAACCATTCTCATACAACCGCCCGATACTGACCATACCTGGTCCATAACCTGCGGCATCCGCCTTTTTATAAAGATTCATGGCTATCTGATAATTCTTGTCCACACCTAATCCCCGTTCGTACATATAGCCCAGAAAATCCTGCGCCTTACTGCTACCCGCTTTGGCTGCCTTTTGCAAATAAGGAACTGCCGCCTCATACTGACGATTCTTATACAGACGAATTCCTGTTTCTTCGTCATAACTCTGTGCAAATACAGCCATTGCACAACTTATCCATATCCATATTGCTAATATCCGTTTCATATTTTATTTAGTTTTTTCATAAATCCTATATTCTTGTCCCCCTATAATATTCTTTCCTTTAAAGAAACATAAATCCTTTATCTGCAAGCCTCCGTTACCGGCACAAAACACAAGTAACATACTGCATGGCTTATTGTCCGACACCATTTCAACACCTTTAAATTGACCATCCACATAAATCGCCTTTTTCTTTTGCGACCTGTCATAAGACAAGATAACATGATGCCAGTTTCCATCCAACAACGAAGCTTGTACATCTTTAAATTGCCCAAACGGCCTATCCATGGAAACCTCATCGCCCACTTTAAACGCGAGTTGGTTGTTCAGAATACAAACCTGTGGAAATTCAGGATTATCTATATTTCCAGAGTAAAACGAATAGGCATAGAACAAGAAACCATTTTTCGGCTCTACATCAGTAGCCTTCATATTGAAAGATATGACAAACCGGTTTCCCAAGGACTGACTTGCCTTGACCACTTTCTTCTGAAGTGCCGGAATATCCAGCATATCCGAAGAGTTTCCTTCCCCCAGCTGAGGCTTGATGCACGCACTAAAAAAATCTACATTATCCTTACCCATTTGAATCAAATAACCATATTTTTCCTCCAACTCCTTCACCTTTTCAGGATAAGTCTTCCTATACAAATCCAATATTCTGCCTGCCTCTACCAAATTCTTATCATAGTCATTGCTAAAGCTAACAGCCGTCATGTCACACAACAAATCTATCAAATCAACCAAAGAAGTAGCCTCAAAGACATCTCGCTTCATTGCTTCCATAAACATTTCATAAGACTTCTTGCCGTCACCAAGTTTTTTATAAAAAGTACCCAAGTTGTTATAGACAAGCTCCAATCCCAGTCTGAGTGCGTTTAGATAAGCCTCTTTAGCCTCTTCCTGTTTATCATCTCCCCAAAAACCGACCCTATAAAAGTCGCCTAAAGTCCTATATGCAAGTGCGTAGTCCAAAGAAGCCGCTTTCTTAAGCAAACGAAGCATCTCTTGGTCATCGTCTACGACAAAAGCCATATGATACATAGACGGTGCATAGTTTGCCTGAATAGCCCGATTGTACATATTGCGCATAATCGTTTCATTCTCCTCCACACCCCATCCGTAGCTATACATCTGTCCCAAGCAATCCAATGCTTTTAAGCTGCCCGCCTTGGCTGCACGTTGCAGAAAAGGAAGTGCCTGGCTATATTGCCCTTCATTAAAATAGCGTACACCTACTGTTTCGTCATAGTTTTGAGCAAATGCAAACGACAGGCAGGTCAGGCATAAAAGTATTGACAATATCCGTTTCATATTTTATTTGTCGTTTTTATATATAACACGTTCAAATATAGGGTCAAGAGTATTATTTCTGAAAAAACGCAGTTTCTTAATTTGTAAACCTCCGCTCCCCGCACAAAAGACAAGTCTCATATAATACACGTGGTTATTATCTGAAACATATTCATTCCCTTTAAACTGGCCATCCACATAAATTACCTTTTTCTTTTGTACCCTATCATAAGTTAAAATAATGTGATGCCAGTTACCGTCTAAAAGCGAAGACTGAACGTTCTTAAACTGCTTAAAAGGTAAAGCCAAATAAGTTTCTGCCCCCAATTTAAAACTAAATTGACTGTTCTTAATACAAGCTTGTGGAAACCTAGGATGATCAACATCACCACCATAAAACAAAAAACCATTTTTGGGTTCCACATCGGTAGCTTTCATACTGAAAGAGATAATAAATTTATCACCAAAGTATTGAGGATACATGACAGCCTTCTTCTGAAAAGCTGGTATAGACAATACATCCTCAGCATTAGCAACACCTTCGCTCAGTTTTGGCATATAACTCGAGTTAAGAAATTCCTCATTTTCCCGAGCAATTTTAATTCGCCCTTTTCCATGGGAAATTTCCTCACCGTATTTTTCCTCCAACTCCTTCACCTTTTCAGGATAAGTCTTCCTATACAAATCCAATATTCTGCCTGCCTCTACCAAATTCTTATCATAGTCATTGCTAAAGCTAACAGCCGTCATGTCACACAACAAATCTATCAAGTTAACCAAAGAAGTCTCCCCAAAGACATCTCGCTTCATTGCTTCCATAAACATCTCATAAGACTTCTTACCGTCACCGAGCCGTTTATAAACAGTACCCAAATTGTTGTATGCAAAATTATCCCCCAGTCTGAGTGCGTTTAGATAAGCCTCCTTAGCCTCTTCCAGCTTATTATCTCCCCAAAAACCGACTTCATAAAAGTCGCCTAAAGTCATATATGCAAGTGCGTAGTCCAAAGAAGCTGCTTTCTTAAGCAAACGAAGCCTCTCTTGGGCATCGTCTACAAAAATAGCCATTTTATGCATAGACGGCGCATAGTTTGCCTGAATAGCCCGATTGAACATATTGCGCATAATCGTTTCATTCTTCTCCACACCCCATCCGTTGCCATACATCGCTCCCAAGCAGTCCAATGCCTTTAAGCTGCCCGCCTTGGCTGCACGTTGCAGAAAAGGAAGTGCCTGGCTATATCGCCCCTCATAAAAATAACGTACACCTACTGTTTCATCATTGTTTTGGGCAAAAGCAAACGATAGGCAGGTCAGGCATAAAAGTATTGACAATATCCGTTTCATAGATTTCATCTTCCCACTTTTTTTATCGGTTTATCGCTCACGTTCATGATAAGACTACGAAACTCGCCATTCGACGAATTAATATCCTGCACAAACTGTACATACATTCCCGAAGCGCTACGCCCGTCTTTCACCTGCAAAGCATTGGCAAGTCCTTTGGCAACCTCGCCGGTCTTTGACTTTTTAGACAAACTGATGTTCAGGGAAAGATAATCAATCTTGGCATTCGGTATATCCTGTATTTCTGTTCCCCACCATCCGTCAGACACTTCTTGTGTGAATGTGCCGTGGGCTGTTATCGTATATTCCAAATCGCGCGAATATTTGCACTCAGCCAGAACGGCTCTATCGCTCAAATTATATTTCTGACGAAATACACTAATAGAAGTTTCTGAAATTTTCATACCATTGAACTTATTGCCGGAAAATAATGAAGCTATATGACTGACAGCACCTTCCACATCGAAATATTGAGAAGTAACGGTCCGTTTAAACAAACTCTCCAATACTAATGGACTACCAACATCATCAAACTGCGGATTAGCTACAAAATTCCCATCTTTGTTAATCAAGCCAAACTTATCACCTTGTAACACAATAGCTACGTCTCCATTGAAGGGTAAAGCATAATCAAACTGAGGATTAATGACATACTTACCATTTTTATCTATAAATCCCCACTTATCACCTGAGCAAACTGGGGCTAAGTCCGAATTACCAAAAAGGAGAGCTCTATCAAACTGAGGATTAATCACAATCTTACCTTTACCATCACACCAGCCGAACTGTGTTCCCATCTGTATTACATATTTACCATTATCCTCTATCATTTCCTGAAATTGAGGATTAATTACATATTTACCATTCTTATCAATCACACCATATTGGCCGTTTGAACATACAATTGCCTTGCCATTAACAAACGGCCTCGCCTCATCAAACTGACAATTAATGACAAGTTTACCATTATTATTCACATACCCCCTGTTACCATGCTCTTTCACTACCGCTAATCCGTCAAAGAAATCTGACTCAAAAGAATAATTATCCTGCAATTCAAACACCGTCTTTCCATATTTGTCTATAACCCACTCTTTTCCTCCGTCACCTTCTACAACGGCCAATCCTTCACGAAATGAATGAAACTCACGTCCTTTTTTATAAGCGAACAATACCTTGCCCGAATTGTCTACCAATTCAGGCGCACAGTCAGGCTTTACCATCCAGACACAACCATCCGAAAATAACGCTGCCTCCGTATACACAGGATTTACTACATATTTCCCATTTTCGTCTATCAATCCGAATTTTTCATCACTATAATTTCCCATATTTACTACGGATACTCCGTCTGTAAAGAAAGAAACGCAACTGAATTGCGGGTTAATCACATATTCTCCCTTATGATTAACAAATCCCCATTTATTTCCCTGTTTTACAGCAATCAGTTCACTGTCAACACCTACCAGACCGTTTCCACCCGAAGAACAAGACATCCATATTGCCACACTGACAAGAAGAGCCAAAAACTTACATGTTTTCATCATACTTATTATTACATTTTACACTTATACATCGTCTCTCAATCAAAAAAAATATTTTCTCCACTCAATCCTTTATAGGCTTGTCACTAACCCTTAGTCGCAGAGGAAGATAATCTACCTTTGGGCCTTCATATTTCTCCAATTTGATATACATTCCCGAAGCTGTGCGTCCATCCTTTATCTGTAAAGCATTGGTCAGACCTTCCATAATTTCATCCGTCTTAGAATTAGCATCCATACGCGGATATATACAAAGTAAAATATAATCGAGCTTGGCATCGGGCAAATACTTTGTTTCCGTACCCCACCAGCCGTCAGATACTTCCTGAAAGAATGTACCATAAGCTATAAACTTATAACTCATATCGCGCGAAAAATCAAAATCAACCTCCTCACCATACTCCAAGCCATATTTTTTACGGAAAGAGTCAATAGAAGTCTCTGAAATCTTCATGCCATCCAACTTATCTCCATCAAAAAGAGAGGACAAAAATTCAACGATATTTTCTATATTAAAATACAGGGAGATAAGATACCTGTGAGAGGAATCGCCCACATGTTGCCGTCCCTTCATCTCATCAAACTGTGGAACCGCCACATATTCTCCTTTTCCATTCACCAAGCCCCACTTACCATTTACTTCCACCGGAGCGGTCTCTCCATAAAAAGAATCAGCAAAATCAAATTGAGGATTAATCACATATTTGCCTTTTCTATCAATAAAACCGAACTTATCGTCCGTACATGCCGGTGCCAAATCAGCGTGAAAGAATGGCATGGCTCTCTCAAACTGTGGATTAATAATGATTTTGCCTTTATCATCGCACCAACCATAGGCATCTCCCATTTGTATCAGATAAATGTCACCATCCGCCATCATAAACTGGAACTGCGGATTAATCACATATTTGCCTTTGGTATTAATTACTCCATACTGCCAATTGGAACGCACAACAGCCTTACCGCCTACAAATGGTTCAGCCTGTTCAAACTGGCAATTAATAACAACCTTACCATTGTTATTCACATAGCCTCTGTTCCCTTTATCATCTTCCACCACAGCAAATCCCTCAAAGAATTCTGATTTAAAGGAATATCCTTTGGGCAACTCAAACACAGTGTTCCCTTTTTTATCAATGGCCCAATACTTGTCTCCATCACCTTTTATAATGGCCAATCCTTCCCTAAAACTATATACATCACGCCCTTTCTTATACTTCAACAACACTTTTCCTGTCTTATCAATCAATTCCGGCGAATCTTCTTCTTTCACCACCCAGGCACATCCTTCGGAAAATGCTGTAACATACTCATATTCATTACTCAGCAATCGTTTTCCTTCCTCATCTATAAAACCAGATTTAACATCGGGGAAATTTCTTATAAAATACGGAGCAATCCCTTCAGAAAAATAACCTACTTCGCTAAATTGTGGATTAATCACATATTCTCCTTTCTGATTGATGAATCCCCATTTTTCTCCTTGGGCTATCGGAATAAGCTTCATTTCATTGCCGACCAGACTGTTTCCGCCAGAAGAACAAGATATACACGTAGTGACACAAACGACACCAACCAATAATTTAATTGTTTTCATAAAAAAGTTGTCTATATCAAATTAATCTATTTCATCCAGCAAACTTTACCACTTCACCCCTTCCAGCACCACCTTCTTCACCTGCGGGATCCAAGGCTGAGAGCTGGAAATCACCCAATCCCAACGTTGCAGTTCGGAAGCCTCGTCTTTCACGTTGGGTATCACTACACGATACTTCGTCTTTACTCCCTTCAGGAAGCTCACTGCATTACCATTGGTCACAGTATTCTCCGTATCACCTATATAAATCTTGGTATAATAGCCCGGATAAGTATTCCCCTTATCATCAAAAGCATCACTACCATCACGGTTAAACCATACCTGCCAGTCTTCACGGTTGTTGGTCACTGCGAATTGAAACTCAACAACATTCCCGTTTTTCACACAAGAAAGAAATTCCACATCAACCTCTGAGTCGCACGAAGTAATCTTCTTGCACGAACCCTGTGTATCGCCAGGTTCATCACCACCGCCCTGACTGTCTTCACCATACACCACCTGAATTTCCAAAGGCAAAGACTCTCCTTCTGCCTCGACCAACAGATTGGCTGAAACATCTTCCGTAATCTTGCTGCGGTCAATATTCACCACCACAGCACTACTCTTACCCTGAGCCGTTGTACCGCTCTGTGGCGTCACACTCAACCACGTAGCCTGACAAGTCAGCGTCCACGACACGCTGCCCGACGTTCCTGTATTCATTACCTCAAAGGTCTTTGAGGTCTCGCCCTTATCAAAAACAAGTACATTGGTATTCAGCTTGATGCTTGCCTCGCCACGTTCCAACATCATATCGCCCGAGACCTGCTCACCAGCCACGAAAGAAATACGCTTGGTATTCGTCTTATAACCATTCTTGGAAATCTGAATGGTATATTGTCCCGGCTCCAAATCCAAAAACTCATAACGTCCGTCGCTACCCGTGTTCGTAGTTTTTCCACCCGGATTCAATACTACATGTGCTCCCGATACAGGTTCCCCATTATCAGCATCGTTCACAATGCCATAAATACTACCGGTTGTATCCACTTCATCCTTGGCACAAGCCACCAGCAATGAAACAA
This sequence comes from uncultured Bacteroides sp., assembly GCA_900553815.1. GTDB lineage: Bacteria > Bacteroidota > Bacteroidia > Bacteroidales > Bacteroidaceae > Bacteroides. The sequence goes on from USEY01000061.1 coordinate 9,622, forward strand.
CCAAGCAACACAGTATAGACCATACTGCTTTTTTGTCTATTCTCTTCATCTTATTCATGTATATATTAGAATTTGCAATTAGAAATTCAAAGCCAGACTAACACCGTTGCAGTCACCCAAAGCTGGCGCCATACTGCAACGGACACGCTTGTCGGTCACGGCCCTCTTGCGCCCATTGGCCACCAAGGCATCGACAATATTATAAACATAAAGCGCGGCGGCAGCGCCTATAAATCCGTTACGCACATTTTCCCAATTATCAGCTTTTGTGTTGTAGGTCTGCTGGTGTTTGGGTTGTTCGTGCATCTTCTTGACATACGAACTACGCAGATTCTCGGCTACAATAATACCACCGGCCAACAATGCCTCACCGCCTAAAATACATACACCTTTTACCGTACTGCCCTTATACATCTGCCCCCAGCCAGGTATGAACATAGAGCGTACCAGCCCACGGGCACCATACTTACGCGTGAATGTCAAACGGTCAAAATCGGGTGCAGCCACATCTGCCACGCCAAACAATGCATAGCAACGATAACGGCTGCCACCTGGATAATACACTTGTTCCCAATATTCATCGTATTTGGTGGCAAGCACATCTACTGTACCGCCATCTACTTCATAATGAAAAGTAAACAAGGAATTTTCCTTATACAAGCCATCGGTCTCTTCGGCCTGTATGTCACCTGATGACTTTCCCGATATTTTCCAGGAATGTGCCACATAGTCGGACAGCTGCTGAAGACATGCCTGACGAGCCTCATCGAGCGTTTTGCCCTCTGCTTCCGTCAACTGATAATGGAAAGTAGCATTTGTGGGTCGGGGCAAACGGTTGGCAAGCCAAGCCGGGCGCATGGATTCTGATTTACCAAGCACTTTTTGTGCACAGATATTACCGGAATAAGCAAACAAGAGCCACAACATCGCCAAGGATGAATAAACGGCCGTCCTAAAAATGTATTTCTTCATAATATTATTATATCGCCTGTAGCCTCCCCCATTACCGGAAGAAGACTATTGAATGCACAAAGTGAATGTCATACCAAGCCATATTCTTGGTAGCAGATTACAGAATATATATCCCGCACACGAAAAAACGGATAAGGACGCAAAGCAGACGACATCAACAACAAAGCTTGAGTGACAGACTGGGGTATGTATATTTTCATAATATTATTTTTTGCCTGTAGCCTCCCCCGATTCGGCTATAAAACAAAAAAGGCATGGGAGTCTGTACCTCTGCTTATCCCGACTTCAGGCTCTCGCATTGCCCACCTTCAAGGATAAGCAACGCAGCTAGCCCACGCCAAAGATGTTATAGTACAGAACGACATGTCAATACATGATGTTCGGACACGACACCTCCAGTGGACGTCTCCGTTGCCGTATCTTCATGAAGGTTCAAATTTGCGAGATTCGAAGTCTGAAGACAACGTCTTGGTAAACGCCTTTCTTAAAAAAAGAACCTCCCACTAACCCACTGGCTAGCTAAGGTTGCAGCAAAGATAAGGACTTTATTTATATCAACAAAAGGAATAAGATGTTTTTTAAAGCAGAATTTTTATCAACATACATTCATCATTATTTATAGGAGCGATAAACGACGTATCTGCCCGTCCTATTTCAAGCAACCAGAAACATGCTAATTGACAGCACATTATACAAAATTCCGGAAAAGAAAGAACAAAAAGAATGATAAAAGCCAATCATGAAGCATACCCACTATAAACTAACCATAATACGGACATAAGTAGTAGAATTTCTACGACAGATAATAGAAATAATACAATTCAGCTTATAGCGAATGGCAAAGAACGAATGTAATACTTATTTCAAGACGTCTTATCAGCTGTTACAAAAATCAGACAGCGGATTTGCCAGTTCTTCAGACGACATGTTTTCCGTTCCGAATTCTCCCAAACAATTAAGCCGGGAAAGAAAAAAGATTAAGCTTTAAACATCATACAAGAATACTTACACATGGATATGTACGGCGAGCGTCGAACGGAAGCAATAATAATTTATCCAGCGCAATACCCGCCGTACAGTTTCTGAAGCCTTACAACCCTACCCCAATCGCCCCTCAGACGTATCTGCTCCGTATCTCCTTCGTTCAAAGGTACCCGTAAGCGAACAAGGAACGAAGAAGATACGGAGCAGGAACGAACAAAACACGTAAAAAAAGCCATCTGAGAACAGACTTCTCAAATGGCTGCAATTTTTCAGGAAGATAGACTATGCAAGAAGCTGTCCTAGCTGCTGCAAACAATCTTATTTATTTACACGCAAGTTTTGGATTTAGTTTTTCTTCTCCAACTCGCGCAAGGAATCTAATTTCTTCTTTTCCAGGAATTCGTAGATACCGCAGAGGTGTTCCTTGACCTGCTTGTTGCCGAATTCGTAGACCTTGCTCACAAGGCCGTCGAGAAAGTCGCGGTCGTGGCTCACCACTATCAGGGTACCGTCGAAGTCCATCAGAGCCTGCTTCAGAATGTCCTTGGTCTTCAGGTCGAGATGGTTGGTGGGCTCGTCGAGGATGAGCAGGTTCACCGGTTCGAGCAGCAGCTTTATCATGGCCAGTCGGGTGCGCTCGCCACCGGAGAGCACCTTGACCTTCTTCATCGAGGCCTCGGGGCTGCCAAACATGAATGCACCCAGCAGGTCGCGTATCTTGTTGCGTATCTCACCCTTGGCCACATCGTCGATGGTCTGAAACACCGTCAGGTTCTCGTCGAGCAAGGAGGCCTGGTTCTGCGCGAAATAGCCTATCTGCACGTTGTGACCCAGGGTCAGTGTGCCCTCGTGGGCAATCTCGCCCATGATGCACTTCACCAGCGTTGACTTACCTTCACCGTTCTTGCCCACAAAGGCCACCTTGTCGCCGCGTTCGATGGTCAGCGTGGCATTGCGGAACACCACGTGGTCGCCGTAGGTCTTGCCTACCCCTTCCATCACCACGGGGTAGCTGCCCGAGCGGGGCGACGGGGGAAACTTGAGGCGCAGGGCCGAGGTGTCTTCCTCATCCACTTCCAGCAGTTCCAGCTTCTCCAGCATCTTCACGCGGCTCTGCACTTGCAGGGTCTTGGAGTACGTACCCTTGAAGCGTTCAATGAAGTCCTTGGTTTCGGCAATGAACTTCTGTTGCTCGTCGTAAGCCTTCTGCTGTTGTTCGCGGCGTTCCTTGCGCAGCTCCAGGTATTTGGAGTAGTTCACCTTGTAGTCGTAGATGCGGCCCATGGTCACTTCGATGGTGCGGGTAGTTATGTTGTCCACAAACTTGCGGTCGTGGCTGATGACAACGACGGCCTTTCCACTGCTGATAAGGAAATCTTCGAGCCACTGAATGGACTCGATGTCCAGGTGGTTGGTAGGCTCGTCGAGCAGCAGCACATCGGGCTTCTGCAGGAGCAGCTTGGCCAGCTCAATACGCATGCGCCAGCCGCCGCTGAAGTCGCTGGTAGGACGATTGAAGTCGTCGCGCACAAAGCCCAGACCCAACAGAGTCTTCTCCACATCTTCCTCGTAGTTGGTGGCATCAATGGCATAGAACTTCTCGCTCATGGCTGATACGCGTTCGATAAGCTCCATGTAGCTGTCGCTCTCATAGTCGGTACGCATCTCCAGCTCCTTGTTCAGGCGGTCTATCTCGGCCTCCATCTCGTGCAGATGGGCAAAGGCCTGTGAGGTCTCTTCGAAGACGGTGCGTCCGTCTTCGGTCATCAGATGCTGGGGCAGGTAGGCCACCACGCAGTCCTTGGGCACCGACACCTTGCCCCGGGTAGGCTGTCTGACGCCCGCCAGAATCTTCAGCAAGGTACTCTTGCCCGCCCCGTTCTTACCCATGAGGGCAATGCGGTCTTTCTCGTTAATCACAAAGGAAATGTCACTGAATAAAGTAGTGCCGCCAAACTCCACGGCCAGTCCGTCTACTGAAATCATATCTGTCTGTCAAAAAAATGAGGGGCAAAGATACGGATAAATCATGATTTCTCCTTATATTTGCCACGCTAACCGATAAAGGTATCTGAGCCAAACACGATAAAGGGATGAAGAACAGACGATACATAACTTATCTGCTACTGTTCGTCAGCGTCATTGCGCTGATGGTTCCCGTCATTCCCCATCATCATCACGCGGGCGGACTGATGTGCCTGAAGAACGACTACACTCCTACGGAGCAACGGCAGTCGGACGCTACCGAGCCGCATCATAATTGCCAGGACGCCAGCTGCGTGAGCGACAACTTTTTCCAACTGGCTCCCTCTACCTCCAACAATGACCTGCAACCTGACTTCCAATGGGTTATTCCTCTGCTGGACGACCTCTGTGCAGGCCTTCTGCTGCCTCCCGACAGGCAAAACAAGCAACATTTTTCTTTTTACATAGAATCGCTGCACGGCATCTACCTATCCCGTGCCACAGGGCTTCGCGCGCCTCCTTCTCAGCTTGCCTAAGCACTGCATGGTGCCTATATGTGCACTTTGCAACCGGGTTGCATGTCCCGGCATGTTACCTTTGTCCCCGCAAGGGACTTCCCTTACATTTCTGCTAATAACCAATTCATACACATCATGAAGAAAATGATATTCATGGGAGCCATCGCCCTGTGCGCCTTGTGCTCCTGCAACGACAAGTCCGACCACGGGCACGACGGACACGACCATGCCACCGAAGCCCACAACCACGAACAGCATGCCCACGAAGAAGGGCACAACCACGAGCATCACGCCCGCGAAGAAGAAGGCCACAGCCACGACCACGAGGGCGACGCGCATGCAGAAGGTGCACACGCCGAAGGCAGCAACGAAATCGTGATGCCACCCGCCAAGGCACAGGCGGCCGGCGTGGAAGTAAGCACCGTAGAGGCAGGCAGCTTCCAGCAAGTCATCAAGACCAGCGGACAGGTGATGGCCGCACAAGGCAACGAGAGCATGGCGGTGGCCTCAGTGGCCGGCGTGGTGTCGTTCAAAAGGAACGTGACCGAAGGCATGAGCGTAAGCAAGGGCAGCCCCCTGCTGGTGCTTTCCTCGCAGAACATGGCCGAGGGTGACCCTGTGCAGAAGGCACGCGTGGCCTACGAAGTGGCGCAGAAAGAATACGAACGCATGAAAGCACTGGTGGGCAGCCGCATCGTGTCGGAGAAGGAGTTTGCCCAGGCCAGACAGGCGTATGAGAACGCCCGCATCAGCTATGAGGCCGTGGCCAAAAACCACTCGGAAGGCGGACAGACCATCACCGCACCCATAGCGGGATATATCAAGAGCCTGCTGGTGAAGGAAGGCGACTATGTGCAGGTGGGTCAGCCGCTGGTAAGCATCACGCAGAACCGCAAGCTCTACCTCAAGGCCGACGTGTCGGAACGCTACTACACCGACCTGCCAACCATTGCCACCGCCAACTTCTGTACTCCCTATAATAATAAGGTATATGCCCTGACCGACCTGGGCGGCCGTCTGCTGTCGTATGGAAAGGCCACCGACCAGAACAGCCACTACCTGCCCATCACCTTTGAGTTCGACAACCGCGGAGACATGATACCCGGCTCCTTTGTGGAGGTCTACCTGCTGGGCCGCACACAAGAGGGCGTCATCAGTCTGCCCCGCACGGCACTGACCGAGGAACAGGGCAGCTACTTCGTCTACCTGCAACTGGATGAGGAGTGCTACCGCAAGCAGCTTGTCACCCCGGGTGCCGACAATGGCCAGCGCGTGCAGATACTCAGCGGACTGGAGCCGGGACAGCGGGTAGTAGTAAAGGGTGCCTACCAGGTGAAGCTGGCGGGGGCATCAAATGCAATACCGGCACATAGTCATGAACACTAATCCCAACAAGTACGTAAAGGAGGTAAAGCAGTAGCAGCCGTACAAGCCGGCTTAGCAAGTAGAGAACTTTACCTACTGAAGCCCGTCAAAACGGGCTGATACCTCCTTGCATACTATAATACTTAACCAACATGCTCAACAAAATCATACACTTCTCCCTCCACAACCGCATCGTGGTACTCATAGCCGCCATGCTGTTGCTCATTGGCGGAACTTATACTGCCATACACACGGAAGTGGACGTGTTTCCCGACCTGACAGCCCCCACGGTAGTCGTCATGACCGAAGCGGGAGGACTGGCTGCCGAAGAGGTGGAACAGCTCGTCACCTTCCCTATAGAAACCGCCGTGAATGGCGCTACACACGTGCGCCGCGTACGCTCATCGTCCACCCATAGCTTCTCCGTGGTATGGGTGGAGTTTGACTGGGACACCGATATCTACCTGGCACGACAGATTGTCAGCGAGAAGCTGGCCATTGTCAGCGAGAGCCTGCCCGCAGGTGTGGGCAAGCCTACCCTGGGTCCCCAGTCGTCCATCCTGGGCGAGATGCTGATAGTGGGCCTCACGGCCGACTCCACCTCTATGCTCGACCTCCGCACGCTGGCCGACTGGACCATCCGTCCGCGCCTGCTCTCGACAGGCGGCGTGGCACAGGTGGCCGTGCTGGGCGGTGACATCAAGGAATATCAGATACAGCTCGACCCGGAACGCATGCGCCATTACGGTGTGACCCTGGCCGACGTGCTCGGTGCCACACGGGGCATGAACCTCAATGCAAACGGCGGCGTACTCTACGAGTATGGCAACGAATACATCGTGCGCGGACTGCTCTCCACCACACAGGCACAGGAGCTGGGACGGGCAGTGGTGAAAGTGGACAAGGGACAAGGTAACGAGACAACAAGTCCCGCATCCTCGTCAACTCCTATCTATCTGGAAGACGTAGCCGATGTGCATATAGGTGCCAAGGTGCCCAAGCTTGGAACAGCCAGCGAACGGGGCAAACCGGCCGTGCTGCTCACCGTGACCAAGCAGCCAGCCACCAGCACCCTGGAGCTGACCGACAAACTGGAAGCGGCACTGAAGGACCTGAAGAAAAACCTGCCGCCCGACGTACATGTCAGCACCGACATCTTCCGCCAGAGCCGCTTCATCGAAAGCTCCATAGGCAACGTGCAGAAGTCGCTCATCGAGGGCGGTATCTTCGTAGTCATCGTGCTCTTCCTCTTCCTGGCCAACGTCAGGACTACCCTTATCTCCCTCGTCACACTTCCACTGTCGCTGATAGCGGCCATCGTGGTGCTACACTACATGGGACTGACCATCAATACCATGAGCCTTGGCGGTCTGGCCATTGCCATAGGGTCGCTGGTGGATGATGCCATTGTGGACGTGGAAAACGTCTACCGCCGCCTGCACGAGAACCGGCTGCTACCACCCGAAAGGCGACTGCCCGTGCTCCAGGTAGTGTTCAATGCTTCCAAGGAAGTGCGCATGCCTATCCTCAACTCCACTCTCATCATTGTGGTCAGCTTTGTGCCCCTGTTCTTCCTGAGCGGCATGGAGGGACGCATGCTGGTGCCGCTGGGCATTGCCTTCATCACAGCCCTGGCTGCTTCCACGCTGGTGGCACTGACGCTGACGCCCGTCTTGTGCTCGTACTTGCTAAGAAGTAAAGAAGATATACATACAGAAGGGGGTATTGACCCGGAAGGTGGAAGTGCGGCAGAGAGACACGTTAGTGTTGGGCAGAGAGACACGTTAGTGTTGGGGGAAGAGACATGTATGTGTTCGGCCGACAGACACGTGTCTGTTTCGCAAGATGCCTCTACCCCCTCCAGAAGTGTCTCTGGGGGCGATTCAGTCGTGGCCCGCAAGTTGAAGGAAGGCTATGGCAAGTTGCTTGAAAAAGCCTTACAGCATAAGCGTGCCGTGCTCTCCTCCACCATTGTCATCTTCCTCATTGCCTTAGGCTGCTTCTTCACCTTGGGCCGCTCGTTCCTGCCGTCGTTCAACGAAGGCTCGTTTACAATCAATATCTCCTCCCTGCCCGGCATTTCGCTGGAAGAGAGCGACCAGATAGGCCGACGTGCCGAGGAACTGCTGCTGAGCATACCCGAGATTCAGACGGTAGCCCGCAAGACGGGTCGCGCCGAACTGGACGAGCATTCGCGGGGCGTGAACGGGTCGGAGATTGAGGCACCCTTCGAGCTGAAAGACCGTCCGCGCAGCGAAGTGGTGCGTGAGGTCAGAGAGAAGCTGGGCACACTGGCCGGCGCCAACATCGAGATAGGTCAGCCCATCAGCCACCGCATTGACGCCATGCTGAGCGGTACGAAGGCCAACATAGCCATCAAGCTCTTTGGCGACGACTTGAACCTCATGTTCATGCTGGGCAACGAGATAAAGGCGGCCATTGCCGACGTGCCCGGAGTGGCCGACCTCACCGTGGAGCAGCAGATAGAACGTCCGCAGCTGGTCATCAAACCCCGGCGCGAGATGCTGGCCAAGTATGGCATCACGCTGCCCCAGTTCTCCGAGTTCGTCAATGCCTGTCTGGCCGGAGAGACCGTGTCGCAGGTATTCGAGAAGGGCAAGAGCTTCGACTTGGTGGTGCGGGTGCGCCACGACTTGCACGACGAGGCCTCCAAGCTACAAGACCTCATGATAGACACGGCCGACGGGCAGAAGGTTCCCCTGAGCTACGTGGCCGAGATACGCTCGTCTATGGGACCCAACAGCATAAGCCGCGAGAACGTAAAGCGCAAGATTGTCATCTCGGCCAACGTGGCCGACCGCGACCTGCGCTCCGTAGTCAACGACATCAGCCAACGCATAGGCAGCGAGATAACCCTGCCCGAGGGCTATCACGTGGAATACGGCGGACAGTTCGAGAGTGAGCAGGCAGCCAGCCGTACGCTGATGCTGACCTCGCTGCTCAGCATCATGGTCATCTTCCTGCTGCTTTACTATGAATTCCACAACGTCCGCGAGAGTGCCATCGTGCTCATCAACCTGCCGTTGGCACTGATAGGTGGCGTGTTTGTGCTGCTGTTTACCACGGGCGAGGTCAGCATACCGGCCATCATCGGTTTCATCTCCTTGTTCGGCATTGCCACCCGCAATGGTATGTTGCTCATCAGCCACTATAACCATCTGCAACGCGAGGAGGGCTACTCGGTGTATGCCAGCGTGATGCAAGGTTCGCTCGACCGCTTGAACCCCATCCTGATGACAGCACTCAGCAGTGCCTTGGCACTTATTCCGCTGGCCCTGGGCGGCGACCTCTCGGGCAACGAGATACAGAGCCCTATGGCCAAGGTCATACTGGGCGGTCTGCTGACGTCTACCGGCCTCAATGGCTTTATCATCCCCATCGTCTACTTACTCATACATAATAAGGACAAACAATGAAAACCAAAGATTCACTATTCATAACCCTGGCCTTCTGCCTGCTTCCCTGCCTCACTGTATGGGGACAGGGGCAGGGAGAGGCTATTCAAGCCATCCTGGGCCAGATAGAGATCAACAACCGCGAGCTGCGTGCCAATGCCCAGCAGACCGATGCCCAGAAACTGGAGAACCGCGCCAGCAACAACCTGCCCAATCCTACGCTGAGCTATGCCCACCTGTGGGACTCGAAGGACAAGGACATCACGGTAGGCGAAATGGTCGTTTCGCAGAGCTTCGACTTCCCTACCCTCTATGCAGGGCGCAACAAACTGAACCGCTCCTTGGGCAGCCAGCTCGATGCGCAGGCGGCCGACTTCCGCCAGACACTGCTCCTGCAGGCCAAGGAGCTATGCCTCGAGCTCATCATGCTGGGCAAGCAACAGCAACTGCTGGACGAACGTCTGAAGAATGCCGAAGATATGGCCGAATACTACGGCCGACGCCTGGAAACGGGCGACGCCAATGCCCTGGAGACAAACAAGATAAACCTGGAGTTGCTGAATGTAAGGACAGAGGCGCGGCTCAACCGCAATGCCATAGAGAGCCGGATGCGCCAGCTACAGGCACTGAATGCCGACATGCCCCTGACTGCCGGCCGTCCGCTGCCAGGCAATCCCACGCCTACGGTGGAGGCACTGGGACTGACCTCGTACCCCGACATGCCCCTGCCCGAAAACTTCAGCCAGCTGTGCGACGAGCTGCTGGCCGCCAGTCCGGCCCTGCAAGCCTTGGAGAGCCAGAGCGAGGTGGCACGCAGGCAACTGTCAGTAAGCCGCCAAGGCTGGCTGCCCCAACTGGAGCTGGGCTATCGGCGCAACACGGAGTCGGGGCATCCGCTCAACGGTATCGTGGTGGGCTTCTCCTTCCCCCTCTTTGAAAACCGGGGCAAGGTAAAGGCAGCCCGCACACAGGCCATCAGTACCGACTTTCTGAAGGAAGACGCCCGTCTGAAGGCTTCTTCCGCCTTGTGGCAGCTCTATGAAGAAGCCCGCACGCTGCAATCGTCCATCCGCGAATACGAGGAAACCTTCAACCGCCAACAGGACCTCACTCTCCTGCGCCAGGCACTGGATGGCGGACAAATCAGCATGATAGAGTACTTCGTGGAAGTATCCACCCTCTATCAGAGCCGCACCAACCTGCTTCAGCTTGAAAACCAGTATCAAAAGGCTATGGCCCGGCTCTACAAGTGCCGGCTCTAAGCAGCGCATGCCAAGAGGGTATCAAAACGAACTATCCTTATCTTTTAGACGCGGGTAAAGCGGATTAGGCAATAAAGAAATCTGTTTTACCCGCACAATCCGCGTCTAATAAATAGGTTTACTTAAGTTTCTGATTTGATATTCCACAGGAAGTTAAGAAGTTATAGAAGTTATCACTTCGCTTTGCTCTGTTAGAAGT
>USEY01000062.1 GCA_900553815.1 uncultured Bacteroides sp.
TAGAGCTGAGTTTAAACATCGAATTTACTAATTGGATGTTTGCGGACATTCATATTTTTTAATGTGTATCTTTTTTCTTCTATTTTTTGTATATCCTGATTGATTTGTCTATGTTTGCCTTTCCTTAACGACTGTTTAGCCCTTGGCTGACAGACAACCGTTGTTGAAATGAAATTATACCATAAATTTCTATTGTATCAGAACAAATGGATACAGCCATACGTGCGGATGGCGTTGGGAGCTGTCACGGCTTTGACATACATTGCTTCCATCTTATTGATAGTGGGACTGGTCTATGAACATGGATTTACGGTTTCGACCGAGGAGGCCACACAACTTCATCGCTTGTATCATGGTGTATGGATTGTATTCTTGGTAGATATCACCACGCATTTGTTTCTTGACTATCGCGACACGCGGCGTGCGTTCAGCCGCTTTGCCTGGATATTGACGGCACTGTTTTACCTTACGCTGGTACCGGTTATCTTTCATCGGCCCGAAGTGGAAGGACCTGTCCTTGATTTTTGGGAACTGGTCAACGGTGAACCGTTCAGACTCATCCTGTTGCTGTTATTCTCTTTGTTGAGCCTGTCCAACGGGTTGGTACGTCTTCTGGGACGTCGCACCAATCCTTCGCTCATGCTGGCTTCCAGTTTTCTGGTCATTATCCTGATTGGTACAGGGCTGCTGATGTTGCCGCGTTGTACGGTGAATGGCATTTCGTGGGTCGATTCGCTGTTTATTTCCACCAGTGCCGTGTGTGTGACGGGATTGACGTCGGTCGATGTGGCATCTACGTTTACACCTACAGGTTTTGTGGTCATTATCCTGCTGATTCAGATAGGCGGACTTGGCGTTATGACCTTGACCAGCTTCTTTGCTATGTTCTTCATGGGCAATACGTCGATTTACAATCAGCTGGTGGTGCGCGATATGGTCAGTTCCGATTCACTGAATTCGCTGCTTTCTACCTTAGTCTATATCTTATTCTTTACGTTGGCCATTGAAGGCGTCGGCATGCTGGCCATCTGGAGCAGTATTCACGGTACACTCGGTATGGACATGCACGAGGAGTTGGCTTTTTCGGCTTTCCATTCCATATCAGCTTTCTGCAATGCCGGCTTTTCTACGTTGCCCGGCAATTTGGGCAATGCGGCAGTGATGACCGGGCATAATTCGCTCTACATCTATATTTCTTTACTTATTATATTAGGTGGTATAGGCTTTCCTATTTTGGTCAACTTCAAGGATATCCTGTTGTTTCATGCCAAACGCTTGTGGAAGTTTGTACTCACCCGGAAGTGGGAACATAGGACAGTATATCATCTTTATAATCTCAATACGCGTATCGTGTTGATAGTTACGGTGGCATTGCTGGCTGTGGGTACCTTGTTGATAGCAGTGTTTGAGTGGAATGCTTCGTTTGCCGGCATGGATGTGGGTGACAAGTGGACGCAGGCGTTCTTCAATGCGGTATGTCCGCGTACGGCCGGCTTCTGTAGCGTTGATTTGGCAGGTCTCGGCATTCAGACGCTGATGGTCTACATGCTGCTTATGTGGATTGGAGGTGCTTCGCAATCTACGGCCGGTGGTATTAAGGTCAATGCTTTTGCAGTTGTTGTCTTGAACCTGTGGGCAGTATTGCGGGGAACGGAGAGAGTCGAAGTCTTTGGACGTGAGCTGTCTGCCGATTCTATCCGTCGTTCCAACGCTACGGTTGTCATGTCATTTTTCATTCTGTTTGTATTTGTATTTATCATTAGTATGCTTGAACCCAATCATTCTCTTACTGCCATTACCTTTGAGTGTATTTCGGCGTTGAGTACGGTAGGTTCCAGCCTGAATCTGACACCCTTGTTGGGTACACCGTCCAAGTTGCTGGTGGCTTTGCTGATGTTTGTGGGGCGTGTGGGACTGATGACCATGATGCTGGGCATTGTGAAACAGAAGAAGCAAATAAAGTATCAATATCCTAGCGGACAGATTATTATAAACTGATATTTAAGAACAGAGTCGTATGAAATACATTATTATTGGTTTAGGAAACTATGGACATGTCTTGGCCGAGGAGTTGTCGGCTTTGGGGCATGAAGTGATAGGGGCCGATATTAGTACTTCGCGTGTAGAGAGCTTGAAGGACAAAGTGGCAGCCTCGTTTGTGATAGATGCTACCGATGAGCAGGCTTTGTCGGTATTGCCGCTGAAGAATGTGGATGTGGTTATTGTAGCCATTGGTGAGAATTTCGGTGCTTCCATCCGTGTGACGGCGTTGCTTAAACAGAAACAGGTGAAGCATATTTATGCCCGTGCTATTGACCCGGTGCATCGTTCGGTACTTGAAGCTTTTGGGTTGGAACGTATTTTGACTCCGGAGGCTGATGCAGCTCGTGGATTGGTGCATTTACTGGAGTTTGGCGGCAACATGGAGACGTTTCAGGTCGATGCGGAATATTATGTTGTAAAATTCACCATCCCCCAGAAGTTTGTAGGCTATTTTGTGAACGAACTGAAGTTGGAGGAAGAATTCAGGTTGAAGATTGTCGCTTTGAAACGTGAGCAAACGGTGAAGAACTGTTTAGGGATATCCTGTCGAGAGCATAAAGTTGTCAGCGAACTGCCCGAAAATTGCAAAATGCAGGAAGGTGACCAGTTGGTATGCTATGGGCGGTATGACGATTTTCAGAAGTTCTGGAAGGCGTGGTAAGACGGCCAAGTAGCACTGCGGACAGATGATGTAAAGTGTGTTTTTGATTGTAAATTGTTCTCAATACTACTCTTTACGCTTAAAAATGGTAGGATGTATGGAACTTTTTGTTCTAAATACTCCTCTGTTTGCAATAAATAGTTATTTTTGCAAACTTAAAATAGAAAAGTTGTAATAAGAGGAAAGTGTGTGAAGAGAATCTGCCACGAAGCAGCAAGTGTAGGCATGCTTTCTGCGTTAAGAAATAATTTAGAAACAGAACAACCATGACGAAAACAGCTAAACTGCTACTCCATTGTCCCGACCAGCCCGGCATTCTGGCTGCCGTGACCGACTTTATAACGGTAAACAAGGGAAACATTGTTTACCTGGACCAGTATGTAGACCGTGTGGAAAACATTTTTTTCATGCGTTTGGAATGGGAATTGGAGAACTTTCTTATTCCGCAAGAGAAGATTGAAGACTATTTTGCTACTCTGTATGCGCAGAAGTATGATATGAGTTTTAAGCTTTACTTCTCAGACTACAAACCACGAATGGCTATTTTTGTTTCTAAGATGTCACATTGCTTGTACGACCTGTTGGCGCGCTATGCGGCCGGTGAATGGAATGTGGAGATTCCGCTGATTGTAAGCAATCATCCAGACCTTCAGCATGTGGCCGAACGTTTCAGTATACCTTTCTATCTGTTTCCTATCACGAAAGAAAATAAGGCAGAGCAGGAGCAGAAAGAGCTGGCATTGTTGGCCGAGCATCGGGTGAATTTCATTGTACTGGCACGCTACATGCAGGTTGTGTCTGAACAGCTGATTAATGCTTTTCCTAACCGCATCATCAACATACATCATTCTTTCTTGCCGGCATTTGTGGGGGCTAAACCCTATCATGCGGCTTTTGAACGCGGTGTGAAGATTATCGGTGCCACCAGTCATTACGTGACAACCGAATTGGATGCAGGGCCTATCATTGAGCAGGATGTAGTGCGCATTACTCATAAGGACACGGTGCAGGACCTGGTAAACAAAGGAAAAGATTTGGAGAAGATAGTCCTGTCGCGTGCTGTACAGAAACATATAGACAGAAAAGTACTTGCTTACAAGAATAAAACAGTCATATTCAATTAAGGAGATTGGACAATGAAAGTAGCTGTAGTGAAATACAATGCAGGTAACATACGCTCGGTAGACTATGCTTTAAGGCGTATAGGAGTGGAGCCGGTGATTACGTCGGACGAGGCAGAGTTGCGTAGTGCCGACAGGGTGATATTTCCCGGTGTAGGCGAGGCAGCCACAACCATGGCTTTCTTACAGACGTCAGGGCTGGACCGTGTGATAAAAGACTTGCACCAGCCTGTATTGGGTATTTGCCTGGGGATGCAACTGATGTGCCGCTATTCGGAAGAGGGCGGTGTGGGGTGTTTAGGTATCTTTGATGTCGATGTGAAACGCTTTGTATCCGGTCGGCATGAAGATAAAGTTCCCCACATGGGTTGGAATACGTTGATGAATACAAACAGTGCTTTGTTCAAGGGCTTCGACAAGGAAGAATATGTTTATTTTGTGCATAGCTATTACGTGCCGGTCAATGAACATACGGCTGCTGAAACCCGCTATATCCTTCCTTTCAGTGCGGCTTTGCATAAGGATAACTTCTATGCTACCCAGTTCCATCCTGAAAAGAGCGGAAGTGTAGGCGAGCGCATATTGAAGAACTTTCTGGAATTATAATATATAATAAGGTGAACTATTCACAATAATACGCTGTTTTAGGTATGATAGAACTGATTCCTGCCATAGACATTATAGACGGTAAGTGTGTGCGGCTTTCTCAGGGTGACTATGAGAGCAAGAAGGTGTATAATGAGAATCCCTTGGAAGTAGCCTTGGAATTGGAGGCGCACGGCATTCGCAGGTTGCATCTGGTAGACCTGGATGGAGCTGCTTCTCATCATATAGTTAATTACCGTACGTTGGAGCAGATTGCTACGCGTACTTCGTTGGTGATTGACTTTGGCGGTGGGGTAAAGACAGACGAAGACTTGCACATCGCCTTTGAAAGTGGTGCCAGTATGGTGACAGGAGGAAGCATTGCAGTGAAGGAACCGGAAACTTTTTGCCGCTGGTTGAAGGTTTACGGTGCGGAACGCATCATTTTGGGAGCCGATGTGAAGGATCATAAGATAGCAGTCAACGGATGGAAGGATGAAACTCAACGCGACTTGACCGGCTTTTTGCAAGACTATGTGGCCCAAGGAGTGAATATGGTTATCTGCACGGATATCAGCTGTGACGGAATGTTGCAAGGGCCATCCTTACCGCTGTATAAGGAAATACTGGAGCAGCATCCTAACCTCTATCTCATAGCCAGTGGTGGGGTGGGAAGCCTGGACGACTTGTATGCCCTTGATGAGGCCGGTGTGCCTGCCGTTATTTTCGGTAAGGCGCTTTATGAAGGGCGCATCAGTCTGGGCGATTTGGAACGATTGGCTTTATCGGCCAGTAAGTAAGACTGGTCGTATAGTCCGCTAAATGTAGAACATTAGTAAAAAGATATATTCCTGTGTTAGCAAAAAGAATTATTCCCTGCCTCGACATCAAAGACGGGCAGACCGTGAAAGGAACAAATTTCGTCAACCTGCGTCAGGCGGGTGACCCGGTAGAGTTGGCGCGTGCTTACAGTGAGCAGGGTGCCGATGAGCTGGTTTTTCTGGATATAACAGCCAGTTTCGAAGGCCGCAAGACGTTTGCTGAGTTGGTGAAGCGTATTGCTGCCAACATCAGCATTCCCTTTACTGTGGGAGGAGGCATTCATGAATTGAGCGATGTAGACCGCTTGTTGAATGCAGGTGCCGATAAAATATCCATCAACTCCGCTGCTATACGCCGTCCGGAGCTTATTGACGAAATTGCATCGCATTTTGGTTCGCAGGTCTGTGTACTGGCTGTTGATGCCAAGCAGACAGAGAAGGGCTGGTGGTGCTACCTGAACGGTGGACGGGTGGAGACAGACAAGGAACTGTTCACTTGGACACGAGAGGCGCAGGAGCGTGGTGCAGGCGAAATTCTGTTCACCAGCATGAACCACGATGGAGTGAAGACAGGATATGCCAACGAAGCATTGGCACAACTGGCCGATAACCTCTCCATCCCTGTCATAGCCTCGGGTGGCGCCGGTGCACCGGAGCATTTTCGTGATGCTTTTCTGCTGGGAAAGGCTGATGCTGCACTGGCTGCCAGTGTTTTTCACTTTGGAGAAATAAAAATTCCCGATTTAAAGTTGTATCTTTGCGCCCAAGGAATTCCCATGCGGGTGTAAAGGCGTCATGCCAGAGGGCTTGCCGGCATACAATAGGTAAGCAAAAACATATTGGAAGAATACATAAAGATAAATATAAACTCAAGAAAAGAGATGGCTTTGGATTTTGATAAGATGAATGGCCTCGTGCCGGCCATTATCCAGGATGCCGATACGGCAAAGGTGTTGATGCTGGGCTTCATGAACAAGGAAGCCTATGACAAGACACAAGAAAGCGGACTGGTGACATTCTTCAGCCGCACCAAGAACCGCTTGTGGACAAAAGGCGAGGAAAGTGGAAACTACCTGCATGTTGTATCCATGAAAGAAGACTGCGACCACGATACATTGCTTATCCAAGTCCATCCGGCCGGTCCTGTGTGCCACACGGGTACGGATACCTGTTGGGGCGAAAGCAACGAGCAGCCTGTCATGTTCCTGAAGTTGTTGCAAGACTTCATTGACAAGCGTCATCAGGAAATGCCCGAAGGTTCCTATACCACCAGTCTCTTCCGCTCAGGCGTGAACAAGATGGCACAGAAAGTGGGCGAGGAAGCTGTAGAAACCGTGATAGAAGCCTGCAACGGCACGGACGACCGCCTCATATACGAAGGCGCCGACCTGCTCTATCATCTCATTGTGCTTCTCACATCCAAAGGCTATCGCATAGAAGACCTTTGCCGCGAACTGCAAGAGCGCCACAGCGCTACTTGGAAGAAACACTGATGCAGCCCTGCCTGCTTACCGAATAGCAAGAACAACTATGAGCGAAACCCTTATCCGATATAAGAACGTAGAGATACACCAGCAAGACTTGTGCGTACTGAACGACGTGAACCTGGAGTTTCACGCCGGCGAATTCGTTTATCTGATAGGGAAGGTCGGTTCGGGAAAAACCAGTTTGCTGAAGACTTTTTACGGAGAGCTTGATGTGCAAGAAGGCGAGGCTGAAGTTTTGGACTTCGACATGCGCCGCATCAAACGTAAGCACATCCCCTTGCTTCGTCGCAGGCTGGGCATTATCTTCCAGGACTTCCAGTTGCTGACCGACCGCACGGTGAACGATAATCTGGAGTTCGTATTGCGAGCAACCGGTTGGAAGAACCGTACGGAGATTCGCGACCGCATAGCTGAGGTACTGCGTTTGGTAGGCATGAGCAACAAGGGTTACAAGATGCCCAACGAATTGTCGGGCGGTGAGCAGCAACGCATTGTCATTGCCCGCGCCGTACTCAACTCTCCCGAGATTATTCTGGCTGACGAGCCTACGGGCAACCTTGATGTGGAGACCGGACGCGCCATTACCGACCTGCTCCACAGTTTCAGCAATGGCGGCACTTTGGTGGTGATGACTACCCACAACTTGCAACTGCTGCACGAATACCCCGGTACGGTATATTGCTGCACAGACCACAGAATTACACCCGTGGCCAGCGATGTCGAAGACTATGCGGCTACACTGACAGTGACAAATAACTAAAGCGGGCAACTCCCGGCCGCCCAAGCGAGAGGCGGGGACAGCCCCTGTAACTATAAACCCATTAATACAGTAAAGGAAAAAATGAAAGTTTTAAAGTTTGGAGGTACCTCGGTAGGTTCGGCTCAACGTATGAAGGAAGTCGCTAAATTGATTACCGATGGTGAACGTAAGATTGTGGTCCTCTCTGCCATGTCGGGTACCACAAACACGCTGGTAGAAATCTCGGACTACCTGTACAAGAAGAACCCCGAAGGCGCTAACGAAATCATCAACCGCCTGGAGGCCAAGTATCGTCAGCACATTGACGAACTCTACTCTACACCCGAATACAAACAGAAAGGACAGGAATTTATTAAGTCGCATTTCGACTATATCCGTTCTTATACCAAAGACCTGTTTACCCTCTTTGAGGAAAAGGTGTTGCTGGCTCAGGGCGAACTCATTTCTACCGGCATGATGAACTACTACTTGCAGGAATGCGGCGTTAATTCTGTATTGTTGCCCGCACTGGAATACATGCGCACCGACAAGAATGCCGAGCCCGACCCCGTCTACATCCGCGAGAAGTTGCAGATGCAGCTTGAACTCCACCCTGATGCCGACATCTACATTACTCAAGGCTTCATCTGCCGCAATGCCTACGGTGAGATTGACAACCTGCAGCGCGGAGGTAGCGACTACACCGCATCACTCATTGGAGCAGCCGTTAACGCTGAGGAAATACAGATATGGACCGACATCGATGGCATGCACAACAACGACCCCCGTATCGTGGACAAGACATCACCCGTACGTCAGCTCCACTTTGAGGAGGCTGCCGAGCTGGCTTACTTCGGCGCCAAGATTCTGCATCCCACGTGCATACAGCCTGCCAAGTATGCCAACATCCCTGTGCGCTTGCTCAACACCATGGAGCCTACAGCACCCGGCACTCTTATCTCTAACGATACAGAGAAAGGTAAAATCAAGGCAGTGGCAGCCAAGGACAACATCACAGCCATTAAGATAAAGTCAAGCCGCATGCTTCTGGCTTACGGTTTCCTGCGCAAGGTATTCGAAATCTTCGAGAGCTACCAGACTTCCATTGACATGATATGTACTTCAGAGGTAGGTGTATCCGTATCTATCGACAACGTGAAGCACCTGAACGAGATTCTCGATGACCTGAAGAAATACGGTACCGTTACCGTAGACCGCGACATGTGTATCATCTGCGTCGTAGGCGACCTGGAGTGGGAGAACGTTGGCTTCGAAGCCAAGGCACTCGATGCTATGCGCGACATTCCTGTACGCATGATTTCGTTCGGAGGAAGCAACTACAACATTTCTTTCCTCATCCGTGAGTGCGACAAGAAGAAAGCTCTGCAATCGCTCAGCGACATGCTTTTTGCCAACGAATGATACAGGAGGGATAGAGACTTATGAAAGGAACATTCCCCCTGCACCGCTTCGGCCAGTTGCAGACGCCCTTTTATTATTACGATGTAGAACTGTTGAGGCAGACTCTGGCCGTCATTCGTGATGAGGCCGGGCGCTACGACAATCCCTTCAGTGTGCACTACGCCGTCAAGGCCAATGCCAATCCCAAGGTGCTCTCCGTCATCCGTGAGAGTGGCCTGGGGGCCGATTGTGTCAGCGGAGGCGAGATTCAGGCCGCCTTGCGTGCCGGCTTCCCTGCCTCCAAGATAGTTTTTGCAGGCGTGGGCAAGGCCGACTGGGAGATTAACCTCGGACTGGACAGCAACATCTTCTGCTTCAACGTAGAGTCTGTGCCCGAGCTCGAGGTCATCGACCAACTGGCTGCCGCACGTGGCAAAGTGGCCAACGTGGCTTTCCGCATCAACCCCGATGTTGGTGCCCACACCCATGCCAACATTACTACCGGATTGGCAGAGAACAAGTTTGGCATCAGCATGGCCGACATGGACCGCGTCATTGACCTGGCTGCCACCTTGAAGCACGTCAAGTTTATCGGGTTGCATTTCCACATAGGTTCGCAGATACTCGACATGGGCGACTTCACCGCCTTGTGCAACCGCTTCAACGAGCTGCAAGACCGCCTGGAGGCACGCTGCATACGCATAGAGCACATTAACGTGGGAGGAGGATTGGGCATTGACTACACGCACCCCAACCGTCAGCCCGTGCCCGATTTCAAGGCTTACTTCCAGACCTACGCCAACCACCTGAACTTGCGTTCTTACCAGACCGTGCACTTCGAGCTGGGACGCTCCGTGGTAGGACAGTGTGGTTCGCTCATTGCCCGCGTACTCTACGTCAAGCAGGGTACCAACAAGCAGTTTGCCATACTCGATGCCGGCATGACCGACCTTATACGTCCTGCCCTCTATCAGGCTTACCATAAGATAGAGAACCTTTCGTCCGACGAACCTGTGCAGACTTACGACGTAGTGGGCCCCATCTGCGAGTCGTCCGACGTTTTTGGCAAGGCTATCGACCTCAACGCTGTCCACCGTGGCGATTTCATCGCCCTTCGTTCGGCCGGCGCTTACGGCGAAATCATGGCATCGGGCTACAACTGCCGCCCCCTGCCACAGGGATACACGTCCGACGAACTGGCCTGAGCAGTCCTGACATGAACCCATCTAGTGGCGGACATTTCCGCCCTATGCATATACTCCATACAGACATCGCACCCATCCTTGGGAAGCGATGTCTGTTTTTTATATACTCTGCGTAAGTGGGATGCCGTAAATAGAGTATAAAAACTTCGTTACATATTCTAAATACCTCGTTAAAAGATGTATCAGTGCGAAAGCTTTCAGTGACAATCTTGTATATTTGCGACAGTTATGAGGGAATGGTTGAAAATAGCAGGAATTGTGCTGTTCATGATGATAGGCTGGCTGGCGGTGTTGACCGACCAGTCCGATACTGATTTGCCTGTTGTCGAATCTGCACAGTCAATACCTACCGGTTACTACCAGCAGGTGGAGCACAGCGTGTGTTCGTCTGCCTTGTTCACTTATCCCTCTCCAATGGCCGAGGCTGCCGAAGCTTCGTCGGGTATGCAGTATTATGGGGCACTCATGCGCATCATGCTCACTAACCAGGCCCAATACATCAGTTCCCTGAGGCACTGCCTCTCACTGTTGTCGCTTTACGATGGGGCACGCATCTCCCAGTCGGAGAAATTGCATGTGACTACCCTGTCGAGCAATCTTCACTTGTCCGCAGACTATTACGTTTACGGCCTGAAGAAGATACTGATTTAGCCTACTTCCCATTTTATTTGTCTTTTTATTCGCGAAGGCTGTCGGCCTTTCGCCCCTTCTTTGCACCCTGTACACTAACCCGATGCAGTGTGCAAACCATTCTCCCTATATATTAACTCTAAAAACTTTTATACATGTCATATCCCATATTACTGGCGTCTTCGCACGCCAACATCAGCAAGCAAAGAAGTACGTCGAAAACACTGCTGGCCCTCGGGCTGGTCATACTGGGCATCTGCGCCTTTCCGCTGACGCTCCTGTTTCCCGATGATTCCATTCTGGACATGTCGATGCTGGTGATAGGCGTTGTACTGATACTCTACGGCTGCTTCAGTCTGTTCTGGAAATCGCAAATGATGATTTACCGTCCTACGGGCAGCAAGGTGGCCGAGCGAAGCATGTACTTTGATTTGAAGCACAAGGGCGCATTGCTCAACATGATAGAAAACGGTAAATTGCCGCAAGAAGAAATACCGCAGTCGGCTACCAGCGGCGGCTTGCGCCTCGATGTCCTCTATTCGCTGGACCACAAGCTGATAGGGGTGCAGCTGTTTGAGTTTGTGCCCTATACTTACACGGCATTGACAGCCCCTCACTTCATTACCGAAAAGCCTTCGTCGCAATGGTGGCAGGTCTTGTTTGGTAAGTAAGTCGGGGACTGCATACAGATAATAATTCCGTTTGGCGGACTGAAGCGATGGTGAGCATGGACATGCCGCCATAGCCTTTCAGTCCGCCTTTTGTTTGTGCAAAAATGGCTTTGACAAAATGACACTTTGTATTTCCAAACGGCTGAGAATCGCGTATTTCGGAGCAGGGGAGACGTCGGTCGATTTTTTGGATGCAAATTCCTGTAATTTGTTATTGAATAGCGCGATAGCGAAATGTTTACATTTGAAATAGAAAAAATGGAGTGAAAAAACAGCTTCACAAGAAGCTTGAAAGGTAAAATCTGGCACTTTACGACCGGGCAGTTAACTCGCCAGTTGATAAATCTATTGACTTTAGCTGTCAAATTCAAGGTTTCAGTTCGCTAGATTGCCGCTTTTAGAGTAGAAAAAGCAATGTTTTGGTCGGTTTGCGGCATAGTTTTGGGGTAAAAGATAGTATGTTTTCGGGTAAATGATGCGCTATTTCATGCGTTTCGAATAAGTGACAGGATAGTGATATGGGGAAATAACGGGCGTTTTGCTGCTAAAATGCAGTAATGGGTGATATTTTGTTTTCTCCCGGTGCTCGTCTCTCCGCTTTTCTGCGCTTGCAGCCAAGGCACAATGCTGTTGCTGCGTGGACAAACAAAAGTGCCATGACCTCCATTTCCGGCACTTGTATGCACCTCAATGGGGAGTCATGGTACTCTCTATTCAGAAACAACAGTTTACTTTTGTTCTTCCATCTTCTGCTTGTAGAAGTCCTTCAGCACGTAGAATGCCTGTTTCTTCTCTCCTTTGTCCGACACTACACCCTTGCGGTTGAAGAAATCCTGGATGCCGTGCAGTTGTCGGCGAGCCGAGCGGAAGTCCATCAGTATCCAAGGCGATGTGCCGGCAAATCCTTCCACACGGTTGTACATGTCCAGTGTCTGGCGGTATAGTTCGGCCTGATACTCCTCTGTCCAGCGTTGCGTCTTGTCGCCGTGCAGGCCATAAAGGGCGCCTCCACCAAATTCGCTGACAAAGAACGGCTTGTCGTAGGGAATGTCCCAGCGGCGGGTAGCACAGTCTTCCACTTTGCCGCCATACCAACCCAGGTAATTGTTGAAGCTGATGATGTCCACGTAGCTGCTCATGTTGTCGTGCACGCGGCTTGTATTGTTGTCCGTGCCGCTTACTTCCATGGCCATGCTTATCAGGCGTGTGTTGTCTTTCTCTCTGACTGTCTTGGCCAGGTTGCTCAGGAACTTGTCGCGTGCTGCGCTGTGCGGTGTTTCGTTGGCCACAGACCAGATGATGATGCCGCACCGGTTCTTGTCGCGGTCCATCATGTCAGTCAGCTGACGGTGCGCGTTGCGGTAGGTATCGGGGTTATCCCAGTGTATGGTCCAGTAAACGGGGATTTCCGACCAAATCATGAAGCCCATCTCTTCGGCCATGCGCACCATCTTCTCGTTATGCGGATAGTGGGCCAGGCGCACAAAGTTGCAGTTCAACTCCTTGGCCCAGTTCAGCAGCGTGCGGCATTCTGCCTCGTTGCTTACGCGGCCTTGTTTGAAGGGTGCTTCTTCATGGATGGAAATGCCCCGGAGGAATACCTTCTTGCCATTGAGCAGGATGTCTTTGCCCTTGGTCTCGATGCGGCGGAAGCCGATGCGGTCGTTCAGCACTTCTGTGCCGTGGGCAATGCTGACATCGTAGAGTTTGGGTGATTCGGGCGACCAAAGCGCTGGCTTGGCCTTCAGGCTGAATTCGGCACGACCCTGTTCGTCGGTAGTCAGCTGTTTGTCAATCTTCAGCTCCGGTATGCGCAGCGACACTTGTTCGCCGGCAAGGGGCTTGCTCAGTTGCACGTAGCCCTGCAACTCGTTGTATTTGCCCGCGGCCAGTTCCAGGCGATAGTCGTCGACCGATGTTTCGGGCGTTTCCACCAGAAGCACGTCGCGCGTGATGCCGCCATAGTTCCACCAGTCAGAGTTCACGGTAGGCACGTTCTCGGGCCGGCGGTCGTTGTTCACTCTTACTACCACGAAGTTGTTGCCATCCTTCATGCGGTCGGTGATGTCGAAGTGGAAAGGCGTGAATCCGCCCTCGTGCACACCAAGCTTCTCTCCATTCAGGTAGACGTATGCCAGGTAGTTGACGGCGCCAAAGTACAGGTAGACCTTGGTGCCTGCCTTACGGTTGTAGCTGAAATCTTTCTTGTACCAGATGCTGCCCTCGTAGAAGAACAGTTCGTCGCGTTGCGTATTCCAGTCGCCCGGTACAGTCAGCTGCTCGGCCAGGCTGAAATCATACTCCACCAGGTCCGACGGACTTTTCGGTTGCTGGTTCTTGAAGAATCCGTTGTTGCTTTCGGCCAGCCGGTAGTCGTAGAAGCCGGCATCGAAGGGGTCAACAATCGTCTGCCAGGTGCCATTGAGCGACGTGACATTGCGACTGTAAACATTTTGCAGGACAAGCGGGGTGTTGTCTTGGGCATAAAGACCTGTGGTCGCCATACATGCGAAAGCCATCAAGGTGCTGATAAACCTCTTTTTCATAACAGGTATGTTATTTAATTAATACTATTGGATATAGTGAGCGTATTTGAAATCATCTTACTTAGAAATTAACAATGCTAATCTCCTTCATGTCTACCACTTCGGCAGCACTTCTTCCTACATATACTTTATAATCGCCATCACCTTTCTGCCAGCCATTCTGGCCATAGTAAGCCAGCTCTTTGTAGGGGATGGTAAGTTCTACCTGACGGCTTTCACCTTTCTTCAGGAACACTTGCTCGTAGGCCTTCAGCTCCTTGACAGGACGGGTTGACTCGCCCCAAAGTTTTTGCAGATAGACTTGTACCAGCTCGTTGCCGTCATAGTCACCTGTGTTGCGCAGGGTCATGGAAACATGCAGACCATCGGAAGCTGTAGATACTTGGATGTTGTCATAGGCAAAGGTGGTGTAGGAGAGACCATAACCAAAGGGATAGGCCGGTTTATAGTCTATGTCAATGTAGCGGCCAGAGTAGTTGCCGGCCTGGTCAACAGGCGGACGGCCTGAGTTTTTGTGATTGTAGTAGACGGGTATTTGTCCCAAGTGTGACGGGAAAGACATAGGTACGCGTGCAGAGGGGTTGCGGCGGCCTGTCAATACATCGGTTACTGCATGACCGGCCTCGGTGCCCAGCCACCAACAGTAGAGTACGGCAGGAGCTTGCTCCTTGATGGCGTTGAATATCATGGGGCGGCCTGCCATCAGCAAGGTAAGGCTGCGTGGATTGGCTTGGTAGACAGCTTGTGCCAATTCTTCCTGTACACCAGGCAGGTGGATATCGCCACGTGATTTGGCTTCACCGCTCATGTCCCATGTCTCGCCCAGTGCCAGTACCACGAGTTCTGCCTTGCGGGCAGCTTCAATGGCAGCTTGGAAGCCAGACTTGTCTGTGCTGTTTACATCGCAGCCCTTCACATATTCAATACGGCTCTTTGGATACTCCTCTTTGAGTGCCTCGAGTACGGTTACAGCGATGGCATCGTGGCTCAGAATAACCCAGTTACCATCCATATCACGCTTAGAGTCGGCCAGCGGGCCAATGACTGCAATGCTGGCAGGAGCTTTGCGTAAGGGCAGCAGTCCTGCTTCATTCTTCAGCATAATGATAGATTTGCCGGCTACCTCACGAGCTGTGGCTCGGTTTTCATCGGTCAAGAGTGAGGCTTTCTCACGTTTGGGGTCGCAGTAGCGGAAAGGGTCGTCAAACAGTCCAAGTTCGTACTTCTGTATGAGTACTCGGCGGACAGCGGCATTTAGCGTTTCCTCTGTCACCTTGCCTTCAGCTACAAGAGCCTTCAGATGGTCAATGTAGCAGTAGCTTTCCATATCAATGGTGACACCTGCATTTAAAGCTTGTTCGGCAGCCATTTTGCGGTCTTTGCTATAACCATGAACAACCATTTCGCCGATAGAACCCCAGTCGGACACAACCAGGCCTTTGAAGTTCCAGTCCTTGTAGAGCAGGTCGTACAGATACTTGTTGGCTGATGAGGGCACACCGTTGATTTCATTGAATGAACACATGTAGCTGGCTACTCCTGCCTCTGCTGCAGCCTTGAATGGGGGCAGATAAAGGTTGTGCAACGTCTGCATGGATACGTCTACGGTGTTATAGTCGCGTCCGCCAATAGCACCGCTGTAGGCGGCGAAGTGTTTGGCGCAGGCCATCATCTTCAAGCCGTCGGGACCTGCAGACTGATACCCCTCGACCATAGCACGTGCTATTTCCGAAGCCATATAGGGGTCTTCGCCCGGTCCTTCCATTACACGTCCCCAGCGTGGGTCGCGTGCTACGTCGAGCATGGGTGAGAACAACCAGTGAATACCCGCAGCAGCTGACTCGCGTGCTGCTACAGCAGCTGCGTCTTTGACTGCACTACGGTCGAAACTGGCAGCCTGAGCCAGTGGTATGGGGAATACCGTGCGATAGCCGTGAATGACATCCTGACCGAAAAGCAAAGGGATGTGCAACCGTGCCTGCAAGGCCAGTTCCTGCAACTGACGGGTATTCTTGCTGCCTTTCACGTTGAGCATGGAGCCTACAAGCCCCTTTTTGAGCATTTCACTTTTGTTTACGTCCTGCAACACGGGACCTGTGGCTTCCCAGTTACCGGTCAGCATGTTTAGCTGTCCAATCTTCTCGTCCAGCGTCATCAGGGCGATGATGGAGTCGGCTTTCTGTCCGTAGTCTTTCTGTTGGGCAAATGTATTACCTGATAGGGTAAGTGCCAACAATGGAATGATAATCTTCTTCATGATATTTACTATATGGAAATTAATATTCTGTATGTTAATAATATGGTCAGCATCAGATGGTAATCCACTATTTCATATCGAATACCAGACTGCATCCGGCAGCCAGCTGCGAATGATTCAGGAAGAAACGTTTCTGACGTTCTCCGTCAACGCGGAGAGACTTTACTCGTTCTCCTTCACTTTTTCCACGACGCGATATGCGTATGGTTTTACCACTATAGTAGCGGCTATCAGTACGTATCTCTATATCTTTAAATGAGGGAACTGTAAGTGCATAGCTTGGTTTGCCGGGACAATCTGGATAAAATCCCATCATGGAAAAGGCCAACCAGGCAGACAAAGTACCAGTATCATCGTTGCCAGGCAATCCATGGGGAGTGATGCCGAAATACGAATTAATGCAGCGGGCTACCTCTCGTTGTGTATGATACTCTTCGCCAGGTACATAATTGAAAAGGTAGGGATAGGCCATATCAGGTTCGTTCCAGAGTGTGAAATACTCACGGTCCATGCAGGTTTGCAGGTCGCGGACAAAGGCTTTGCTGCCACCAAAGAGGGTGATTAGTCCTTCTACATCATGAGGCACAAACCAGGTATATTGCCAGGCGTTACCTTCCACATATCCTTTACCGCCACTGCCCTTCCACTCCTGCTCGCCACTAATTGCCAGAGGGTCGAACGGAGCCATGAAACTACCATCTTTCATGCGTGGGCGTAATAAACGGGTATCTGCATCCCAATAATGTCTATAGCCCTGCGAACGCAGCAAATACTTACTGGCATTCACTGTGTCGTTCATGGCTTT
Organism: uncultured Bacteroides sp.; assembly: GCA_900553815.1. GTDB lineage: Bacteria > Bacteroidota > Bacteroidia > Bacteroidales > Bacteroidaceae > Bacteroides. Next base: position 16,973 of record USEY01000062.1, read on the forward strand.
GGCCATTTGGGCAATGTTCCAGTCGGCCAAATAGTATTCAAGGGCGGTAGCAACACTTCCCCAAACATACTCTTCACCCTTGTCGTCCTGAGGAATATAGCCATAGCGCAGATAAGGTTCGATGCCTGGACGCAGTATGTTTGGCATACTCCCACCAACTTCACCTTGCTTGAGCATGGCCTCATAAGCCGTGCGATAGTCAAAGTCGCGGATGCCTTTCAGGTAACTGTCCACAATGACCGGTACAGCTGGGTCGCCTACCATGGTGAAGGATTCGTGTGAAACTATCTCCCACTTGGGCAACCAGCCATTTTCCTTATACATATCGACCATGGAAGCTAACATCTGCGACTGTACATAGGGAAAACATAGGGTAAGGAAGGGATGTACATTGCGGTAAGTGTCCCATAGTGAGAATACAGAGAATCGGGGACGGTCTTTGTGGCAACCTATACCCTGACGTTCGCCCATAAGAGGATATTCACCATTGACGTCGCTGATAATATTCGGGTGAATGAGCATGTGATAGAGTGCCGTGTAGAACTTCACCAGATTATCAGCATTTTCACGACTGACACGGATACAGCCTAGCCGTTGGTTCCAATCGTCCAATGCCTTATTCCGTATTTGGTCAAAGTCCCAACCTGCATTTTCGGTTTGTCTGTTAAGGCGGGCATTTTGCACGCTGACATAGGATATACCTGTTTTTACCAGCAAAGGTTCGTCAGTCGCTTCAAAATCGAGACAGACTCCCAAACTGGTATCGACTGCACGGCGGGTATGGGTGGGCAGTAACTGGCCTTTGCTGTAGAGACATGAACTGGTGGGCCGGCGGTTGAAGGTCATACTGAAGTATACACGATGCTCAGGCGCACGGCCGAATCCGCCATCAACTTTGTATCCTTCTATTAAGGTGTCGTTCACAATGCGCACCACTGCTCCTTTGTTGCGGCTAAGGCCACGCTCCAAATCGATAAATAACCGTGGAGCAACATTAGTAGGGTAGATGAAGCGCATCATGCCACTGCGAAGGGTAGCGGTTGCCTCGGAGCGGATATGTGAGGGGCCGACTTCGGCTGTATAATATCCAGCCTCGGCATGTTCATGGCTATAGCTTGTACCTTCGGTAACCATGCCGGGCGAATCTTGAGTAGTAGCTGGCATCAGTACAATACTACCCATATCAGGATTGCCTACACCACTAAGATTGACATGGCTGAAGCCAAAAAATGACTCATGGCCATATTCATAACCTACAGCATGATATCCCGGAGTGCGCAGGTCGACATTCAAGGGTGATACGGATACCATGCCCCAAGGGACAATGGCACCAGGATGCGTATTGCCGCTGTTTGCAGTGCCTATGAACGGATTGACATACTGAGCCGGATTATCTGCATAGTCAGGTGTTTGTCCGCCAGCAGGGAGTGCACAGAGCAGGCAAACAATATAGGTGAGGTAATGTTTCATAATAATAAAGATAACACTTTCTGCCCGGCAATATTGACGGGCAGAAAGGTTTAGAGGTTAAGAACATGTAAATAGGCTTACTTGCCTGCAGCGTCTTTTTTCTGATAAACTCTCACATAATCTACCAAGAACTTATGTGGCAGCAGGCTGTCATCTACGCCACGTGCACCGCCCCAGTTACCACCGATAGCCAGGTTGAGCAAGAGATGGAAAGGTTTGTCGAAGGGCCATGCCTTGTAGCCGCTCTTTTCGTTCTTGAAAGTGAAGTAGTGGTTGTCATCTACATAGAGGCGATACTCGTCAGCTTCCCACTCCAGGGCATAGACGTGGAATGCCGTGTAGCAATCAGGATAGGCAACTCGCGCATTTTTCTGTGTACCCATTACGTGGTTGTAGAGTTCTGTATGAGCAGAACCTACGATGGTATCAGGGTCGTAGCCTACATTTTCCATGATGTCAATTTCGCCACTTGAAGGCCAACCGCCATAAGCCCAGTCTGTGGGCAACATCCAGATGGCTGGCCATGTTCCTTTGCCGGTAGGCAGTTTGGCACGGATTTCGAATCGGCCGTAGAGCCAGTCGCCTTTACCTTTGGTACGCAGGCGTGCAGAGGTGTATTGCTTGCCTCCCATAGCTTCCTTCAAGGCTGTGATGGTCAGCATGCCATCGGCAACCCAGGCGTTCTCTTTGCGACCGCTGGTATAGAATTGTGCCTCGTTATTGCCCCAGCCGCTGGCATTGCCATCGGTGTCATAGCTCCACTTGGTAGTGTCGGGCAGTCCGGTGTAGTCGAACTCATCGTCCCATACCAATTCCCACGTGCCAGTGGGGGTAGTGATAGTCTGATACTCGGGTTTGCTGCTGTTGCAAGATGTAAATACGGCCGCCGCAGCAAGCAGCCCTAAAAATAAATGTTTCATAGTAGCTTGTAATTTATTAATAGTTTGACAATAGCGTCCCTTGCGGTTAATTTTATAATGTGTTTGTTGTTGTTCCGTCGTCTGTTTTTCTTTGTTGGTGCCAAAGTTAGGTATATTAGTCAACATGTACAAGTGTAGAGAAGGAAAAGATAATGAAAGGTGAATGTAGAGACAAACGGAAAACGAGGTTTTCAGGTTTAGCTTACCGAACCGCAGCCTCTTTTATGAAAAGATACGAATACTTTCCGGGATTGCTTAATTACTGGCTTTTCCTGCTTGTTTATCTGCTTTTGGCAT